>CAZENF010000003.1:0-122302 GCA_964513645.1 uncultured Candidatus Saccharibacteria bacterium
AAGGGTTTGGCTGTTCGCCAATTAAAAAGGTACGCGAGCTGGGTTCAAACCGTCGTGAGACAGGTTGGTCCATATCTGGTGCGGGCGTTGATACTTGAGAAGGGTTGTCCTTAGTACGAGAGGACCGGGATGAACGAACCTCTGGTCTATGAGCTGTCCTGCCAAGGGCAGTGCTCAGTAGCTATGTTCGGTTCTGATAAGCGCTGAAAGCATATAAGCGCGAAGCAGGCTTCAAGATTAAGTATCACAGATCCGTTGTAGATTACGACGTTGATAGGATTCAGATGTAAGCACAGTAATGTGTTTAGTCGAGAATTACTAATAGATCGTCGAGTAATGGCCACACAATTTCTTGTTTTGATCATTTGAAATTCGTCCCGATTGGGCTTCCTCAATCGAGGATCCCGACTTTACGTCGGGGCTAACATATTTTTTGGTGGCATGCCAAGAGGGGCGAGGAGGGCTCGCTTGAAATAAGCTTTCGGACCGCCTATCTTGGGGTGCCGCCAAATTTCGTAGCTTCTGAAAAGAGGGTGGGCGTAACTCAGTCTGGTAGAGTGTCCCGCCTCTGGCGGGGAAGTCGCGGGTTCAAATCCTGCCGCCCGCTCCACCCAGCTTAAATGGGTCCAAACATTGGGAAATTCAAAAAGAATTTCCCTCTTTTCAGAAGTTGTCCAGATTGGAAACAATCGAGGATCCTCGACTTCTTGATAAAGTTTAATGTAAGTCGGGACGAAAAATAAAAGAGCATTTGCCTTGTGTTTATTGTAAGGTGACTATGCCGAGAGTGCTCCACCTGATCCCATTCCGAACTCAGAAGTGAAATCTCTCATGGCCCATGATAGTCGGACTTATCCGGCGAAAGTAGGTAGTCGCCCTACAATGACCGAAAGGGATGCTCTTTTTTTGCGTGGATATGTGGATATATTGACAAATATTTTTAAAATATTAGAATATACAAGCTGATTAAAGCATGGATGAGATTGATGCCGCAGCTAGATGTGCGTTTCCAGAGAAACACGGCCTTAAACGAGATTAGAAGAAGATTGATGCAGCTTGGCATCCTTGGTTCAGATTTGGTTTTTGTTACTGACCCCAAGAACCAGCTCGCGGTAGGCGCAAGGGTAAATGTGTCTGATGAGAATGAGATGAGATATCTTAGAGCGATAAGAATGATAGTTCAGGTCGAAAGTGTTTCGAAAGCATAAGATCCGTTGAACCGGGTCTTTTTTATTTATCCGATAATGGTTATAATTTGGATATGCATTTATCGTCACGTTTGATAAGAAGGGTAGTGATCGGTGTTATTTTTTTGGCAATTTTTGGCCTGACCGGTCTCGGATTTAAGAAGGTGACAACCCCGACTCCGACATGTACTGATGGAATAAAGAACGGCCAGGAAGAGGGGGTAGATTGTGGCTTGGCCGCCTGCGGTACATACTGTGAGCCAAAACTTGATCCGCCTAAAGTAATAAATACTAAATTAATAAAAACCGGTACTCGGAACTACGATTTTATTGCCGAAATACAGAATCCTCATGCTCAATTCGGCGCCTCTGAAGTTGACTATAAACTTAGTTTCCTGGGCTCTGCTGATAATGTCCTGGCCAGCCAGAGCGGGATGTTCTATATCTTGCCCGGTGAAACAAAACACCTGGTCATTACGAATGTTCTAACCGACAAGGATATTCAAAAAACTGATTTTAAAGTATTAAGCGCTGTTTGGCAGAAACTCGATTCTTTATCCGGAATGAACTTTGTCATAAAAGACAAAAAATATACCAAATTAAACGACGGCGGAACGGCTCTTGATGCTACGATCTTGAATGATTCTGATTTTGATTTTGAGCAGGCGGACGTAGATGTTGTTCTTTATAATTCAGACAATGATGTGACCGCTGTTAATCATTCGGATATTAGGACCTTTCTCGCCGGAACGGTCAGGGCTTTCAAGGTTACTTGGCCCTTCACTATCCGGGATAAGATTGAAAAAATAGAAATATTTCCGACGACAAATTTATTTTTAAACTCAAACTTCATTAAGGCCTACGGCTCTACCGTTCAAAAATTCCAACAATATTAGCCGTCTCTTAGATGATTGCATCTCTTTTGATTCTATTGTAATTTATCTTGGATAATAGGTTTTTTATTTATGAATGTATCAAAATTATTAAGGACTCTAAGGTTGTATTTTCAGGAGATAGACCGCCCTTTGTTTTTTACGGTCCTGGCCATATCCATCTTCAGCTTAGTTAATATGTACGGCATTTCAGGCGGCGGTGATAACTTGTTCGGGAAACAAGTTATTCTGGTGGCGATAGGTCTTTCGATAATGATAATATTGTCGTTTTTTAATTACCGTTATTTAAAAAATTATTCTCTCCCGGTTACCTTACTTTATACTCTTTCTCTTTTTCTCTTGGCATTAACTTTTGTTTCGAGATCTATCCGAGGAACAAATGCGTGGCTGACCTTTGGCGGATTTACCTTTGAACCCGCAGAACTTACAAAACTCTGTCTGATAGTTCTGATGGCTAAATATTTTTCAAAAAAACACGTTTATATTTATCAGTTCAGCCATGTGGTCGCCGCAAGTTTGTATTTTGTTGTTCCGGCTATCCTGATAATCAAACAGCCTGACCTTGGCTCGGCTACTATCCTTAGTTTTATATGGTTCAGTCTGCTTATCGCGGCCGGTATGAACAAGAAACATTTTCTTATTATTTTTCTTCTGGCCATTGTTTTGGTCTGTGTTTCCTGGCTGTTCATCTTAAAGCCCTATCAAAAGGTCAGGGTCATATCTTTTCTTGACCAGGGCCAGGATCCGCGGGGGAGCGGTTACAATCTTATCCAGTCAAAAATAGCCATCGGTTCGGGTTTTTGGTTCGGCAAAGGTTTGGGTAAAGGATCGCAGGCCAATTTAGGTTTTTTGCCGGAACCGCATAATGATTTTATCTTTGCTGCTATGGCGGAACAGTTCGGTATGGCCGGAGTATTTTTGATAACTGGTCTGATGCTATTTCTTTTATATCGCGTAATGTCCGTAGGTTCGGCGGCTTTTTCTAATTTCAGCAAACTTTTCTGTGTCGGGATTGCAGTTTTCATATTTTCACATCTTTTTGTCAGTATCGGGGTTAATATCGGTTTATTACCGGTAACGGGCTTGCCGTTCCCTTTTTTAAGTTCGGGCGGCAGTAACTTTTTCTCGATAATGGCCGGTTTAGGAGTTGTTCAAAGTATGAGAAGATTCAGTTAGATTATGAAAAATATAAATTTTAAGGAACTTTTTTTGTTCGTCGGGTTCATATCTATCACTCTCCTTCTGTTGTTATATTGGCTTAGGCCGGACTGGAAAATATATGGAGACGGATTTAATTATTACAGTTGGTTACGCTCTTCCTGGTTTGACCATGATTTGAACTTTAAAAACGAAAGTGATTTTTATAAATTAACTTTCAACGCTCAGCAGGATAGTTTTTATATCCACCCAACAATTACAGACAGATTTCCTAACCCCTTCCCCATAGGTTCCAGTATCCTGTGGTTACCGGTTATGTTTTTAGCTTGGTTTTTTTCTAAACTTTTAAACCTGCCCGATACGCCGCTACCCGGTTATGGCCTTCAATACCAGCTATCATTAAATTTAGGATCTATATTCTATGGAATTTTGGGTTTATTGTTTTTATATTATTTTCTTGTTGACATATTGGGTAATTCTTTGAAAAAGAAAGAAATAGCGGCTATCAACATAATTACTTGGCTTAGTTCTCCTTTGATATATTTTATGACCTATGAGCCTTTAATGAGCCATGCTATGGCATTTTTCGTAAATTCTCTTTTTATTTTTTATTGGTATAAAAATCTGAATAATAATAATTTCAAAAAATGGATAACTATAGGTTTATTATTAGGATTAGTTTCTATTGTCCGGTGGCAAGATATTATCATAGGACTTGTTGTTATAATAGACGTCATTAAATATTTGGATAAAAATAAAATTCTAAAACAGATAGAATATATTCTTTGTTTAGGGTTAGGATTTCTAAGTTTATTTGCGATTCAAATTTTGGGTTGGAAAATAATTTATGGCAAATATATTTTACAACCGCCAAGCAACACTCACTTATCTGTTTTTAAGCCCGATTTTTTTAATTTTTTATTTAATCCTTCTCACGGGATGATTATCTGGCACCCTATATTTATCATCGGAATTGCGGGTCTTCTTATTCATGTTTTTTTATTAAGATATGGTCATGAAGATAAAAATTTAATCGTGCTTTGTTTACTTATCTTACTTTTATCTTTTTATATAAACAGCACCTTATCCGATTGGTATGGAGGTACCAACGGTTCTTTTGGGGCCAGACGGGAAATTTCAATTTTACCGATCCTTACTTACGGAGTAGCGTTGTTTTATTTGTTTGCAAGAAATAGTTTGAAATATGCTTTAATGTTAGGTCTGACAATTCTTGCCTTTTGGAATATAATGCTTCTTCCGCAAGCCGGAAAAGGTTGGCTTACAAAATTTAGTAATTATTCCGGACAAGAAAGTCTCCAGCTGATTCCCATGGGCCAAATACTATATAATGACAAGAAGATAATTCTGGAACAGCTGCTAAGATTTAAATTAAAATGGAATTAATTATAAAAATAAAGAACCCCAACTGCTTAATAATAAAACTTAGAGACCACCTGGTGGTAGATAGGGAAACCTTGACTATTGATCAAAAACTTGATAATATGTTGATAAGTTCTATTGACAAATTATTGAAGAAGAATACAATAGAAAGGTTGTCCTTAAAAAGCATGGAAATACGGGGAAAATTGAGGTCTGAAGCCGTTTCTTCGATGATCC
This sequence comes from uncultured Candidatus Saccharibacteria bacterium, assembly GCA_964513645.1. GTDB lineage: Bacteria > Patescibacteriota > Minisyncoccia > 2-02-FULL-40-12 > GWA2-44-9 > 2-01-FULL-39-28. The sequence goes on from CAZENF010000003.1 coordinate 4,856, forward strand.
TTAAGACCATAAGCTCTGCTCTTAGGGCTTGAGTTACTAAACTACTCCTTTTCTTTTGAAAAGAGGTGATTCAGTAATTTAAATCCAATTTTGGCTGGATTTTTAATTTAATTAAATAATAAGCGACCCGTGAAACCTATTCGGAGGAGTTTTCTTTTGTGTCGATTTTTTAAAAAAATCGACACCCTCGATACTTTGGTATCGGGGCAGTCATAATTTTAAACCCAACAAATGAACCGCAAAATCCGCAAAATATTTTCAAAATATCCTGTCGACGTTTATGAAGCTCCGAGCCTTGTTCAAGTTCAGTTGGACTCTTATAAATGGTTCTGGGATGTCGGTTTGAAAGAACTCCTTAAGGATGCTTCTCCGGTAGAAGACTGGACCAATAAAGAACTTGAATTAAGATTTTTAGATTTTAAATTAGACGAACCGAAATATAATGAACGCACTTCGATCGAGAAAAATGTTACCTATGAAGCCCCGCTCAAAATAAAAGTCGGGTTAAAAAATAAAAGAAGCGGCAAGCAACAGGAACAGGAATTATTTTTGGCTGATTTTCCTCTGATGACCCCGCGCGGCACTTTCATTATAAACGGTGTCGAGAGGGTGGTTATTTCTCAACTTATCAGAAGTCCGGGCGTTTTCTTTTCCCTTTCTCGGTCTGGCCGCTACAAAAAACTTTTCAGTGCTAAGCTTATTCCCTCCCGCGGCGCCTGGCTTGAATTTGAAACCGAGCACAACGGCGTTATTTCCGTCAGAATAGACCGCAAAAGAAAAATAGCCGCCACCGCTTTGCTGCGAGCTTTTGGTATTGTCAAAGATGATGAGATAAAGAAACTTTTCGAAGATGTCGATACAGACCCGAACACGAAATATATTTTGGCTACCATTCTTCAGGACCCGTCGTCCAACCAGGACGAAGGCCTTATCGAGCTTTATAAAAGGATAAGACCCGGTGACCCGGCTACCGTCGATAACGCCAAGCAGATGATACATAACATGTTCTCGCTTTTTGCCAGATACGATCTTTCCAGAGTCGGACGTTTCAGGATGAACAAGAGGTTCAATAAAAATTTGGATATTAATATTGAAGAGAACAGGGTTTTGAAGGCCGAGGACATCGTGATGGTTCTTAAAGAAATAATTCGTCTCAACAATGATCCGAGTTCAGGGCCGGACAATATCGACCACCTTGGCAATCGGAGAGTTAAGACTCTTGGTGAATTGCTTCAGGACCGCTTGCGAATAGCTTTTGCCAGAATGGAGCGGAACATTAAAGACCGTATGTCGACTTCTGATCTGGCCACTGTTATGCCGTCGCAATTAATAAATTCACGTCCTTTTGTCGCAGCGATAAAAGAATTTTTCGCTTCAGGACAGCTGTCGCAGTTCATGGACCAGCATAATCCCTTATCTGAACTCGAGCACAAAAGACGTTTGTCTGCTCTGGGTCCCGGCGGTCTTCAGAGAGAAAGGGCAAGTTTCGATGTTCGTGACGTTCACCCTTCTCACTATGGCCGTATTTGTCCGATAGAAACTCCCGAAGGACCCAACATCGGTTTGGTCGGGCATTTGGCGTTGTTTGCAAAAATATCTCCACTCGGTTTTATTCTCACTCCTTATCGCAAGGTCGCTAACGGCAAAGTTACGGACGATGTCGTTTATATGGATGCGGTTGAAGAAGAAAGATACATCATTGCTCAAGCTGGTGTTCAGGTAGATAAGAATGGTCGTCTGGTAGGGGATAAGATAATGGCCAGAGTAAAGGGAGAACCGGGTACGGTTGTGCCGTCTGAAGTTAATTACGTCGATGTCTCGCCGAGACAGCAATTTTCGGTCGCGACCTCCCTTATTCCGTTCCTCGAGCACGACGATGCTAACCGTGCACTGATGGGATCGAACATGCAGCGCCAAGCCGTGCCTTTGATCAAACCGGAATCTCCTTATGTCGGTACCGGTCTCGAAGCTAAGATCGCGATCGATTCGGGAATGGTCGTGGTGGCACCTGAAGCAGGAACTATAAAAGAATCCGACGCGGCACATATCGTACTCAAAACCGACAAAGGCAAGGAATATAATTTCGACATGCTTAAATTCGTCAGGTCTAACGCCTTTACTTGCTTGAACCAGCGTCCGCTTGTTTCAAAAGGGGACAAGATCAAAAAAGGACAGGTCATTGCCGACGGTCCTTCGACTGACGGCGGCGAGCTGGCCTTAGGAAGAAATATTGTTGTTGCTTTCATGTCGTTTGAGGGCTGTAATTTCGAGGACGCCATAGTTTTGTCTGAAAAATTAGTTAAGGAGGATGTCTATTCTTCGATTCATATCGAGGATTACGTTACAGACGTCCGTGAGACAAAACTCGGGCCGGAAGTTACGACCTATGATATTCCCAATGTTGCAGCCGAAAGATTAAATGATCTTGACCCCGAAGGTATTGTCCGTATCGGTGCGGAAGTCCGTTCTCAAGATATTTTGGTCGGTAAGATTTCTCCCAAAGGAGAGTCCGACCTTACTGCCGAGGAGCGTTTGTTGCGTGCCATATTCGGTGAAAAATCCCGGGATGTTAAAGATACCTCTCTCCGTCTTGATTATGGCAAGGAAGGCCGCGTAGTCGGAGTTAAAGTTTTCTCGAGAGAAAGTGGTGACAAACTGGATGCCGGAGTCATCAAAAGAATACAGGTCTCGGTAGCTGAACTTAGAAAAGTTCAGGTCGGCGACAAATTGGCCGGAAGACACGGGAACAAAGGTGTTATCTCGGTGATCTTGCCCGAAGAGGATATGCCGTTCTTAGCCGATGGTACGCCGGTTGATATTGTGTTGAGTCCGCTCGGTATTATTTCCCGTATGAATATCGGTCAGGTTTTAGAATCTCATCTCGGCATTGCTGTTAAGAAACTCGGTTACAAAGTCGCCGCCCCTTCAATGGCCAGTCCGACCGAAGAGACGATAAAAGAAGAACTTAGAAAAGCCGGTTATCCCGAAGACGGTAAGATGCAGCTATATGATGGTAAGACCGGTTTGCCTTTTGCCCAGAAATGTACGGTCGGCATCACTTACTTTTTGAAACTTATTCACATGGTTGAAGAAAAGTTGCACATGCGTTCAGTCGGTCCTTATTCATTGATAACGCAGCAGCCGTTGGGCGGAAAAGCCCAGTTTGGCGGCCAGAGATTTGGAGAAATGGAAGTGTGGGCTCTCGAAGGTTATGGTGCGGCGCATACTTTGCAGGAAATGCTGACCATCAAATCAGACGATGTTCTGGGCCGGGCCAAAACTTACGAATCGATAGTCAACGGCGAAGAGATAAAGGCGCCGCATTTGCCGGAATCGTTTAAAGTTTTGGTATCAGAAATAAAGGGCTTAGGTTTGAACGTTGAACTTATCGAAAAATAATTAAATTTTAATATTAAATGGATTTATCAAGCATAAAACTTAAGATCGCTTCTCCGGAGGATATTTTGTCGTGGTCATACGGCGAGGTTACCAAACCGGAAACCATCAATTACCGAACCCAGAAACCTGAAAGAGAAGGTTTGTTCTCTGAATCGATCTTTGGTCCTTCAAAAGACTGGGAATGTTATTGTGGCAAATATAAGAGGATACGCTACAAGGGTATTATCTGCGATCGTTGTGGAGTTGAAGTAACTCGCTCGATAGTCCGAAGGGAAAGAATGGGTCATATAAAACTTGCTACACCGGTTGCGCATATTTGGTTTCTGCGTGGTGTGCCGTCAAAGATCGCTACGGTTCTCGGGGTCTCTTTGAGTGAACTTGAAAGAGTCATCTACTTCGCCAGCTACATAGTCATGAAGGTCAACGACGACCTCAAAGCTGAAGCGATGAAACGGGTTGAATCCGAGTTTAAATCGAAGATGAAAAATTCCAAGAAAGAAAGCGAACAGGAATCTTTGAGAGAACTTAAAGAACGCGAGAAGAACAATCTTAAGAACCTCCGCAAGTACCAGGTTTTGTCCGAACTTGATTACCGCGATTTGTCGGTCAAATACGGAGAAGTTTTTGAAGCTGGCATCGGTGCTGAAGCGGTCAGACGGCTTCTCGAAGAAGTTAATCTCGAAGAGGTCATAAATCACCTGGAAGGTACGGTTAAGAACGAGACCAATCCTCTTGAACAGAGAAAAATTTCTCGACGTTTGAAGTTCTTAAAATCAATGTCCCGCTCCAGTATTCGCCCCGAATGGATGATCATTACAGCTTTGCCGGTCATTCCTCCGGCTTTGCGCCCGATGGTTCCTTTAGACGGGGGACGTTATGCTACTTCAGACCTGAATGATCTTTACCGCAGAGTCATTAACCGTAACAACCGTTTGAAGCATTTGCTCGAACTTAAAGCTCCCGAGGTCATCACTAAAAATGAAAAAAGAATGTTGCAGGAAGCCGTTGACGCTTTGATAGATAATTCGATGAGACGTGGTCAAGTTACGACCGCGGCTTCGACCGGCCAGAAACGCGCTCTTAAATCTTTGGCCGATATGCTCAAAGGTAAACAGGGACGTTTCAGGCAGAACTTGCTCGGTAAGCGCGTCGACTATTCAGGCCGGAGTGTCATCGTCATCGGTCCTCATCTCGATATTTCAGAATGTGGTTTGCCCAAGCACATGGCTCTTGAACTTTTCAAACCTTTCGTCATCGGAATCCTTATCCGCAAAGAATTAGCTCACAATATTAAATCTGCCAACCGCTTGATAGATCAGGAGACACCGGATGTCTGGGCGGCTCTGGAAGAGGCGATAAAAGACAAATTAGTTCTCTTGAACCGTGCTCCGACCTTGCACCGTCTTTCAGTCCAGGCCTTTAAGCCGACTCTTATCGAAGGAAAAGCCATCAAGATTCCTGCGATGCCGGTATTTGCTTTCAACGCCGATTTCGACGGAGATCAAATGGCCGTTCACCTTCCTTTGACCGAAAAAGCCCAGGAAGAGGCAAGACGTCTTATGCTGGCCAGCCACGGAATTTTGAAACCTGCCACCGGCGATCCGGTCGCTATTCCAAGTCATGACATTTCTTTCGGCTGTTATTATTTAACGAGCATTGATGACAAGGGCCGTGGAACGGGTAAAATATTCTCTTCCCGTTATGAAGCCATCCTGGCTTATGAGAACGATGTTGTCGATCTGCGGGCCAAAATAAAAATTCCCGACCCGGATGAATCAAAAGAAAAACGCGAACTTATCGAGACTAGCGTCGGCAGAATGATCTTCAATAAAGCTTTACCCAAGGGTTACAAGTTCATCAATCGTATTTTGACCAAACCTGACCTCAAGAAGATAGAAGCTGATATTTGGGATGAGTTCGGCGAAGATGTCACTGTTAATTTCCTCAACAATATTAAAGACATCGGGTTTTCCTATGCAACCGTTTCAGGTTTGTCATGGGGGATGAACGATCTTCGTCTGCCTAAAGAAAAACACGGTATCATTGAAGAAGCTGATAAGATGATCGAAGAAAACCGCGGACTTTATGACGACGGACTTTTGACCGAGTATGAACGCCGCTCGAAAGCCATAGAGATATGGAACGAGGCCAAGATGAAATTATCGGTTTTGGTTAAAAAACAATTTCAGCCCAACGATCCAGCTTTCATGATGGTTGATTCTAAGTCCCGTGGTAACTGGTCTGTGCTTGACCAGATGATGGGTATGAGAGGAATTTTTGCCAATCCGGCCGGAGAACTTATCGAATTGCCGGTAAAAGACTCTTTCAAAGAAGGTTTGGCTCCTCTCGAATATTTCATTTCTACTCACGGCGCCAGAAAAGGTCTGGTTGATACGGCTTTGCGTACCGCCACCGCCGGCTATTTGACCAGGCGCTTGGTTGATGTTGCTCAAGACGTGGTTGTGACCGAGGAAGATTGTAAAGACAAAGAGGGCTACACGATTTACGCCGAGGACGGAAAATTCGGAGGCGAAACAATCGGCCGCCGTGTTCGAGGCCGGGTTGTGATCGAAGACATCAAGGACGACGAAGGAAATGTTATTGTTAAAAAAGGCAAGGTCATCGATAAAGAAGCGTCTCACAAGATAGATGAAGTTAAACTCGAATCGGTTAGGATAAGATCGCTTATCAAATGTAAGGCCTTACGCGGTGTTTGCCGTCTTTGTTACGGTAATGACCTTTCTAAGAATAAACTTGTTGAAATGGGCGAGGCGGTTGGTATTGTTACCGCCCAGGCAATAGGTGAACCGGGAACCCAGTTGACGATGAGAACTTTCCATACCGGAGGTGTTGCCGGCGGTGCCGACATCACGATGGGTTTGCCGAGGGTTGAGGAAATATTTGAGACTCGGCCGCCACAGTTTAAAGCGCTTATCGCCGACATGGACGGTAAGGTTAAGTCCGTTGAAGACAAGGGTAAGTTTAGGATAATTACCATAATTTCTGCCGAAACCGGAGAAGAGGTTGAATATTCTATTTCACCGAATTTGTCGGTTTCTGTCTCTGCCGGGGATATGGTCGCCCGCGGCCAGCAGTTGTCCGAAGGTCATATCGATCTCAAAGAACTTTTCCAGATGACCAACAGTATTGATGCCGTTGGCCGATACATTATCCGTGAAGTTCAATCGATATATTTCCCGACCGGAGATTCTATAAATGACAAACACGTCGAGCTTATAACCCGCCAGATGTTTGCCAGGGTTAAAGTTGTCGATGCTGGAGACACGGATCTTCTCGTCGGCGATGTTATTGAGAAGCGCCGCTTGATAGAAGAAAACGAGAAAGCTAAAGAAAACAAAAAGAAAGAAGCAACTGCCGAACAGCTTATCATGGGTATTTCAAAAGTAGCTCTTACCACCGATAGCTTCTTGTCAGCCGCTTCTTTCCAAGAAACGGCTAAAATTCTTATCGAATCAGCCACTGTTGGTAAAGAAGACAACATGATTGGCCTCAAAGAAAATGTCATCATCGGTCGCCTAATTCCTGCCGGCACTGGGTTTGGACGTGGCATCGAGGAATAACTTGTTGGCCGCTCCCGCCTAAAGATTCGGCGGGAATGCTCTTGGCCAACTTCTTCGTTGCAAGCTCCGCTTCTCGTTCACCATAGTTCTACTATGGCTCACTTCTATGCTCGCTTGCGCCTCGAATTTGGCCAAGCCAAGCAAGTTATTGATGATGGAAAAACATCATAAAACCCAGGTTTTACGGGGATTTGACTTTTTGGTGGAGAAAGTGTATAATATAAGCATAAACTGAATAGTTCTTCACAAGCTTGGAATAAATACCTTTATATACTGCTTGCGAGCGGTCATAGCCAAAAGTCCTTCGATAAACTCAGGATTTCTGGCTATGACTGCCATTTCGGTGGTCCGCTAGCACAACCAAGGAGGTTGTCATGTCAAAGGAAGTCTCTCTCGCTGAATTTGAGGGACCGCTCACGGAACTGAGGCAACAGTGCTCCGGTCAAAACGGCCGGTCACGGTTCGAGGAGTTCAAGCTCTGGCTCAAGAAAGTACCAGGGTTGCTCCGATCTGTTCGGACCGTAGCGGTAAAGAGCGTCGAGAAGTTCGTCGTGGCAGAGTATCTCGGCCAAGAGGGTGTCAACAAGGATGACGTGAAGATCGCCTTCCTTGGAAACAACTTCAAGACCAAGATTCTCCCGCTCATCGAAAGCGGAACACCACAGTCTAAACTCCAGGTCAGTCGACTCACCCGATGGGCCAAAGCACTGGATATCGCTTCGGCCTTGCCGGAGAACGTTTGGATCACAACGCCGGGTCAGATGTACCAACTCGTCAAAGCCCAGAAGAACGGTCAGGAAGGCCCACTCTTGGTTAACGGTTGGGCCAACCTGTTCCTGATGTACGGGAATGACGGAAATGTCTGGCTGGTGGGCGCGCGTTGGGACGGCGGCGGTTGGGACTTCTATGCCGGTCCTCTGGGCGGCCCGCATGGGTGGGGTGGCGGCAACCGCCGGGTCTTCTCGCAAGTCGGCTAGGGGCTTGTTCCCTTGGTCGATTGGTTCTTGGACCGGTTTGGGTTTATTCCCAGCCGGTCCTTTTAATTTTTTTAGGTTAATATAATATATATTTTGGATAGTAGGCGAATCTGCTGGTCGCTAAGGGCTGCCACGGCCGAATTCTAAAGCGTGTACTGTGGTTGTTCTAGGAGCTTTAAAAATGAAAATACTTGGTGTGAGGTGCTACGTGAGTCAGCTCACGAATACGATTCAATCCGGAGAATCCGCCAGCTGGCGGATCAAAAAGAAGAAAAGATTGCTTCATATCTTGGATTATTAAAACACGGAAATACTTACAAAATAAAAAATAAAATGCTAATATAAAAATATGGACGAGATATTAAAAAAATTAACTGAACTTGAAGTTAAAGTCGATAAAATCTATAAATCAGCCGAGAAGACCCGGAAATATTTTATGTGGACGCTGATAATTACGGTCGCTCTTTTCGTTCTTCCTCTTATCGGTCTTATTTTTGTGATTCCTCAATTCATGAACGCGATTGTGCCTAATTTGAACACATTTCGTTAGTGGTTGATATTTTGCATCTTTTTGCTAAGATAAAGAACATCTTTTGATGGGTCTTTTGAAATGGAAAAGACGCAGATCCGATCTTTAACAGTTAGAGATCTCGGCTCGAAGAGCCATGTCGAAAAAATGCTTGAAGAAGAAAAGAATAGAAAAGTCCGTCAGCTAACAACCCTGAGGCTTTATCACGAAGATAAGATAAAAGAGATAGATACTGAATTAAGATTGATGTTACAGAAAGATGTCGACGGCATAGATTATTAGAGGCAATTTGCCTCTTTTTGATTGGAACTAAGCATAGCCGAAAGGCTCTTGAGACACTGGAGACCCCGAAATTGGACGATGGTATAATGTAGGCCGGCCCGCTTCGCCGTAGCGTTATAGCGAGGCGAGTAGGCCACCATCGGACAATTTCCGGGCGATTGTAGCCGAGGTCGGATAACTTAGGGGCAAGTTATCCGACCGGAGGCGTGTCGGAAAGAGCCTTTTGGTGCAGCGATTGATTTATATCCCATTTGTCCTATAATTGACCTAATGGCGAAGCCAAAAAAGAAGGAAAAAGCTAAATTTAAAGAGCGCGAGGATAAATCTCCGACTTTTGATATTTCTCAAGAAACTAAGAACAGTATTTCGGGTATTTTCTGTCTCATCTTAGCCGTTTTAAGCACTTTAAGTATCTTCGATAAAGCCGGTACGGCCGGTGAAATATTCAACTCCATATCTAAATCCCTTTTCGGCTGGGGATATTTTATTGTTCCCATTGCTCTTGGTCTTCTCGGTTTTGCTTTCATTAAATCCATCTCAAGAAAGATATACCGGAGCGCGGTTTTTGGCACCTCTCTTTTTGTTCTGTCCATCCTGGCCGTTTTCTTTATTTTCGGCGACGCGAATTTTACCGAACGGGTACATCAGGGAGGATATTTGGGAATAATTCTCGGTTACCCCTTGCTCAAGTCTCTCGGCTTTACCGCTTCCTGGGTGATACTTTTGGCGGCTCTGATCGTTTCGGTGTTGGTTACCTTGAATTTGCCTATTTATCGTTTAATGAAAAAAGAAGAAGAGAAACCTTTAGTCGATAATATTGTTGTGAAGAAGGGCGGGGAAGTGGTGGATACCGCAAAAGAAGCGGCCAAGGCAATGCTGCTCAAACCAAAACCTGTTGCCCAACCGGTTAAAGCTGAAATGACCGATCGGGAATTTGTCATCAAGAATTTAAAACGTGGCAAATGGACCCTGCCGCCGCTTGAACTTTTACACCGTGACCAGGACGAGGCAATAACCGGCGATATCAATGCCAGTGCCAATATCATCAAAAGAACTTTGTCTAATTTCGGGATAGAGGTGGAAATGGGCGAGGTTTCGGTCGGGCCGACCGTGACCCAGTTCACAATGCGTCCGGCCGTCGGAGTTAAATTATCAAAAATAACGACTCTTAATCCCGATTTGTCTTTGGCCTTGGCTGCTCATCCGATAAGGATTGAAGCTCCGATTCCGGGCAAATCACTGGTCGGCATCGAAGTTCCTAATAAAAAAGTTTCAGTTGTCGGTCTGCGGGATATGTTCGAGAACGAGGAATATAAAAAACCTAAATTCTTTTTCCCGCTTTCAGTTGGAAGAGATGTATCGGGTACGCCGATCTTTGCCGGTCTCGAAAAGATGCCGCACATGCTTGTGGCCGGAGCGACCGGAACCGGTAAATCGGTTTGCATAAATTCCATCCTGCTCTCACTTCTTTATCGGCACACGCCGGATGTACTCAAACTTATTCTGGTTGATCCGAAGCGGGTCGAGCTCTCTCTTTACAATGACATTCCTCATTTGATAACTCCCGTTATTACCGACAACAAAAAAGTTCTGTTCGCGCTTAAATGGGCTGTCGGAGAGATGGATAGACGTTACGATACTTTATCCAAAAACGGTTCCAAGGACATATTTTCCTATAACGCCAAAATAACTGAAAAGAAAAATTCTGAAGAGTCATTAATGCCTTTCATTGTTATCGTTATTGATGAACTCGCTGACCTGATGGCTTCTTACGGCCGTGACGTTGAAGCGGCGATTGTCCGTTTAGCACAAATGTCGAGAGCTGTCGGTATTCATTTGGTACTCTCTACCCAGCGTCCGTCAGTTGAGGTTATCACCGGACTGATAAAAGCCAACATCACTACCCGTATTGCTTTTCAGGTTGCGAGTCAGATTGATTCAAGAACCATCCTCGATATGTCAGGAGCAGAAAAACTTCTTGGCCGGGGCGATATGTTATTCCTGGCTGGAGACGTGGCCAAGCCCAGACGCTTGCAAGGCGCGAATGTAAGCGAAAAAGAGGTAAAGGATGTGGTTAAATTCTTAAAGACACAGGCCGAGGAACTTGATTATGGAGGAGAAGAGGGTAATTTACAGGTTGATTTTAATGCGCCGGTTGCGACCGGTAGCCATGGATTTGGTGCTGAAGATGATGCCGATGATTCTCTTTTTAATGAGGCCAAGGAGGTCGTCATTCATGCACAGAAGGCCTCAACTACTTTATTACAGCGCCGCTTAAGGATTGGATATGCAAGAGCGGCGAGGATAATGGATATTCTCGAAGAAAAAGGTGTGATTGGTCCTGGAGAAGGAGCGAAACCGCGTGAGGTTTATATCCGTCCCGACGGTACGGTAGCCCAGGAACCGGCAAATCTGGCAATGGCAAGCGGTGTGAATGCCGATACTCCGGAGGCCGAGAACGACGAAACTTAAATTGACATTTTTCTAAAAAGTGCTACTCTATCGGGTAGCACTTTTTAATTAGGAGAGGAAATGGCCACGATGTATCCGGATGATGACAGGTATGTTACCGACGATCGTATCGATGAATTGAAAAAGAAAATCACCGAATTAACCTTTGAACTTTTTGAAGCTCGGGAGAAAAACAAAGAATTATTGGTTATTATCAAGGACTTAGATGGAAAGGGGATATTAACCGAAGAACAGGCAGAAAAAATAAAAAATACTTGGAATCTTACGGGAGACCCCAATGTTCCGACGTAGAGCTGTTTTCCTTGACCGCGACGGAACATTAATTGAAGCGATTCACCGGCCCGATGGTCCCAAAAAAATAACCTGTCCTTATTTTGAAAAAGAATTACTTTACGTTATAGGGGTTCACGAAGCCTTGGCTTTTCTTAAGGAAGCGGGTTTTTTAAGGATAATGATAACTAATCAACCGGATGTCGCTCAAGGCAACATGACCGAAGATGAATGGCAGAAGATACATAATCGGGTCATTACAGAGCTTGACCTCGATGACTATATGCTCTGCCGGCATACAACTGCTGACAACTGTAAATACAAAAAGCCGTCGCCGGAAATGCTCCTGGCCATGGCTGACAAATGGGGGATTGACCTCTCCTCATCTTATATGATCGGTGATATGGGTTTTGATGTTGAGGCCGGACTCAAGGCCGGTTGTAGAACCATACTTCTCGACCGATTCTACAATCAGGATGTTCGTGATGCGGACATGACGGTTCTTACTTTGGCAGACGCGGTAAAGTTGATAAAATTAGAAGATCTTATGGATTTCTTTCTATAAATAATCGCACCTCAAGTGCGGTTTTTTTTATCCCTTGATTTTATGTCCGGCTTTTTTTAGAATAGTTTATTAAATTAACCCGGGGGAGGGTTTTAAAATTATGGCTAAAAAACAAATAGAAGTTAAACCAAACAAGAATGTTGAATTGATGGTCAAGGAAATTCAGGAAAAGTACGGGGAAGGTGCTATAATGAAACTTGGAGACGTAAAACGCGTCGACATTGGCGCTATTCCGACAGGATGTCTATCCCTGGATCTCGCCTTAGGCATTGGCGGTATACCTAAAGGCAGGATAGTTGAGGTTTATGGACCTGAATCAAGCGGCAAAACAACCCTGGCTTTGCATGTCGTAGCCGAAGCACAGAAGCATGGCGGAGTGGCGGCTTACGTTGATGCCGAGCATGCAATGGACCCTGAATATGCTAAAAAGATAGGCGTCAAAATGGACCAGCTTCTTATCTCACAACCGGATACAGGTGAACAGGCCCTTGATATCGTTGAATCGCTGGTTAAATCAGGCGGAGTGGATGTTATCGTTGTTGATTCTGTCGCAGCTTTAACACCTCGAGCTGAAATAGAAGGCGAGATGGATCAACAGCATATCGGTGGCCAGGCAAGATTGATGTCGCATGCTCTTCGCAAACTTACTGCAATCGTGGCTAAAGCTAACACTTCGGTTATTTTCATAAACCAGATCCGGCAGAAGATAGGTATTATGTTCGGTAATCCGGAAACAACTCCTGGCGGTTTGGCCTTGAAATTTTATTCCTCTGTCCGGGTTGAGATCCGGCGCGCGGCGCAGATCCAGGCAGGAGAAAAAATAGTCGGCAACCGGGTTAAGGTTAAAATAGTCAAAAACAAAGTTGCTCCACCTTTCAGAACTTGCGAGTTCGACATTCTTTACAATGAAGGTATTTCTAAGTATGCCGATATAGTTAATGCCGGTGTTAGATATAATGTCGTGAATAAGGCGGGAAGTTGGTTCAACTACCTGCCCGACGGCAAGGCAGGCGGGGAACCGATTAAACTTGGACAAGGCATTGAGGGCTCGAGACAGTTCTTGAAGGAGAATCCTAAAATAGAAAAAGAAATAATCTCCAGGATTAAAGAGGCGGCGGTTAACGAGGTTTAAACCATCTTTTTTATCAGCTCATCAAGTTTAGCGAAGAGTAACTCATTGTCTTTATAAGGATAAGAAGCGAGATTCTCTCTGTATGTTTTCAGGTTGGATATAAAATCGTTTATTGTTTCTGTGTTCAGATCATCGGCATATTTGCCGTAACCTCGCTTTTCGAGATGATAAGCATTGAAGGTCTGTTCGAATTGTTTTTTTGCTGGCCAGGCCAGATATGGCTTTTTAAGATACAGCGCTTCACTTATAAGCGAGAAGCCCGATGTTGCCAGAACTCCGCCTGCTCCGGCCAGGTCCTTTATGAATTCTTTTTGATCAAATTTTTTAAACAGTATATTTCCATCCTGCTCGGCTTTGTCTGCACCGTAGAATACAAAATTGTGGTCGACAGACCTCAATATCTTTGAGATGGCACCGAAACTGTGGGTCAGGTAGACTATGAAATACTCTCCGTAACTGGCTTTTGCTTCGAAAAATTCTCTTCTGACTATTGGCGGGACAATGATGGTTTTTTTATTCTTGGGTTTGGCATCAAAGAAGGAAATAGTCAGATATGCTTCGGCAAACGGGGTCATTGTCCTTATGACGATCATGGCCTTGGCGAGGTCTTCCTGATTCTTATATCCGCCAGGACGTAAAGCGTCCGTATTGGTTATAAAATGCTGGTTATCTATTGATATGGCCGGGATGTTTATTAAATTTGAAGCGCTGCAGGAGATAGGTTCAAAGTCCGTTATTATCAGGTCTATTTTTTTATCTTTGATTATTTTAAATACTTTTTTGAGACTTTTTGCGGCGCCGGGTACAAAGTCCATATTTGTAAAAAATGTAGCCAGTTCATTGACCTTGCCTTTGGTATAAACGAATCTGAAGCCGTATATCTTCTCGACATCATATTGTCCGTTCAGGTTGGTGTAAGCTCTGCCGGAAGTGACGATGGTTATATTGTGACCCCTCTCTTTAAGGTGTTCGATAACTTCTTTTGAACGGGTCCAGTGGCCTGAACCTTCGCCGTTTATGCCGTAAAGTATATTAGCCATTTTTTTTGTTTTTTATGTGTTTGAAAGCCAGGTATATCAGATAAACCGCCATGGCTGCGATGATAACATATCCGTAGTATTTAATTAAGGTCTTGTACTGATTACCGAAAAAGTATCCGATCACCATGAATTGGCCAATTCCGACAATAATACCGGTTAAATTATATTTTAGAAATATCGGATAAGGAACTTTAAATATTCCGGCCAGGAACGGAGTTATCCAGGAAAGAGGTCCCATTATTCGGGCCAGGAATATGGCCTTGTTGCCGAACTTTTTAAAAAAGGCCTCACCCTTTTGATAATTATCGGTGCTAAAAATGTACTGGCCGGGTCTAAAAATAGACGGTCCGGTTTTTGAACCGATGTAATAACTTGAACTGTCGCCGAGAGCCGCCCCGACGTAGAGGGAACCGGTGACAAAGAAAATATTCAGGACCCCGGCCCCAGCAAGGATAGAGCCGGATATAAGGAATATTTCTCCCGGAACAAAAAAACTCGGTCCGATGAGTGTCTCTGAATATGCGCCCAGAAAGAGCACAATGTAGGCAATATGCTGATGGGTTATGAGCCAGGCGACGAAACTGCTAATTGATAAATTAAGCATCAGCGTATAGCATCATATATTATTTTTTTCTTTGCCTTGTGAGGCATAATTCCAGCCTCAATCCAAATAACAAAAACTTTAAACCAACCGAGTTTCTCGAACCTTCTGATAGATGTGGCTGCAGAGTCGGTCCATAGAAAAAAACAATTACCCTTACTCATTAATTTTTTGACAAAATCAAGATCTTCACCAGCACTTAGAGTCTCATCAAATTTTATATCAAGCAATTCTTTTTTTACAAGCATAATAGTAAAAGGTACTTTCAGAGCTGCCCGAAAAAGATCATACCAAGTAAAAAAGAACTTAGCTTTCGGAGTTGGGGGCAGAGGCCTGATGCTTGTAACTCCGACGACATAATTTTTGTCTGAATTTTTATTGATAAAATCGTTGAATTCTTTAAGAAATTTACTTTCAAGAACCGTGTCTGCATCCATAAAAATTGCCCAATCACTATCGGGGCTTAATTTATCGATACCAAAGTTTCTGGCAGCCGAGACGCCTTTTTTGAGACTGGAGAAGACGGCTATGTTGTTATTCTCAAAATTCTTTGCTTCAGCGAATGTTTTATCATTTGAGCCGTTTTCTATTACAATTACTTCAAATCTGTTTTGGGGATAATCTAAAAAAGCCAACTTTCTTAAAGTATCGGCTATATATTTTTCTTCATTATGGGCGGGGATAATAATTGATATAAAACGTTCCATTGTATTATAATAGTATTGGTTCATTATACTAATAATCTCTTAATTTATAAATTGAACTATATTAGAAAAGTGTTATAATAAGCTCTTATGAGGAAGTATATTTTAAGGCACAAAATACACTGGACGAGACGCTCTTTTCTTGTTTCGGTGGGCTGGGCGGTTGTTTTACTGGTATTAAGTTTAAGCATCAACTATTACGCCAACAGTTATGCCAATAAAGTTGACCAACAGCAGGTTTCGGATCTGGTCTTGAGTAATGTCAGGGTCTTTGATGTCGATGTTGTCGTTAATTATGGCCCGATTGCATTGTTGGCCGTCATGCTTGTTTTGTTTGTTTTGAAGCCGAATATTATTCCTTTCAGTATCAAAAGCGCATCACTCCTGATAATAACCAGAGCAATGTTCATGACTTTGACCCACCTTGGTCAATTTCAGCCGCAGGTTCCGTTGGATGCCACCGGTTTTGTATACTTTATCAGCGGCGGTAATGACGGAGGGTTATTTTTCTCCGGTCATACGGCGCTGCCTTTTTTGTTTGCGCTTATCTTTTGGGGCATATCATACCTCGGCTATATGTTCTTAGGTATCTCGGTAATTCTTGGCGTAAGCATGCTTCTTGGTCACCTCCATTATTCGATCGATGTTGCAGCCGCGTTTTTTATAACTTATACGGTTTTTAAGATCTCCGAAAGGTTCTTTAGAAGAGATTTTGAACTTCTAAAGGCCGAACTCGGCAATGACTGACACGGCCTGGCTTACCCAACAGACCCTTGCTAAAAAGGCCTTCTTTTGATAGTATATATCGAGTATTATGGCTGATTTACCTAAGCAATATTATGAACTGGCGTTTCATGTGACTTCCGGTCTTGAAGAGACCGATGTTCAGAAAACTGCCCAGGAATTGGAAAGATCAATAACCTCTAACGGAGGTGCTATTACTTTTTCCAAAAATCCGGAGAAGATCAAACTGGCCTATCCGATAAAACACCAATTGACCTCTTATTTCGGTTATTTTAATTTTAATCTCGAAATACCTGAAGAGGCGATCGGCAAAATAAACGAGGATGTCAGAATGAATCACAATGTTTTCCGGTATTTATTACTGAAACACAGAGTCGAAAAGAAAATGGACAAAGAAGACCTTGTTCGCAAATTAGCCATGGCGGAAAAGAGAAGAATGAAAGCTGTTAAACAAGCCGAGAAGCCCAGGGAAGATATGCCCAAGCAGTCAGAGAAGGAAATAGACCAGAAGTTGGAGGAGATAATAGATAAATTATAATTATGTGTGAATCCCGTACGAAGTAGTAAAAACTTCAGTCGGGATAATAATGGGGTTCTTGCCCGGATATGAATGTCAATCATTTGACCTTCGGACTCTGCAAGGGCTACTTCGTACGGGATGAATTTAAACAAAGTATTTATAATCGGCAGACTGACCCAGGAACCGGAAGCCAGAACGACCCAGAGCGGCCAGAGTGTTACGACCTTAAATTTGGCGACCAACAGAGTTTGGATGGATAAGTCAGGCCAGAAACAGGAAGCGACCGAATACCATCGGGTTGTAGCCTGGGGCCGTTTAGGAGAGATAGCCAGCCAGTATCTGAAAAAAGGCGGTCTGGCAATGATCGAAGGACGTCTTCAGACCCGGTCATGGGTGGATCAGAACAACAACAAAAAATATACGACTGAGATTATAGCGGAAGGTCTTCAGCTTGGGCCAAGGACGGCTGCGGCAGGGACGGGGAGTTATGAACCTAACCGTTCAGCAGGAATGAGTTCCGGTCCGAGGAGGCCAGCGCCGAGCACTTCAGCGGCACCAGTTAAAGATGCTGATATTCCGATAATCGGCGAAGATGAGCCGGTAAGTGCCGGGGTTGAAGAAGATGAGGTTAAGATAAATGAAAAAGACCTACCTTTTTAAACATTAAATTTACACCATGCGGGCAGACTGCAATTTTTGCAACGACAACATAAATAGGGTTGATTATAAGAACAAAGAATTTTTAAGGAAGTTCGTAACTTCCCAGTTTAAGATCGCCACTTCAAAGCGCAACCATCTTTGTGCTAAACATCAAAGAATGATCTCAACTGCGGTCAAGAATGCCCGCTACATGGCCCTGATACCTTATACTCGTCTCCAGGTTGTGCAAAGAAGGTCTCAATAAAAAATCCTGCTAAGCAGGATTTTTTTGATGTTTATTCATTGAGGCGGTACTTACCGGACGAGGTTTCGATTATCATCATCCTGTCAGCCATACCTTCAATTATACTGGCGATCAAGGCATCATGGGATTCACCATTACTTAGGTCAGCCGCGATACGGCTGACCAATCCTGGTTTGCTTCTCTGCTGGTTATTTTCAAGAGCTTTGATGACAAGATGTTCTATCTTTCTTACAAGGTCGTCTGTCATCGGAGTATTTTGAATTTTAATTTTCTATCCCTATCTTAGTATAATTATATCTTTATCTCAACTACGTCGCCTTCGGTAATGATGTAGTCGCGGCCAACGGTTTTTAGGAGCCCCTTTGCACGAGCGGCGGAATACGAACCGCTTTCAAGGAGTTGTTTCCAGTTTACTACCTCGGCCCGGATAAATAATTTTTCAAAATCGGTATGGATAGCTCGGGACGCTTTAGGTATCGGGTCGCCGATGTGTGCAGTCCAGGCGCGGGTCTCATCTTCGCCGGTGGTCAGGAAGGTCAGAAGGCCGAGGGCTTTATAGCCGGTCTTGATAAGATTGTCGAGGCCAGATTCAGGCAGGCCGAACTCCTGTAAATATTCTTTCTTTTCCTCGTTTGAGGTTTCTGAAAGGGTCAGTTCAAGTTTGTTGTTCATTATTACGAAAGGGGAGTCGCCGATGGTTTGTTTAAGCTTTTCGTCGGGCTGCCATTTGTCGATAAGCTGTTTTTCAGAAACATTAATGATATAAATGAATTTTTTGGCGGTCAGAAGATTAAGTTCTTTGGCCATGTCAGTTTCTTCGGGTATCTCGGAATTATGATATATCATAATTCCACGTTCGAGGTCTTTTTTGAATTTTTCCAATATTTTTAAATCCTGGATCGATTTTTTGTCTCCCGACCGGGCATCCTTTGATGCTTTTTCAAACCTTTTAGTAACTGTCTCAAGGTCGGCCAAGATAAGTTCGGCATTGATTATCTCGATATCTTCGGCCGGGTCTATCCGATTGTGGACGTGAGTCACATTTTTATCTTCAAAAGCTCTGACAACCTGGGCGATCGCATCAACTTCGCGGATGTTAGCCAAAAATTTATTGCCGAGGCCTTCGCCTTGAGCGGCGCCTTTGACCAAGCCGGCAATATCAGTAAAATCAACGGTCGCGTATATTTTTTTCTTAGAATCTGACATCAAGGCTAGAGCATCAACTCTTTGGTCGGGTACCTCAACTACACCGACGTTTGGATCGATGGTGGTGAATGGGTAATTCTGGATATCAACTTGTTTGTTCGTCAGGGCCCGAAATAGGGTACTTTTTCCTACGTTGGGCAGACCGACTATGCCGATAGATAGTGACATAATAGTGTTATGCTATAATAAATATGCCCTTAAAACAATAATTAATTGGATAACCTTATAAATAAAATCGAAGATGTGCCTCGAGATAGAACGCTTGTAGTTTTTGACTTGGATGGAACGTTGGCAGAAAGCAAGGCGGATATAGATGAAGAGACGGCTGGATTATTGAAAAAACTTCTTGAAAATCGCCAGGTCGCGGTTATTGGTGGAGGTAAATATCAGCTATTCCAACGCCAACTAATTTCTAAACTTAGAATTCATAGAGAACTTCTGGAGAAGCTGTATTTGTTTCCTACAACCTCAACTTCTTTTTATAAATACGAGGGCGGAGATTGGAAACAGGTCTATGCCTATCAACTTTCCGATAGCCAGAAAAAAGAGATATTTGATACTTTTGAGAAGGTCTTTAAGGAACTGAACTATTCTAATTCCGAAAAAATTTACGGTCAGGTACTGGAGGACAGAGGAACGCAAGTAACTTTTTCCGCTCTCGGTCAGGAAGCGCCTATAGGGCTTAAGAACGAGTGGAGAGAAAAAAATGATAGTTTGAGAATGGAGATGGTGAGGATTATCCAGAGGTATCTGCCTGATATGGAGGTTCGGGCGGGAGGACAGACATCAATTGACGTAACTGTTAAAGGAATAGATAAGCAGTACGGGATGGAACAAATAAAAAAACAGCTTGGCATCGAATTTAAAGATATGCTTTTTGTCGGTGACGCGCTTTTCAAAGGAGGGAATGACGAGGCGGTCCGTCGGACCGGGGTTGATTGTTTTGAGGTTAAGACCCCGGAGGATACTAAGAAAGTCATCAGGCACATTCTCCAATTAGATTAAAACCCGCATTTAGCGGGGCAAGGTTCAACGAGACTCTGGAGCAGACAGGGGTGTTTTATCTCCGCATTTCTCGCAGACAAACCCTTCTGCATGTTTTCTCCCAAGAAGAAGAGCGATCACACCTTCTCGGTTATAAGTTACGACATTTTCTTTGATCGTTCCTCCGCATTCAACACCATCGACAACTCTGGTGCATTTTCCAACTGTCCGGGGTTCTGTCATCTCAACGTCCCTCCGTAGTTTTTAATATCTTATCACTTAATATTTTTTTGTCAATTAGAGACCCATTTTTTGTTTGACTTCGTCGAGAGTTTCTTGGGCAAGTTTGCGGCAACGCTCTTCTGAGCGTTCGAGGATTTGGAGAACATGTTTCGGGTCATTCTCAAATTCTTTGCGTTTGTCTTGGAAAGGTTTGAGGAAATTAACGACCACTTCGGCCAGGTCTGATTTAAATTCAGAATAATTTTTGCCGTGATATTGCATTTCGAGATCGGCTATCTTTTTATCGGAAAGAAGCGAGTAGATGGTCAGGAGATTTGAGACCCCAGGTTTACCCTTCTCGTCGAATTTAATTTCTTTACCCGAATCAGTGGTTGCTGATCTAAACTTTCTTCTTATCTCGTCAGGACTGTCGGTCAGGGAGATACCTTCATCTCCGGTCTTGGACATTTTTTTGGACGGATCCTGTAAGGACATTATGCGCGCGCCTTCAACAACGTGAGCTTTAACGTTGGGGAATACATTGCCGAAAACATGATTGAATTTACTCCCTATCTCATTTGTCAGGTCCAAATGTTGTTTCTGGTCATCGCCAACCGGGACCAGGTCGGATTTGTAAATTAAAATATCAGAAGCCATCAGGACCGGATAAGCGAGTAGGGCGAGATTGTTTTGGTAACTTTTGGCTCTTTCTCCAGATTCTTCGACTTGTTTAACTTTTTCCCGGTAGTTCGGCAGACGGTCGAGCCAGCCGACGGGTGTTATTGTATTAAATATCCAAGCAAGTTCGGTATGCTGGGGGACTTTGGATTGGCGGATGAGGTGGGTTTTATCCGGGTCGACTCCGGCGGCAAGGTAGTCCAAAACAACATCCATGACCTGTTCGCGATAAGTTTTGGGGTCATAAGGAGTAGTGATACCGTGAAGGTCGACTACGGCAAAAATTGCCTGATCGGCTTTATTCTGGAGCTCTATCCAGTTTTTTATCGCTCCCAAATAGTTACCAAGATGCAGTTTGCCTGAAGGGCGGATGCCTGAAAATATCTTTGTCATAGAAATAATAATATAACAAAAAATACATTTCTTCCAGATGTGTTATAATTATGAGATGGATAACCTTGAACAGTTACCTCAATCTCAACCAGGACTCGAAGCTACTCAAAAATGGCAGATTACGAAGGCCCAGAAACTTATCGCCGTTGTCGGCAGTGGAATCATCCTTCTATTGTTGGTCGTTTACGGATATTCAGTTTATCTGGCAAAAAGTAATTACGACCTTATCGGGCAAGAGGTGCAGAAAGGACAACAAGAGCTTCAGGCTATCGAAGCCAATCGTGGATTAATGTATCGGAATACTGACTATGGTTTTTCTATCTCTTTACCCAAAAACTGGACTGGCTACACTGTGATTATGGACCAATGGCAGGGAAGGGATGTTGCTACGGGAAAGGTTACTGAATCGGGACCATTGATAAAACTCCGCCATCCTTTATGGACAGATGTAAACCAACATGAAGACATGCCGGTGATGGTGTTTACGCCGACCCAATGGTCTAAAGTTCAAAGCGAGAGTCTTGCTGTCGGCGCGGCACCTATTCCGCCGTCTCTACTCGGCCAAAACTCAAAATATATTCTCGCTCTGCCCGCCCGCTACAATTACGACTACAAAACCGGCTGGGAAGAGGTTGACCAACTGGTCCATACCCTCAAAGCATTTGAACCAACGACAAACAACCAAGCCGACACCTCAACCTGGAAAACCTACACCAACAGTCAGTACGGATTTAGTTTTATGTATCCTATGCTTGGAGTGGAGCAAAAAATTGAAGTAGATAAGCCCTACGATAATGTAATAGCTAGTTTTAATTTAAAATATCGAGCAGCGGGGAAAGACTACTTTGCGGATGCCTATAGTATCGGAGTCATATTAAATTCTGGTAATTTGTCGCTTGAAGATTATTATAACAATCATGAATGTCTAAAGCCATTGCTTGGTGAACAAATAAAGATTCATCAGAGAGGAGATATCTCATGGGCTGGATATTTTGAGCCCGGTACATTGCCTTATCCGAGCGACGTTTTAGATAAATGTGGACCTATTGATTCCGTTGCAGATTTTTTGAGTCCTTCAAAAAAGTATATTGTGAGAATATATTATCCCGGCGAAGATAATGAATTAGATCTATATGGTTATGATACGAACGAAAAAATCGATGCACTGACAGACCAAATCCTCTCCACATTCAAATTTACGAAATAGTAGATAGTAGTATGTAGTATGGTTAAGAAATCAAAAAATCTCCTTAGGGAGATTTTTGATTTGATTTCTTATAGTTAGAACGTAGCTGGCTTGGTCAAGATTAAGGCAAAAGCGAGGCTTGCGAGGAGTCATACTAATGTATGATGACGAGCAAATGTAGCTTTTAACGAAAATATTGGCCAAGAGCTTACCCGCCAAATCTTTGGGCGGGAGCGGCCAGCAAGTTATAACACTAAACCTCGATGACTACAGGGAGTACCATCGGCCGCCTCTGTGTCTTCTGGAACAGGAACAACCCTATCTGGTTACGAAGCTGGTCTTTGAGATAAGCGAAATTGGGTTCGTACATTCTCTGGCTCTCGACTATTTTTCTAACCCTTTTGCGGACTTCCATCAACATTTCTTTATTCTCTTTGAGGTAAATAAATCCACGGGAAATAATATCGGGACTGGCCATCAGCTTGTGGCCCTGGGGCCCATGCTGAACTAAGGCAATGATGACAAACATCCCGTCCTCGGCCAATATCTGCCGGTCGCGTAAAACAACGTTGCCGATATCACCGACGCCTAAGCCGTCGACGAAAACGTAATCATCCGGAGCTTTGTCACGGTCGAACCACCAGCGATCTTTTTCGATGTGAACGATAGAGCCGTTATCGGCGATTATGGTGTTCTCGGGCAGAACGCCTTCTTCCTGACCCATCATGCCGTGATTTATCATCATAGAGTATTGGCCGTGAATAGGGAAAAAGAATTTGGGTTTCATAAGTTTTAACATCTGGCGGAGGTCTTCCTTGTTGCCGTGTCCTCCGGCGTGAACGTCGAGCATCTTGTAGTTCAAAACCTTGGCGCCGTTACGGTAAAGCTGGTCCTTCAGGAACTGAACGTCTTTCTCGTTGCCCGGAATGACCGAGGATGAGAAAACTATCGTGTCGTTCTTGAGAATACGGATATATTTGTGTTCGCCGTTGGCGATACGCATTAAGACAGCGTTGCCTTCGCCTTGGGCGCCGGTAACAACCGCAACGACCTTGTTGCGGGGATAGTTGTCTATCTCGTCCATTGAGATCTGGGTATCGCGGGCCATTTTTATATAGCCGAGCTTTTTACATATCTCAACGTTGGTTTTCATAGAATAGCCGTCGAAGACAACCTTCTTGCCGTATCTTTCGGCGATGGTGATTATCTGTTGGACGCGGTTGATAAGGGAAGCAAAGGTGCCCAAAATAAGCATGCCGGTCGCTTCCGAAATTATTTTATCGAGATTGTCGGTGATGGCCTGTTCGGACAAAGAGTGGCCTTCATTCTCGGCGCCGGTGGAGTCAGACATCAGAACCAGAACGCCTTCTTCTTTGACCATGCGTTGCATTTCTTCTATGTCTGCGGGTTTGTCGTTGACGGGGGTTTCATCGAATTTAAAGTCCGAAGTATGGACGACGTTGCCGATGGGGGTTTTGATGACTATTTCAAGGTCATCAGGTATTGAGTGGTTGATGCGGAGAACTTTTACCGATAATTTATCCGAAACTTTGATTACTTCACCGGGATTAACGGTCATTATGTCCACGGGTTTGCGGTCTTTAAACTCATCAAGTCGTTTCATCAGTATCGCACGGGTGAGAGGCGCGGCATAAAAATCCGGTTCTCCGATCTTATCAAGCATGAACGGCAGGGCGCCGATGTGGTCCATGTGACCATGGGTAAAGAACATGGCTTTGACCATATGTTCTCTGCCTTCGAGATATCCCGGGTTAGGGATGATGAAATCAATGCCCGGCATTTTTTCATCGCCGAAACGGACTCCGGCATCAATCAGTATTATCTCATCATCGTACTGAATCGCCGACATATTCCGGCCTACCTCGCCTAAGCCGCCGAAATGGACGATCTTAAGACCGCCGGTATCAGTACCGATCTCTCTTTGCTGTTCCTTGCGGGCTGTTTCCCGCAGAACTCTGACATGTCTGACAACCGGCTTCATCCAACGGTCGCGCTGCGAACGCTGGAGCTTTCTCATATCCTTTTTATTGGGGTCTCTCGGACTCTGGTTGTCAGAGGTGCCTTGTGCGCGGCCTTCTCCGGCGTGGCGGGTATGATCCGCCGGCTGGCGTATGTGCAGAGCGTTATGGCTCCGGCCGTCCTGGTTGGACGGACGTCTCGGATGAGACGGTTTATTTCTTTGTTCTATCACTTTCTTCTTGCTACAAATTACGAATAATTAGAGATATACGAATATAAGAGTCGTATGTCTACGAGTAATTAGTAGAGTAAATTAACAATGGGTGAGGTAAGCAAATAAAATCGCTTAATTTCCCTGTGGGCGAGAGAGGATTTGAACCTCCAAGGGATTGCTCCCATACGCTTCTGAAGCGTACGTGTCTGCCAGTTTCACCACTCGCCCAAAATAAAAATTTATAAAGTTCTCGGAGAATTAAGGCTATATTATTGAGATACTCACTACGTTACTTACAGTATATCATGTTTCTGGGATTATTGCAATAGGGGACTATTTCCAGACTCTTTTTGTGTTCATATACCAATTTTCAATATCGGCAAATCTTTCCGATGGTGTAGCAATGACCCTGTTTTCAGAACCTTTGATATTTTTGGACTGGCCATAAAGATAGTAGGGGCTGTAAAGGAACAGGGCTGGGATGTCATCAATTACCTGTTTTTGAAATTCGTTATATTTTTCAAGCCGGTCCTGGGGATTTAAGGTTTGGCGAGCCTGTTCGAGAAGAGTGTCAGCGTTCTTGTTATCATAAAGGGCCAGATTAAGTCCGGGGTCGTGTTTTTGAGATGAATGCCACAAACTGAACGGGTCGGGGTCGAGAGTGATTATCTCTCCGAAAAGAAGCATGTCGTAATTTCGATCCTTAATCGCCTGTTGAAGGTCCGGGGTTTGGAGAACCTGGACAGTAAGGTCAATGCCGACCTCTTTCCATTGTTCTTTGAGTGCGTTCGCGGCGTTTATCAGTTCCGGCCAGGTCGAGGTCGTTATGGTAAAGGATAATTTTTGAGTGGTTGTTTTTTTATTCGAGGTCGATGATTTTATTAAAACTCCTGAATCGTCTTTCTGTTCCCAACCGGCTTTCTGAAGACTTTGCGCGGCCAGGTCTTTATCATGGTTATATACGGTTATAAATTGATTGGCTCCGGTTATCGAAGGCAGGATAGGGGAGTCAACCGGGATACCATTGCCGTTAAGTATTTTTTGGATAAGGGCGTTTTTATCGGTTGCGTAAGACAAGGCCAGACGGACATTTTTGTCCGAGAGGAGCTTATTCTGATTCTGATTGAAGAACACGGCGAAATATCTCGGCATCAGCAGTTTTTCCATATTCAATCTTTGTCTGAATTTTAGTTTTTCAATATTTTCGGGTGAAATAACACTTAAATCGGAAAATTCATTCCTGTTATAGCCGTTTATCATCTCATCCTCGGAGCCGTAGAATTTAAGGTCAACCTGTCCGATAAAGGGCTTGGTATCGTAAAAGTTATCATTGACAGAAAGCTCGTAAAGGCGGATTTGGCCTAAGGAATCTTTCTGGAACTTACTGAATTTATACGGCCCGGAACCGATCGGTCTAAGGTTGAGGTCGGAAAGGGCAAAGTTGATGGGCTTTATATTCTGCCAAAGATGTTCAGGCAGTATCGGTAAGGTTAAATTGTTCAGGAACTGGGCGTATTTATTTTTTAATTTTAAGACTAAAGTATGATCGTCGATCTTCTGGGTCTCGATGGTTTGCCAGTTTATCCTTTCGAAACTTCCGTAATCTGGATTTTGAGCCGTCTGGATAGTGAAGATGACATCGTCTGCTGTGACCGGTTCACCGTCTTGCCATTTCGCATTGTCTTTAAGATAGATGGTGTAATTAAGTTCGTCCGGAGAAATGTCATATGACCTCGCAAGGTCGGGCACCAACTGGCCGTCCTTGTTGTATTTAAGAAGTCCCGAATATATGAGTTTGACCAGGTCTTTGTCCGCGTCGGATTGAGCAAGTAGGGGATTGATGTGTCTGGGTTCGCCGATAACTCCTTCTTGGATGCTTCCGCCGTATGCGGCTACGGGTTTTGTGAAGTGATAATAGGTACTGAAAGGTATTGCCAATACAGAAATGACGGTCAGGACAATGAATCCGAATATGAAATAGCGTTCTTTAAAAGAAAGAACTTTCGGCAAGAGTTTGAGCTTGGCTTTAAGGATCCGGTTCTTGTTGGTCAGCGAACCTTTAATGCTGCCGCTGTGTTTTGAGTTTTTATTTTTTCCGTCATCGCCTTCAGTTAAAGGAGGAATGCCGAAAAAATCATCTAATTGCCTCTGTTTATCCACTTTAGTAAGTTTAAAATTCTAAAATCGAAATCTGATATTCCTTTTAAAAAATTATCTTTAATTTTGAATTAAAGCAGGAGCCGTACCATTGATATGCCCAAAAAGAGAACCGCCAAAACTATCGTAGCGTAAAATATGACCTTTTCGGCCCCTCTTTTGGTGCTGTATTCCATCATGCCCCCTCCAAAAGTCGATGACAAACCTGTTCCTCTCTGTTGAAGGAGAATGGCGATTACCAATGATACGGATATCACAATTTGTACGTAAGTTAACATGGTGTTTAGTCGAAAGCTTTAATAAGCCCCGAAATTAGCATATTTACAATGGTTATTGCTATTGTTGACCAGACAAGAGCCGTCAGGTCGGCAATAGTCATGAACTCGAATATATAATCAACTAACCATAAAATCAAGGCGTTGATGACGAGACTGAAAAGACCAAGGGTCAGTATTATGACCGGGAAAGATATGAATCTCAAGACAGGCTTAAGGATAAAGTTAAGCAGTCCCAGGATGGTACCGGCCAAGAGGAACTCTTTGATACCTCCGCTGAACTCGAATCCGGGCACGAACCTGTAGGCGGCATATAAAGCCGCCGAATTTCCTAAAATCCTTAGTAAGAAGCCGATCATAGTTACAAATATCAGATTAACATTTTCGTGAGGAAAATTCAATTCGCCGCTTATTGTCTTAGGTATTTTGTATGACGGCGTCGGTAATGAGAGATTGCAAAGCGGTGAGCTTCGGAGTCTATGCGGAGGATCAGGTTTCGTACTTCCGGCGGCACACCCGAAAGTAATATCGGCTCTTTTTTATTTTCAATCAATATCTTTTCTCCAATGTGTTTTTCGTTCTTTGTAACCGCTATTACGGGGATATTTTTGGCGGTAAATTTAGCGGCATTGAACTGGGCCTTGCCGCCGTCTATTACCATAAGGTCGGGGGATTGCCATTCCGGGTGGCGGAACCGCCGCATCAGAACTTCCTGAAGCATGCCCGTGTCTCCGCCTTCTTCGAATATGATGTTGAATTTACGGTATTCGTTCTTGTCTGGATTCCCGTCAGTAAAAACCACCATTGCGCCGGTTGCATGACGGCCCTGGATGTTTGCGATGTCGTAGGATTCTATCCGGCGCGGAATTCCCCTGATGCCGATGATATGGGCCAGTTTTTTTAAAGCACCGAGGTTTGTTTTATTGCTCGTTCTGTTGAGCGGAGAATATTTATTATGGATTATTTGCGCGTTCAGGAAAACACGTTTAAGTTTTTCTATTTTATACTTCAGTTCCATTGCTTTCTCATATTCGTGTTTTTCCGAGATTTTCTTCATTTGCTTTTCAAATTCATTTATCAGCGAATCTTTTTTTCCGGAAAGTATGTCTCTAATGGCCAAGATGTTCTTTCTGTATCCTGGAAATTCAGAGCTCCTTTGGCTTCGTTCAGAATTGTCTTTTAAGCAACAAAACCCAGGACACTTGCCGATATGATAATTGAGGCAGTAGTTGTTATGGGGTTGTTTGCAGGTGCAGTATGGGAATATTTTACGGAGAAGTCGCAGGGCGGTTTTAAGAGCGTTGCCGTCGGTGAAGGGGCCGATAAATTCTGTATCCACATTTTTCAACGGCTGATGCGTGATATAAAGTCTCGGGAATTTATCGTTCTTTATAGCAATGTAAAAATACTGCTTATCATCTCGGAGCATAATGTTAAAATCAGGCCTATATTTTTTAATATATTGAGATTCGAGGATAAGAGCCTCAATGTCGCTACCAGTTTCTATGTGGTCTATTTTTTCTGATTCGAGTATCATCTGTCTTAAGCGGGCGTCGGAAGTTTTAAGATAGTGATTTAACCGGTTCTTCAAATTCAAGGCCTTGCCGATATAAAGCGGTTTGTTTTTTGTGCTTTTGAATATATAAATCCCGGGCTTAACCGGCATTTTTTTAATTTCTTTCTTAAGTTTATCCCCGGTCATAGGAAGTGATTATAACACAGCTTCTCCTTATTGACTACGGCTTATTTTTATGTGAAAGTTTGTTTTATCTCTAATGTTCTTTTAAAGAGGGCAAAAGAAGGTGTCTAATTTTCTTAAGGTCTGTCTGATCTTGGCTTCGCTTATCTTATCGTCATGCGGACCTCCGCCAGTAGAGAATCCTTACCGCAAGGAAATGCGCTATGAAGGTCAGAGTTTCGATGTTCCGGTCGGGTTTTTAACAAGTGAGTGGCACGGACAGGTGAGAATATTGGCTTCCGGATGGCTTATAGAAGGTGGTGAAGGAACTTTAATGAGCGCCAAACATTTTTCAGATGCTTTCATGAAAGATCTTCTCGACCTTGGTCCAAGCGAATGTAAGGCCTTTCTTAACCGAAAAGTTTACAGTTGTTTCGCAATCAGGGTTCCTTCGGTCAGAGATGCGGTCGTGCTTAAACTTCTTGATTATGGAAAAGAGCCGGTAGGCGCATACAGGATATCTTTGTCAAAACCAAAGATAGGGGATAAACTTCATATTCAGGGATTTCATCCTCATCCGCCGGAAATAATCGAGTCAAATCTCAAGGACGGGTTTAAGGACGTTCAAATACCCATTCTTAAGAATTTCTATGAACTAAGAGGTAAGCAGTTAAAAAATACTGGTGAGGTTGTTTTTGATAACCTCGCAGCCACGGTCATTAAGCCGGACCCTGGGGCTCTGATAAACAATCGTCTCTTATTGCCCGAAGAAAAAAGGGAATCCCTTAAATATGAGAATGATTCATACATAAAGGTTCTGATGGACCATGATCACAAATTCTCTTTCGGAGGATTAAGCGGCGGAGTGGCTTTAAACGATTCTGGTGAGGCCGTGGGGGTTATTACCGCCCAAGATATTCTAAGGTTCGACAGCGAAGAAAAGAAATCTAAGGACGAGCATCATAATTTTTCGATAATTACCAGGAAAAACCAGAAGTTCGACATCATCTACATTACACCCATCGGTTCGGTTATGGATATTGTAAATTATGCCAGGCTTACCAGATAGTTTTTGTCCCGCACTTAGCATGCTAAGAGCGGGATTTTTATTTTGACAGACTACGGTTTTTTAAGTATAGTTCCCGCAAAAGCTCATTGAAAAAGGAGCCTCTTGAATGGCTATTTCTGATTTTCGTGAAGCGAGAAAATTAGTCGATCTTATTGAAGAACAGCCGAATAAATTTATTTTCGGGTGCAAAGGGCCGATATCTCATTGCGTTCTGGCAACGATTACGCCCATTCCGAGGGATGGTAAAAAGGGCAAGGAATATGCCCAGGCTCATGTTTATCTTTTGGACCGTCCCGGCCGAGGCAAAACCGCGACCTTCAATTATTTAACTGCCGCTATTGATGCAAAATTGGGCAGAGTCGACGGACGTCCGGATACCATGCCTTCCGAGATCGTTGGTTACGAGTACTGTGACAAACACAGCGGAGTGAGGACCTTATTTAAAGGCCCTATCCATAGCAATGTTTTTTATATGGATGAAATAAACAGAACGCCGCCCAAAGGACAGTCAGTTTTACTCGGCGCAATGGAAGGCGGTTATGTACTTATGAATGTTACTGACCCTGAAACCAAGACCAATGATTTTGTATCTTTTCCTCTTTATCCTATCTCTAAGGACCCAGATGAAACGAGAATGTTTTATATCGTCTTTGCGACAGCGAATCCAATCGAGTTCGAAGGTACTTATCCTTTGTCCGAAGCCCAGAAAGAAAGGTTCACTTATTCTTTCCGGATGGGTTTGCCAAACCGGGAAGCCGAGAAAATGATTCGGGCCAAGAATGTTATCGGCAGAATTGCTGAACAGGTTATGGACTTGGACACCCTTCTCGAAATACAGGATTTGGTCAAACAAGTTGAACTATCTTCCGAAGCTTCCGAATACATTCAGCGGATAGTTGAAAATTCAAGGCCTTATTCCCAAGATGAAGAAGAATATGGCCGGACTATCAAGCGTCACGCCACCTCTGAACTTCTTGAATTCATCAACAATTATGTTACCAACGGATGTTCACCGCGGAGAGATTTACACCTCGAAGCGGCAGCCAAGGCCTACCGTTTTCGATACGGTAAAGACGAAAGCCGGATTGCCGATGTCGACGATGTTAAGGCTGTTCTGCCTTTGACAACGGAACATGTGATCTTGCTCCAACCCAAATCGTTGGGAGATAATGTTACGACACGTAAAGTTGTTCAGAAGCTGATCGAAGGCACTATCGTGCCATGAAAGTAGATAATTTTAACTTCAATGACATCTTGTCGTCGTTGAACCATATCCGGGGCGGAATACCGGCCCTGAGATTGTCTTCCAGGATCAGACTCGGCGAGCATCGGAGCTTATTCTTTGGTCCGAGCTACGATTTTTTCGATATTCAGGAATACGATCCGGAGCGGGATCCTCCCAACCAGATCATAAATTCTGTTGTCGGTCCGGATGAAGATATGGTATATGCGCGAAGATGTATCGAACAACATGAAGTCAAGGTCATGATAATGACGGACCTAAGTTCTTCGGTCGATGCCGGTATTGCCCTCATTAAGCGTCGAATGCTTCTCGAGGCAGTCGGTTTTGTCGGTGTTACCAGTACCCGTTATCAGGACCCGATCGGTCTGGTGGGTTTTACCGATAAGATCGTTCTGGACATGCCTTCAAGATGCGGCTCCAATAATTTTTATCATCTCCTCAAGAATATATATGATTATCTTGGAAATCCGCACGATTCCGCGAACAAGAAAGTAAGAAAAACAGATTTTTTCCTGGCCTTGGATTTCATCCGGCGGACACAGAACAAAAGATGTGTTATTCCGGTGATATCCGATTTTGTCGGATTCGATAAGGCGGCTGATTCTCATTTGTTGAGAGCCATCAGTTCGAAACATGAATTGATCTTCATATTCTTGGATGATCCTCTCGAGTTCCTCTCGGCCACCGGCTGGGGCTATATCAGGATCAAAGATATCGAAACTGGAACCGAATCGGTGGTTTCCAGAAGAAGACTGGTAAATATTGAAAAAGAGATAAGAGCTAAACGAAGAGAATTACGTATAAAGCTAAGAAGACTGGGTATTGATTCTGTAGTTCTTGAGTATTCAGATAAGGGCAGGCACTTCAACCGGCTGAGCAGATTTTTTCTGGCCAGACATAAATATCCTAAACGCTGAAGGCGCATTGACACATGCGCCTTTTTTCATTAAATTTTACCCAAGTACTTTGATAAACAGGACGGATAAGTGAGATATAAAAAGCTCTCTTTGGCCTTGGTTATCCTCCTTGCCACTCCTTCTAATTTTTCAGCCCAGGAATTGTCCCCGATCATTGTCTACACTGGCAAACCGACTCCCAGTGTTGTCAAAACCGGTGAAGTTTTCAGGGTTAACTACCGTGTTGAATTCTTGAACACAGTCCTCATTTACGAGGAACAAATGAAGCCGGACAGTCTGGCACTGGATAAAGTTGAAGCCGTTGGTCTTCAGGTAAATAAAACTTCGCTTCAGGATGACAAACTTGGTTCAAAAAATGTCTGGGATTTTGTTTACACTTTCAGGATAATCGATCCCGAAAAGGGAGAAAAAAAGATCCCGCCTTTTAATTTTTTGTGGCATGAAAAACGTGCCGGCATGACGGATGAACAGGCCCGGGAGAAGGAATCTCCCAAAGAATTTCCAACCGAAGAAGTTATCGTGACTTATGTTTCCTCGATTGTGACTCCTCCGCCACTGGATATCCGCGACGAGATAAATTTCGAGCCGTTCGGGTTTAGCGGACAAAAACTTCGCCAATTCGGATATTCTACTCTTGGATTATCCGTGGTCGTCACTTTTATGATAGTTGTCAGTTTTCTAAGGTCTCCTAAAAGCAAGAGCATCAGAAAATTGAAACAGGAAATTGTTTTGGCCGAGGGCGGTGTATTTACCGACCCGATCGACTGGAGTCTGACTCCGGAACAGGCCAGGAAAAATTTTCTCGAACAACTTTATCGCTGCCGCGACGTAAACTCTCTACGCTTAAAGGTCAGAACTCTTCTTTTCATCGAATTGCTTGATATGGGAGTTCCTGTGTCTTCGTCCGATACGCCTCGGGATATTTTGAACAGATTGAGCGCTCTGGAACCGTCTCAAAAGAACAGGATGGGAAATAACTTTTTTTGGCTGAAAAATTTAACCGCCAAATTCGACTCCTATAACAAGGACTGGGAATCAAGGACACTCCTTACCGATCTTGAGAAGGAATCTTCAGAGCTTACCGACCTTGTCAGAAACATAGTCCACAAAAGCCGATTCAGCGCTTTTCTGGAAAGATTCAGGAGAGTAAAGAATGTTTGATCTCAACTCTTTAGCGAAATTGATAAAAACCGGTTGGGATAATTTTATCAGTACTGACATCAATCTGGTTAACTTTGGTTCAACCGGCCTCGCCCTTGGGGCAGGCCTTTTTATTTTGACGGTTTTGCTTCTGAAGCTTCTCGCGGGAAAAAACAAATTTACCCGCCTTGGTTCAGGGTACTCCATCCCTAAATCCGGACAGCAAAGCTGGTTGGTAAAAATATTGTTTTTGGTGCCAAAATCTGTTTTTTCTTTGGCCGGCATGTTCATTCTGTTCAGCATTGCCGATCCTTATTTGCCCAGAACAAAGACAGAAACAACGAATGATTCACGGCAAAGGATAGACATGTTCGATGTCTCGATCTCTAAGGGCTGGGAATACGAAAGAACCGGTAAGTGTGCAGGCCAGATCGGCCGAGAATATTTCCTCGACTTTTTGAAAAGAAGAGAAGGTCAGAACGACAGCAAATCCCTCTGGCTTTTCGCTTCAGAGCCTTATAAGGTCACGGAGTTTATGACAGATGACGAGCTCTACTTAATGGAAGCTGAAGATGCGCCTTATATTAAAACCGATCCGGTCAGCGCTTTTCTTCCGGAAAACCATGAGAAAGGAGCACTGCTCGATATCATTGCTCCCAGAGATAGGATCGAGTTCAGAGAAAACGAAGGTGGAACTGATATGGCAAAAGCCATTGATGCCGCCCTGGCCTATTATCAGACTTCGGGTAATAAAACTTTAAGGTCAAAAGCACTGCTGATCGAAACTGATGCAGCCGCGGATGCTTACCCGGAAAAACAGCTTCAGGAGCTCAAGAAAGGGAATATCAAGGTCTACTTCTTGTACATGAAGCCGAATAAAATTGGTGAGAACCAAGGTAATCGCGGACGGAAGCTTTTGAATGCTGAAAAATTGCGGGACCAGGTTCAGCAATATGGCGGAAAATTTTACGATATCAAGGACAGAAAAAGTCTGGAAAACGCATACCGAGACATAGATCGTCTGGAAAAAACTTCCGGCACGACCGTGACCAGGGTGTTCAAGATATTTATTTATCAAAGGCCTCTTTTCATCGCGGTATTGCTGATGATGCTGGCCATGGCCATGGGAATCTCTCTGTTAATATTTGAAGAAATTCCCTGATAGAAATTCAAAACAAAAGCCTGTCGGAACAGGCTTTTTTGTTTTATAACGGGATTGACTACTTTTCAAGTTAATTCTATAGTCCAGAGCAGAACATTTAAATGAAAGGAGAGAATAATGAGAAGAACCAAGTTATCTTGGGCCTTCTTTTTTGCCAAACTCTTCCTTACTTCGGTAACAGCTCTGGTGGTGTCTGTTATTTTTTTTAGAACCGCTGATTTCAGCAATCATGTCGAAAAATTCAGGTTTTATGTCCGGACCGGCGATACGGTTATGGAAAAACATGAACTGATCTGGTTCCATAATTTTTACGAATTTGCCAAAAGCTGGCACATGCAATCCTGGGTTGACCGCAATCTTTTTAAGGATAATTTATTTTATGAAACAGCCGATCTTTACCTGATCGGTGACTGGAAACAGGTTGTCAGTGAATTGAAAGATGAGGAGGACGATCTTCGGAGCTACCCTTACGGGAATGCCAAATTCCGGCAGGCTAAAGCGCAGTATTCGGAAGGTAAAAAGAAAGAAGCCTTGGACTTTGTTCTGACTGAAGTGGCCGCTGATTTCGAGAAAGCCTTGAGAAATTGTCTCGATGCCCGGCTTCCTTACGATTCCTGTTTTGATCGTGTCTGGAATTATGACCTTGCCACGAACAAACAAAATGCCGAAGAAGCTCTAAAATCTCCAAGGTCCCAGCCAAAATTTATCCTCGGACCTTTTAAAGGCAAAGAGCCGGCTCAGAAAGTTCCTGCCGATGGTCAGAAAAAATCCGGCACCGGTGTTGAAGGCGAAGAAGGAGCGGGTCCGCCAAGCCCCGGCAAAAGGCCATGATCGAATATTTCAGACAGAATGTTTATTTTACTGACCCCGTATTTCTAAAGCTTCTTATTCCGCTTTTGATTCTGACAGTTTTTTGGGCGGCAATTTCCGTTTTCAGGAGATTTTCGAGACCGGCTTTAACCCATGGTTCGCGTTATCCTTTTGTCGGACGGGCAAGTTTGTGGGGATTTTTCATCTTAGCCACATTTCTATCCGTCCTCGCTTTAGCTAAGCCGGTTTGGAACCAAAAGTTACCCGAATTAAGCAAGGGCGATATCGAAGTGATCATCGTCCTTGACCGTTCTTTGTCCATGAGAGCTGATGATCTTGGCAAGCAGCGTTTGGAGATAGCAAAACGGGAAGCGTATAACATTGAATCAATGTTGACCCAAGGTGATAAAGCCGCTTTGTTCGTGTTCGGCAGCGATACTCACCGTAAAATTTATCTGACCCCGAAATTTGAAAATGTTTTTCAAATGATGAATGGAGTCTATTTCCCTGACAGTCTGGAAGGGGAAAGCATGGTCTGGGATTCAGATTTTGTTTCAATGCTCGAAAAGATATTTACTTCTCTTGACCGCCAGGATTCCTATAATGAGAGAAAAGGAATTTTGTCTGGCCAAAGTAAAACCGCCCCGTATGTTCCTCAAAGAAGAGCGAACCGTATTGTCATCCTTTTTACGGACGGCGAGGATCAAGTTAAAACAAGTGCTGTCAATGATAAGAACAATAGCAAATACGATTACAATAAACGATTGAACTCCGCTTTGGTCGAGTTCAGGAGACGTGGTCTAAAGATATATCCGGTTGGGGTTGGAACTGTCAAAGGTTCAACCTGGTTGTCTCTTCTTAACGGATATAAGAAGGGCAAAGATTTTCCTGAAAATCTTCCAAGTCAGTGGAAAGGTCAAACAACCAAGTTGGATAAGCCGAGTCTGATGTTCTTGGCTCATTCAACCGGCGTTGAGATGAATGGTTATGTCTGGACCGTCGAGAACAGCGTTACCACGGTTAAGGAATACCTGAAAATAGCCGTCCGGTCCAACCGCAGAGAAAATATCGAGTTCGGCTTTTCGAATTCGGATCAAAAGCTCTGGCAACAGCTTCTTCTGGTTGCGGTATGTTCTTTGGCATTTGGAATATTTTTTCATCCTTTCTCAGGATTCTTGTCCCGCAGATCCCTCAAACTTAACAGAGAAAACTAACCCCGCTTTTAAAAGCGGGGTTGACTTTATTATTGTAACAAATTATTATACCGATAGTTGCTCTTTTAACAGGTTCTCAAGTGAAAAATTTGATCATCCTTTCAAGTTTTTTTGCCGTCAGTTTGGGATTGTTCACTTTAAAGCACAACCTTA
Source organism: uncultured Candidatus Saccharibacteria bacterium (assembly GCA_964513645.1). Lineage (GTDB taxonomy): Bacteria > Patescibacteriota > Minisyncoccia > 2-02-FULL-40-12 > GWA2-44-9 > 2-01-FULL-39-28. Next base: position 41,257 of record CAZENF010000003.1, read on the forward strand.
AGAGTGATCCGGTTCTCATCCCTTCTTCACCCATTGTTTCGGCTCAGGTTTCGTACCTTAGGCCTGAAATAAGTACATCCACTACTTTTGAAGCCGGACAGGCGCCGGCCGATACGAAAGAATGTGAAAGGCCGAGTAAAGACAATCCCGACGTCGGGGCTCACGACAAAAATCGTGTCGGCTGTACTTGCCAGAGAAAGTGCGCAAACGGCCAGCCGATCGAAAATTATGAAGCCGGCAAATCATGCAAGAGCCATTGCCATCCCGACAAGTGTCATTGTCCCGACCCCTGTAAAACATAACTGTTCAATGTCCGCCTAAGCGGACATTTTATTAATAAAAAAGCCCCGAAGGGCTTTTAATCGTATAAACCGAAAGTGAACACATCTGAACCGGCAACTAATGATATGTATTGCCGTCCGTCTACCAAGTAAGTGACCGGCGATGAAAATATCGGCCGGCCGAGGTTGAATTTCCACAACTCCTGCCCGGTCACTGAATTCAGGGCGACCATATAGCCCATTCCGTTTCCGGTCAGAACAATATTGCCGTCAGTGCTTAGAACACCGGCCGCCATTATTGTAGAACCTGAAACGGGATAGTCCCAGACCGTATATATTTTTTGAGCCGATACGTACAGAGCTTTCAGGTGAAAATCATTCGGAGTATTTACGCAGCCCTCGAGGGCCATTACATAAAAAATTCCGGAAGTCGGATCAAATGAAGGAGCCATCCAGTTGGTTGCTCCCCAGATGGGAGGACAGGTTGTGCCGTCGGCGGTCCATTTTATCTTCCGGACAAAGGATTTTGATAACACAAGTTTTTGGTTTGTTCGTTCAAAGAGATAAAATATTCCGTTGCGGTTGGCCTGCATCGTGGCGTTAATTTTGTCCGGACCTGAACCTAAGTCTGCCAGAACAAGCGGCTGGTTCGCATCCCAGTCATAGGGCATCTTAGTGTTAAATTTGAACTCATTTTTTAGTGTTCCGTTTCCGGGATTAAGGGCGACGATACTGTTGTCGTGTGAATTTTTTTCCTGGACGGATATATTTTGTCCTTCAGCCAAAAGGCCGACCGGCCAGTAGAGTAAATTTTTCATTGGGTCATAACTCCCGGTCATCCAGGTCGGAGCACCTCTAAACTGTGTTTTTTCGGGCAGTGTCCAGAATCTCCAGAGCTCATCGCCGTTTATAGTTGAAAAAGCGCTGACAAATCCTCTCGAACCTTTATTATCATTTGAAACACCGGTAATTACAGAGCTGTTAATAACGAGAGGGGCGGAAGTGGAATAATAACCCAATGTGGTGTCAGCATATTTTTTCTGCCATTTTAAGTTGCCGGTTTTTCTGTCGAGAGCAACGAGTTGGCAGTCACTGGTTGAGAAAAAAACAGTGTTTCCATAAAGAGCGGCGCCGCGGTTGATACCGGGACTTCTTTTTTCGTAAGCCTGCCAGCGCCAAAGCCAGTTACCGGTCTTTGCGTCCAGGGCATGAACTTCATTTGCAGCAGTTACGTACATGATACCTTTATAGACAATAGGTGAGGACCTTAAATTTGTGTCAGCGGGAGTTATCTTATAGCTCCATTTGGGTATAAGCTTTTTTATGTTTTGTTCATTGATCTGTTTAAGAACACTGTGATGTCGAGCTTCATAATCACCGTGATATAAAAGCCAGTCGCCGTTCCCCGGACTTTCCAACAGATCCTTGGTTGTAATTTCGGAGGATGTTATTTTGACGTTTTGAGTGAACCAGTTTTTGGTGCTCTTAACGTCGGGCGGGTCATTGTTCAACGCCGCTCCTTTGTCGAACATTAAAAAAATAATCAGCAAAATTGAACCGAAGATGCGCATAGAATGCCTTTTCAATGAACGTGGCCTGAAAATAATACAAAATTACCAATTTGTCAAATTTCTTTTCCGGCCCAATAGCTCTATATTGTTTTTATGACGTATCTTCGAAACTCGATCTTAGCGACCATTGTCTATTATGATGTTTTTGAGCACCCCTTAACTCTGGTTGAGGTGCATAAGTTTCTAATAAATCCGGCCAGAATATCTAAAGTTGAAGGTCTCGGAGATATTAGTCTTGTCAGTATTGCCCGAGAGCTTGAATATCTGTCGGATTCAAATGTGATAGGCCGCAGGAACGGTTTTTATTTTTTAAAAGGTAGAGACCGGCTGTATGAATTGAGAATGGAGAGGGACCTCATTGCGGCTATGAAGTGGAAGAAGCTTGTCCGTCTGGTTCGGTTTTTGGCGCTTGCTCCCTATTTGAGAGGGGTTTTTGTTTCCGGTTCCATGGGTGTCGGTAACACTGACCCCAAAAGCGATTTCGATCTTCTTATCATCGCGAAGGCCGGCAGACTTTATACCTGCCGACTGTTTTTGTGGCTGATAAGTTCTATTTTGGGCGTAAGAAGAAAAAAAACAGAAAAATCCGCTCCGGATAAATTATGCTTTAATCATTATATAACTGACACCAATCTGACCCTCGCTCACGAAAGTATTTTTAATGCCCAGACCTATATAAACTTAAAGCCGGTAATGGTGCCTCTTGAAACAATCGATAAATTTTATGCCTCGAATCTATGGCTGAACAACTACATATATAATTTTAATCCTCAAAAAGAATTTATAGATAAAACGGTCCGGAATAATTTATTTTTCAGATCTCTGTCACGCGGATGCGAGAAGTTGTTGGATGTGTCTTTTGGAAGTTTTGCGGAAAAAAATTTCCGTGAACTTCAGAAAAAAAAGATAGTTTCCGACCCGGTCACGTATCGTCCCGGCGGCAGAATAGTTTTTAATGACCAAGAGTTGGAGTTCCACCCGGCGTCCTTTGAAAGAATTGTTTTAGAGGAATATAAAAAAGGTCTCAGAAAAATGGGTATTGTTTCTTTTATAGATGAAAAAGACTCCGGACTTTCTTGATATTGCCAATTCTCCTCCAAATTGTATGATTCCTGGATAAGGACCTTTACAAACGGAGAAGCACAGGTGAGAACCAAGAAGCTCCATGTTTTGTTATTTGTCTTTGTTTTGACTCTCTTCTGTCAGTTGTCATTGGCTCAAGAAAAAGTCATAACCTCTATCGAAAAGGTAGAGCATCAGCTTACTCTCGAGGAAAAAAAGGAACTTGATCTTAGAAAAATCGACCTAATGATGAAAGTAATGAAGATGAATGACTTAGACGATGTCAGACGTTTGCATGACTTTATGTCTCTTTCGGAAATGCTCGGAGAGATGTATGTTGATCCGAAATCTTCGTCGGATCTCTATAAATTAGGGATGATCGGCATGGTCGGCGGTCTCGACCCTTACAGTAATTTATTTTTTGATGATGACGCTCGGTCTGTTTCAAGAAGTCTTACCGGGGAACCTGAATTTTACGGTATCGGCATCCAGATCATCAGTTATGGAAAGAATATTTTTGTTACGGATGTTACTGAAAATTCTCCGGCTGAAAAAGCGGGATTGAAACAGGGCGATGTAATCCTTAAAGTAAACAACAAAGATACATTTGGAATGAGTGTCCAAGGAATCTCTGATTTGGTTAAAGGTAACGAAGGTACACTCGTTTCTCTCGAGATACGAAGTCTGCGCCGTCAAAAACCGGTTACAATCAATATTGTCAGGGCTAAGATAACGAGCGCCAGTGTTGCCTACAAAGACCTCAAAGACGATATGGCCTATATTAAGGTCAGCGCCTTTGTTACCGAAACTCCGGCACGGTTTTTGGAAGCTTTGAACAGGGCTTCTGACAAAAGGGGAGTTGTTATTGACCTTCGGAATAACGGCGGCGGAATGGTGGTCTCAGCTCTTAAGATGATCGGTTATATGATCGGACCGGCCAAAACGGCAATGATCTTGAAGACGCGGACTGACACACCTGCTTATCCGACCCCGAACGACGACAATACCCCGGTCAAACTTAGGGGTAAGGTCGCTGTCCTGATAAATAACGGCTCTGCTTCAGCTTCAGAGATACTCGCCGGCGATTTGAAATATTACCGTGCTGCAACTTTGGTCGGAGTGAGGACTTTTGGCAAAGCCACCGCCCAGGACTATCTGGCTCTCGACCACAACAATCCCCATGACTTCAAGGACTCCACCTTACTTATCGGATATACGATGGGGAGATTCGAACTACCCGACGGTTCCAACATTACCGGTAAAGGTGTTGCGCCGGATGTCGAAGTTGAACAGCCCGATGATTTTAAATTCTACGAATACAGAACCAAGCGTGACCTTCAGTTCATGAAGGCGCTCGAAATTCTGAAGCACAGATAATCCCGTTTTTACGGGATTTTTATTTGGTCCAAAACCTATTGACATTAATTTCGCAGCGGCTATAATTAGCACTTAGACATTGGGACTGCTAATTTGGGCTTGTAGATTCGGTTTTTAGGTTCAGGTCTTAACTGAACATAAAAACAAAACCTAAAGCGTGGAATTATGATCAAACCATTATCTGACCACATACTCCTTGAACCCTTAAAGGAAGAAAGAAAAAAGGGCGGCATTATCTTGCCGGACACAGTAGATAAGGAAAGGTCCGAAAAAGGTAAAGTTGTTGCGGTTGGTCCCGGCAAAATGAACAAAGAAGGCAAAAGGATTCCGATGGAGGTCAAAAAAGGCCAGACAGTATTATTTAAAAAATACAGCCCCGACGATATCAAAGTCGACGGCAAAGAATATTTAATTATCCGCGAGGAGGATGTCCTGGCGGTCTTGGACTAAATTAACTTAAAATAATTAGAACGCAGCTGGCTTGGCCAAGATTGAGGCAGAAGCGAGTACCGGACTGAACCATAGTATAACTATGGCGAAGGAGGAACGGAGCTTCTAACGAAAATATTGGCCAAGAGCCTACCGCTTTAATCGCCATAGGCGATTAGCGGAGCGGCCAGCAAGTTATAAAATGGCAAAACAAATATTTTATAAGGAGGAAGCAAGAGAATCATTAAAGCGAGGCGTTGATAAGGTTGCGAATGCGGTCAAAGTAACTCTCGGTCCCAAAGGCCGGAATGTTGTTATCGACCGCGGCTTCGGTTCGCCAACGATAACCAAAGACGGTGTAACTGTCGCCAAGGAAATTGAGCTAAAAGATAAATTCGAGAATGTCGGTGCAGATCTGGTCAAAGAAGTTGCTTCAAAGACCAATGATGTTGCTGGTGACGGCACTACCACTGCTACGGTCTTGGCCCAAGCAATCGTCGCCGAAGGTTTCAGCGCGGTCAGTTCAGGCGCCAATCCGATGGTTTTGAAAAGAGGAATGGATAAGGCCGTCGATTGGGTCATTGATTATTTGAATAAAAAGAAAAAAACCGTCTCAAGTCACGACAAGATAAAAGAAGTTGCATCTATTTCCGCCAATGACATTGAAATAGGCAAATTAATTGCCGATGTTTTCAAACAAGTCGGCAAAGACGGTGTGGTTACGGTTGAAGAGTCTCAATCGACAGAGATGTCCAAAGAATTCGTCGAAGGTATGCAGATAGACAAGGGCTATCTCTCGGCTTACATGATAACCAACGCCGACAGAATGGAATCTGTCTTTGAAGATGCTCCGATATTGATAACCGACAAGAAAATTTCTTCCATTCAAGACATCGTGCCTTTGCTTGAACAACTCTCAAAATCGGGCAAAAGAGAATTGGTAATGGTTGCGGAAGATGTTGAAGGCGATGCGCTGGCCACACTGGTTGTTAACAAGCTTCGTGGAAATTTCTCGACCTTAGCGGTTAAGGCGCCTGGATTTGGCGACAGAAAAAAGGATATGCTTGAGGACTTGGCGATAGTTACCGGTGGCCAGGTTATTTCGGACGAAAAAGGAATGAAGCTTGATAAGGTTAATGTTTCGATGCTTGGCCGGGCTCACCGGGTTGTTTCGAACAAAGAAACCACAACTTTTGTCGGTGGAAAAGGTAAAAAACAAGATATCGAGAAACGCGCCGCTCAATTAAAATCCCAGATCTCCAAAGCAACTTCAGAATTCGATAAGGAAAAACTCCAGGAACGTCTCGGCAAACTATCCGGCGGAGTCGCAGTGATTAAAGTCGGCGCAACTACTGAAACCGAGATGAAAGAAAAGAAATACCGGATAGATGATGCGGTCAATGCGACCAGAGCTGCGCTTGAAGAAGGAATTGTCGCCGGCGGAGGAGTGGCATTGTTCGAGGCCTCAAAAGAACTTAACGTCAAAAACTTAAAGGGCGTTCAGGAGGTCGGGGACGAAGCCAAGGGTGTATCTGTGGTTAAAGCCGTGCTTGAAAAACCACTAAGAGCGATTGCTGAAAATTCTGGCAAAGATTCTAACGAGGTTGTCTCTAAGGTTTTTTCTCTTGAATCTGGCATGGGTTTTGATGCTTCGACCGGAGAATATGTAAATATGTTCGAGAAGGGTATCATCGATCCTTTGAAAGTGGTCAAAGCAACTCTGACCAATGCTGTCTCTGTCGCATCTCTTATTTTAACGACCGAGGCGGTAGTTACAGATATTCCCGAACCCAAAGCGCCGGCTGGTGGCGGAATGCCACCAGGTATGGGCGGAATGGGAGACTACTAAAATAGAAGAAAATTAAAAACGGCTTTTAGAAAGCCGTTTTTACATTTTTAGTCCGAAATTTAGGAAAAAAGAAGGTGAATGAAGCCATTTGCCAATATGTGAGTATTCTATTGTGTCATTTTTTATCTCATATTTGTCCAAACCGATCTTCATCATGTCGTCTGTAATTCCTGTCTCAAAAATGAATTTTGAGGTCCTTTTTGCAATCCCTATTCCCGCGGACGGATAGAGAACCGCATTGTGAGGCATTCCTATGAACGGAATAGTTGAATTTCTTACCGCGTATGTATGCTCGTACGACAAATAGTTATCGCTGCCTTCTCTGAAGTTGGTTTTGTCAAAGGACGATGAGGCCAATCCCCAGATAGTCCCGCCATTTGCTTTTATTTCAAGATTCTTGAATTTAAAACTTCGAAAAACTTTAAATCTCAATATTTGTCCGGAATCAATATAGGCGATATCACTTTTAGAATAGCCGACTGACCAACCCGATATTTTCATATGAGGAGTGTCAAAGTAATTCTCGATCTCTATGTTAAGACTGGGAAATTTGAAATCGAAGTCAGAAACTCCACTTTTTTCAAAGGCAGGTCCAAATTTCAGATATAGTCCGCCGCTATCGTTAACATTTTTCCGTAAAACATCTTCTTGGGAAAAAACATTCTTCGGTAAAATTAAAATTACCGCTGTGATTGCGATGCAGAGATTTTTCATCTTAGTCATTTTCCGGCCAAGACTTTAAATAGCGGGCTTTTTGCGTAATTTGGATATTGATAAGGATTCATTATAAGACTGAATCCGGAATCATTTCCGCTATCGCCGCCCCACAGGGTGTACCAGTAAATTCTTTCCGGGCGTAAATAGTTTCTTATCTCGTCGTAAGTATGCTGGACGTATGATATTTGTTCGTTTGGATCAGCGGTTCCCGTCTCTGTAACCCAGACTCTATAACCGCCCAGACGGTCGTTGATAATACCCGGATATGACACGAGTGTTGCGCTCGAATAGACGTTCACGGCGATTATTAAATTATTAGGCGACATCGATGTTAGGCCGAGATCCGCCATTTTAGAAAGTTCATTCGGCCCATAGATTCCGGATCCGAAAGTAGACTGCGTCAGCAACACTCTGTCCGGATAGTTTACCCGGACAAAGTTATATACTTTTTTCAGGACGGTCATATATTGTTCAATACTCATTCTGGGTCCGGAACTCGGCAATATGGTAGTTATCTCGTTGCCTATCTGGAAGTAGCGGATTTCAGGATAAGCGGAAAAGATATTGCTGATATCCTGTTCGATATTGTCATCGAAAAGATAGTAATTATCTATGAGTCCTAAGACCTCAATACCCATAGAATTGAACATTTTCGTATAAGGGTTATTGAGCCCATATGCTCGTTTATCAATTTCTATCCGCACACCTCTTAACATCCCGTTACTAATGAGGGCGGTTGTTGCATCACGATAGGCGCTCTCAACTCCACCCGGAGTGTGAGCGTTAATGTAGGGAGACCATTGCGGCAAATTTAGGGTTGAGCCTGGTCCGGTTAGGTTGGAAATGCCTTTACTCCCACACCCCGTTAAGGATATAAGCAGTATGGCAGTAAGAAATGTTAAGAGTTTCCTCATCTTTATTTCCACACTCTATTTTAAGGTGCTTTTGTGCTTTTATACTAAAATTTAATCAAAAGTCAAGTCAAAATAAAAAGCTCTTTCCATATTTTTATTTTGACTTTCCGCTAAACCGGGTCTATAATTAACTGATTATGGGTATTATTTATATATTTATTGCGATTTTCGGTCTGGTTGTTTTGTGGTTGGCCGGTTCATATAATGGTCTGGTCCGTTCTCGGAACAGGGTCAAAGAATCCTGGTCCGATATCGACGTCCAATTAAAACGCCGTCACGACCTGATTCCTAATTTGATAGAAACGGTCAAAGGTTACGCTGCGCATGAAAAACAAACTTTAGATGCGGTCATCCAGGCCAGAGCCAAAGCAATGTCGGCCGGCAGTTTAGCCGACAAAGGTCAGGCCGAAAATATGCTCTCCGGGGCGTTGAAAAATCTGTTTGCCTTAGCCGAAGCATATCCGCAACTTCGCGCCGTCGAGAGCTTTTCAAAATTACAGGATGAACTTACCGATACGGAAGACAAGATCCAGGCTGCTAGACGCTTCTATAACTCGAACGTTATGGTCTTGAACAACAAGATAGAAATGTTCCCGACCAATATCTTTGCCAGCTCGTTCGGGTTTGAAAAAGCTGAATTCTTCCAGCTTGATGATAAAGCGGAACGCGAACCCGTGGCGGTTAAATTTTAAAACATTAGCAAACTTTATATTTTTGACTCGGACCGGATGTCCAAAGTTTCCAGCGAACTTTGGCATCCTATACTCTCGACATTTTGTAAAACACCTATTTATTGTCAATAACTATCTCGCCCATATTTCTTAATGTGGCCTATTGCAGCTTAGTCGCGCTGATGGGCCGCAAAGAAATATAGGGCTCGATGGTATTGACCAAGAGATTGTTACGCACAATCTCTTGGTATTTGATGAGCCAAAATGCCTGCGAGAATTTCCTCGCTAAAAATATAAAGTTTGCCAATTAAATAACCCCTCCAATTTTATAAATCTTAACAATAAAATTGAAGGAGTCCTTTTAATTTAACTATTTGTCCGAAGGAATAAAGTAGGTCGAGAAATTAAAAGGACGAGTGAATATGAATTTATATCAACAACAAGATTCAAATGTCAGGAAGACGTGGTTACTTATAACCGGGTTTTTGGTTATGATAATCGGTTTCGGCTGGCTGTTCAGTTATGCGTACAATGCGCCCCAGATATTATATTTCGCCGTTTTTATAAGCGTGGGAATGAACATTGTTTCGTATTGGTACTCGGACAAGATCGCCTTAGCGATGTCAGGAGCAATGCCGGTTGAAAGAGCCGGCAACGAAGAGCTTTACCGGATAATCGAGAACCTTTGTATCACCGCCGGTTTGCCGGTGCCTAAAATTTATGTGATAGGTTCTGAACAGATAAATGCTTTTGCGACCGGCCGCGATCCGCAACATGCTTCAATTGCGGTGACTCGGGGCGCTTTGGTTAAATTAAATCATGCCGAGCTTGAAGGAGTCATCGCTCACGAAATGTCCCATGTTGGGAATCGTGATATCCTTGTCTCGACCGTGGTTGTGGTCTTGGCCGGATTGATAGGCGTTCTGGCCGATTGGTTTTTGCGGATAAGCTTCTGGGGAGGTTTTGGTGGAAGGCGCAGTCGTGAGGAAGGGGAGGCCGGGACCATCGTGATGGCAATCGGTCTGATTGCCGCTATTTTGGCGCCCATTGCCGCAACCTTAATCCAGCTTGCGGTCTCGCGAAAGAGGGAATTTTTGGCTGATGCGTCTGGTGCGCTTTTGACCCGCTATCCGGAGGGACTCGCGAGTGCGCTTGAGAAAATAGAACATGACCAGGCGCCGATGCAGACCGCTTATAATGCGACGGCCCATCTTTTCATTGCCAATCCTTTCAAGGGCAAAGATGCCGGACACTGGATAGCCAAATTATTCTCGACCCATCCGCCGCTCGAAGAAAGGATAAAAATTCTCCGAGAAATGGAAAAATAAAAACCGCTCTCGCGGTTAATTTGCCTTTTTCTTGGACAGTTCTTCTTTTAGGACTTTTTTAAGTTCGTGGCCTTTTTCAAGACGGTCTCTGATTCTTTTCTTTGTTTCCTCGTCGAGCTCGTTCGCTTCCCGGTGTTTCTTACCGTCGGCCACCAAGCCCTCCTCGTCGTATCGACGGTTTATATTATCTTATAAAATCTCAAAAGTCAAAGATTGAAAAATGGCTTCAAAACTGGTAGAATTATATAAATTTTGGAGAGGTCGCATAGTGGTCTAGTGCGGTTGCTTGGAGAGCAACTGTAGGAGCAATCCTACCGCGAGTTCGAATCTCGCCCTCTCCGCCAAAATTGAAAATCGAAAATTGAAGCGTCCTCAATCGCATATTTCAAATGTCGAATCGGGGCAACAAAGGGTTGATGTTGTCGAACTTCAATTTTTTGCGAAGATTTATAATAAAGACATTAACTACTTTATAAAATAGAGCTATGGAAAACGAACAAATGCCAAAGAAAAGTTTTTGGGGTGACAAAAGATTTTTGTCCGCAAATATTGCGTTAGTTTTGGGTATACTCGCAATACTTAGTGGGGTGGGCAGTCAAACAAGTGGCGGAGCATACGAAGGTGCCGGCGAAATGGGTTGGATTTTAGTAATAGGATCATTTGCTTTGAAATCCGCAAAGAAAAGAAATCTTGGCTTGGTTCAATCCACTAACACAAGAAAGGTTTTAGAAATTGTTGGAGTCTTGGGTTCTTTGGGAGTTTTATATCTTTATAACCAATTTGCTGGACTTCAAAATATTATCGCTCATCCATTACCGATTGTCGCTGCTGTATTCATCTTAACTTCTTATCTTGTAATAGTTTATAAAAACTTTTTTGGTGAGGATAAAAAGAAAAGACTAATTCTCGGTTCAGCTTGTTTCTTACTCCTTTTCTTTGCAATTTTCTATTCACTATATTTTCTAAATACTTCCCGCGGGCAGGGTTCCGGTGATTCTTGGGGGTTATATACAGCGCAGGATAATAGTTTTAGTGTCCTGTTACCAAGTCAGCCAAAATATGAACAGAAAAATTACAAGGCTGGAGTAGACTCACAAATTTCCTACACTCAAGATTTGTGGACAGCAGATATGGGCTCAGCTCAATACACTATTGAAAGTTTTGAAATTCCACAAAATGCATTTGATTTTTCTTCCCCGCAGGCAAATCAGGTTTTATCAGCTTTAGCTGAAGGTTCAATCAAAAAGATTGAGGGAGCAACAGTAACATCAAAAACCGATTCAACTTTTCGTTCTTACCCAGCAGTCGATGTCGAGGGAGGAAATTCTAGCATAGCCGTTAAGGGTAGATTCTTTAACGTAGGGCAAAAGGTATTTGGAATTTTTGTCTTGTACCGCAAGGAATTGCCGATCAGCGATTCTGAATATTCTAGATTTGTTGATTCTTTTCGGCTTTAAGATGGACGATAATAGCGAGCCAATCAAAAAAGAAATCGGTGGAATGAAACTCCCCGATGGCATAGCCATCGGCCCTTTGTATTTCAGTAAAGACGGAAAAACAGCGAGCGCACTTATGATGCAACCTGCCATAATTCCTTTTGATTTTAGCGTCACAAACGCTCTTAACCGCTTGAATAAGACATCATTGCCGATTGATGAGTTTCAAACAGAGTTTAATTCTTTAGTCGGCAACCTTGTTGCTGATACTTTGATCTATTTTCAAAATAGGATTAAACCAATAGTTCAAGGTGGTGCTGGTCATTTCAATGATATGGGCGACTGTCTTAGGGAGTATAAAAAAGTTGGGATTGAAATTGAAAATATGTGCGATTTTGATTTTCTTAAATCGCTTAGTGATGTTCGCGGAAGGAAACAGCATAGTGACCGCCGATATGATGCAGATAATACAATCAACGGTGTGTCTTACGATACAATAGAAAAACTCCGAGAACTCACTAACAAAGTCAAAAAAGAAATTCATGATTTTGACGGCAAACTTGCCCTCACTCATAAAGACTACGATGTAAAAGTAACTCAAACTCCAAACAGTACTTCAATCGAATTTACAGCACTTAATCACGCATTTGATTTAACGAGAGGTGGAAAAGTTGTACCTCCAAAACCAAAACCACCGACTGATTCAGAAACTTCGGCATAAAGGGAGCAATCCCCGCCGTTTTTAGGAGATATTATAAAACGGCGGGGATTTGTGCGCGCACTGGGACGGTGGGGCAAGGCGCAAAGGTCATTCATCAAAATCCTGTGGATTTTCTCCGACATAGTTTCGAACTTCGTCCAATACACACCGCACCTTTTGTCTTTAATTAAAATTTCCGATACAATTCCTATATGCTAAGAATGAACTCAAAGGCGCCGGAATTCTCTTTGCCTGACCAGAATGGCAAGATGCACAGACTCTCTGATTATAAGGACCGGTGGGTCTTGGTCTATTTTTATCCTAAAGACGACACTTCCGGTTGTACCAAGGAAGCGTGCGTCCTTCGGGATAATTTACCTGATTTTAAAAAGCTCGATTGCGTGATTCTCGGTATCAGCGTTGATTCTGTCAAAAGCCATGATAAGTTTGCCAAAAAGTACGGATTGAATTTTGCGTTGCTGGCGGATGAGGAAAAAGACGTCGTGACAAAATACGGCGCCTGGCAGAAAAAGAAATTTATGGGCAAGGAATATATGGGAATCAAGAGGATGTCGTATTTGATAGATCCGGACGGCAAAGTCGCTAAGGTTTATTCCGATGTTAAGCCGGCTGAACATGCACTTGAAGTTTTAAACGATCTCAAGTCTTTGGAATGAGAACCAAGCTTCTCGTCATCGGTCTGTTACTTCTCGGAGCTTATCTCTTAATTTTTCATATTGAATTTTTGTGTTCGAGACTGCCCAACAAGCTCGGCTGTTTCGAGGGTAATTTAAAATTCAGGACAGACTTTATTAGCCTTGATAACGGCAAGAAATATCTTGCCGGGCTCAACGACGATAAATATCTTACTTTCGGCGAGTGCCATACTCTGGCTCATCAGCTTGGTCACTGGGCGGTTGATAAAGGCATCGGGATGGTCGAAGCAATGGAACAGGGCAGTGCTTTTTGCGGCTGGGGATTTTTTCACGGAGTTTTAGAAGGCCTTTTCGGCGAAGGCGGCGGGCATGGGAAAATATCGGTTGAGGATGCATTTAAAACTTGCGATAAGATTAACAAGGATGACCGCCTCCGGGTTTTTAACTGTTTTCATGCTCTTGGCCATGGGTTTTTTGCGGTTGATGAGAATTTGAAAAATTCCCTGAACCGATGTGATATCAGCGCCGCCGCATTAACCCAAGGGTTTTGCTATGATGGAGTTTTTATGGCTCAAACTTTTTCGGAGGCCGAAGAAGCGCCTGATAAATTAAAAAAAACAGAAAATCTATTGTCGGTCTGCGGCAACTTGGCGGGTAAAAGCCGGTTATATTGCTATTGGCGGTATGTTCCGATAGATGTTTTTACGGATGAAATGGTCCTGCCGTCCGAGGATATTATCAATTCTGTTTCTATAAAAATTCCAAACGAAATGCGGCCGATCTTCTGGAATGGTTTTGGCCGTGAACTCGAGAGCCGTTTTGCCGGAGATGAAAATATTATAACTAAAACCTGTAATTGGGCAGGGGATTATAGAATAGATTGTGTCGAAGGTGCGGCGATGCACATGCTTTTCTTCGATCTGGGCGGTACTTCAAGACCGGATAAGTTATGCCGTCGGGCATTATCGGATAAATATGTCGATACTTGTGTTAGTGATATAAATGCATCTCTATATCCAGGTCCATTTTCAAATTAAGGATTTTTGTGTACACTTTTCACGGCAGTTCTTTATAGAGGAAATTCAGTGATAGAAAGTAGTCCAACGATCCGTATCTACAGCCGGATGATAAGTTATGCCCTTCTCGGTTATCAGGACCTCGACAAAACCGAACATCTTCTTTTTGACGGCGCATTGCGGGCCAGACGTAATGCCCAGGCGCCCTATTCCCACTATCATGTCGGAGCCGCGGTATTAAATGAAAAGGGGACGATAAATATCGGATGTAATGTCGAAAGGGCGAATTGGACGGCTACGACTCATGCCGAACAAAACGCGATTGACTCGATGGTAACCTGGGAGGGTTCTGTAAAAATAAAAAAATTGGCTTTTATCGGCGGACCGAAAGATTCGGAACCGGAAATTCTTAAGGCGGCAGTTCCTAAAGATTTTTATCAGTTCGTTGAAATACCCGTTCCCTGTGGCCACTGTCTTCAGATAATCTGGGAAAACTGTCATGGCGACGATTCTGCCCAACTGTACTCATACTCATCCGTGCTCGAATGTTTCTGCCGGATAAATATCGGCGATGCGTTTCCGTTCAAATTCGGCCCCAAAGACTTAGATATTGATTATTCAAAATTTAAATAAATCCCCGCTTGGAGCAGGGATTTTTATTTTATATTATTACGGTCAAGAAAATCTTTTACGTCTTTTGCTGAAAGAGCTATGGTAAAATTATAACCGTCGGAACTCATAACGGTAATTCCGATCAGTTCTCCGTTCCGATTGAAAACTGGACCGCCGGAATAACCAGGTTCGGCGTGACCTCTCAAGGTATATCTTTTATTCATACCGCGTCCTACGGATTCGTGAATATCGTTTATGGAAACTATCTCACTTTTAAATACATAACGGAATACTCCGTCCTGGCTCAGCAATGTGCCGGTGGTATACGTCTCGGTACCGAGATCGGATTTGTCCGTCAGCTTCTGAGATAATGTCAGGATTTTGAAAGTAAAGTCTCCTTGGACATTAGACTCGATAGCATCTTTCATGGTACCAGGCGGAACCTGAAGAACCATGATATCCGGATCGGCTTGATCGGCACTATAAACCCGCAGGTTTAAAGGAATTCTGAAGATCTCACTTCTTTCAGGAAAAACTATTCCGAATATTTCGTAACTGTACGTGGCGGTAATGCCGGCTTCTTTGTCTTTTTTGGTCTGTTCCTGTATTTTTTTGAACGGTTCACTAAGGACGTGTCTGGCCGATATTACAACGCCTGGCTTAATAAAGCTGCCATTACCCATCGCAGTAAAAAGTGCGACCCGGTCTTTGTCTTTTTCTTTTTCATAAAAGTTGATGAGGATAACTATATTGTTGAAGTGTGCCTGGTAGACCGCGTCAGGCAGCGGCTCGTCCGCGATAATAACATCTTTTCCGTTGAGACGCTCGGTTCGGTTGTGCGAGTTTGGCTGTCCATAGACAGGCCGGTATGTAAGTAAAAATATGATCAGTAACGGTAAAAACCTATTAATTTTCACGACGCCACCTCTTTTTAAAGAGCCGACTTTTGCATAAAAAAACGGAGTTAATGCCAAAGTCCCTGCCCGGTTCGGTCGGGCCTACTTTAGGGATAGAGTCGGCATGCTCCGCGGATGCAAGAGTCACTTGCCCTTTCCTTTCCGAGTATTAAAGCCAGTCTATTATACTTAATAATTTAGGCAATCGGGGGTGTTGATATGTCTTGACTGGGGTTGTTTATAGTGTCATTCTTGCCGTAAATTGATCTTTACCAATCAGGAGACCCCATGCGGAGGAGTTCTGTTTTTGTATCTGTTTTTTTACTGCTTATTTTGTTTTCTCTGCCCGTTTATGCTCAATATGGCAAGAACTCTGTTATTTGGGAAAAAACCGAATGGCATTTTTACCAATCCGAACATTTTGATTACTACATTACGATGGATGTTAAGGAAGATGTCATTCAGCCTCACTTTAATTCTTTAGTCGAGCATCTCGAAGCTTCTTATGAAAATCTTAGCTCAAGTCTCGGCCAAGACCTTAAGCGTAGGCCTCTGGTAATTGTAACCCGGACCCACAGCCAGTTCGAAGCTTTGCCGATAGGCGATCCGTTCATGTCTGAAGGCGTTGGTGCTTATGCCATGCCGCGCGGCTCGCGTCTTCTACCCGGTTCCGAACTTCTTCTTGTTGTTAAACCTGACTTTTTGCCGGTTCTTAACCGGACCATTTATACCCACGAGCTGACCCATATTTTCCAGTTCGACATGGTTGGTGGAAATATGCTTAGCCGGGCGATGAATTCTGGACCCGAACCGTGGCTTTATGAAGCTACGGCCGAGTATAAGGCCAACCGTTTCGCGCCTTATACCCGCGATGACATAAGAAAAATGACCCAGCGGGTTGCTGCGGCCAACATCAAAAATCCCCAGATCGGTGGTTTGCCGACCCTCGAAATGTGTCAGGAAGGCCAGGCCAATCCTTACGCGGAATGTGAAATGGTTTTTGAATTTTTGGATGCGCGCTACGGTCCTAAAAAGGTCGACGAGTTCATCGTTAATCTTTTCAAGAACCGCAGGTTGAATTTTATGGGATTGTTGGAAGAAATTTCTAAAGGCGAGTTTTCAAGCCGTGAAGCGTTTGACCGCGCTCACCGCGACTATTGGACCTCGCGTTATTCGGAGGATTCTCTCAAAAGGCCTCAGCCTTACAACGATACTTTAAGCGTAAAAGGGCGTCAGGTTCTCAAAAGACCTAATGTTTTCCCTTTTATGTCGCCAGTTGTTTCGCACGACGGCTATATTGCTTTTCTGACCTATAACCGGAAATACGGCATTGTCGTTGCGACGGCCAAGAATTTGCCGCGCGAAGATCCGCCTTTCATTCCCCGTGAAAAAAGGAAGAAGCAGTGGATGTTCGGCCAAAAAACCATTTCTGAAGTTCAGGAAGTGAACATCCTGACCGGATTTGTTCCGCCCAAGCCGTACGAATATATTGTTTCCCAGGAAATGGAAACCTGGCCTTTCAATGGTTCAGACCTTGATTGGTGGCAGGATCATGACTGGGTCGAAATGATTAAATATGCAAAAGAAAAGATCAATCTTGAAAAAAAGAAATATGTTCAACTTGAGGACGAAGCCAAAAGCGAGAAGAAAGTTTTCAATCTAGAGCAAGTATCCCGTGAGATTGCCAAGGCCGAGGAAACTCTCGCCGAACTTTACAAGACCCGCAACGTTAATCTTATAGCTTTCTTTGCCCGATATAACCGGGATCATGCTCTGTTCATTCTCGATGTTAATGCAAAAAAACTCTCAAAACCCATTGAAATACCGCTTGACCAAGGTTTTTCACCCAAGTTCAGTTCTGACGGCAGGACCATTTATTTTTCGGCGGCCAAGAATATTGACCGCGATATCTATTCCATTGATCTCAAAACTCACGAGACAAAAAATCTTACCCAAGGCGGAGTATTCAACAGCGCTCCGGCAATATCACCCGACGGGCATTATCTGGCTTATGTCAGTTTTGTCGGCGATTTCCAGAAAATTTTTATCCTGGACACAACGACCGGAACAAAAAGCCAACTGACCTACGGACGGTACAACGATAATTCTCCGAGCTGGTCGTCTGACGGTTCGCGATTGGTCTACACTTCTGACGAGAAAGACAATATCTGGAATTTGTACACCCTTGATCTCGGTTCTTTGGCTGTAAAGCAGTGGACCGATTTCTACGGCGGTGTCTTTATGCCGGTTTTTGTCCCCGGTGAGAATGACCGGGTGGTCAATTCGGTCTTTTTCGAGACCGATCAGTATCACAATTTCATTTTCCCGAATTTCAAGTTGTTTGATGATGTTCTGAAGGAACCTCTCCGGACAGAGAATGTTCAGGATAAGGATTCGAACCTGAACATGCAGCTTGCTTTCCGACCGGAAACCACGGTTGGCCGAGAGATAGACCAAAGACAGCTCGACCATCCTCAAGAGCCGCCGTCCCGGTGGCAATTCCATGGGAGCAATGTCAGTTTAGGCACAAGTACTTACTGGGGAGCTTTCGCCTTTTCCCAGGTCATGGTCCAAGACCTCCTGGCTCACCGGACTCATTCCGGACTTTTCGCCTCGAATGGAGATTTCAAGTACTACGACTATACTTACATCGACCAGTCACAGCGCTGGGCTAAGGCCCTGAACTTTAACTATTCCCAGTATCCGCTTTATTACGTTTACTATAACTTCCAGGGCCAGCAGCCGCAGTATCCAAGCGCTGATCCGAAGAATACCTCAAACCAGACGATTCTGAACAACACCTGGCAACAGGAGCTTAGCGCTACTTTATTCACCCAATACCCGTTTAACAAATGGGAGCGGGTTGAATTAGGTATCCGTCCGCACAAACTTAATTACCTCATACCTTTTGAAATATCGTCCGATGACCGGCCGAACGTGCCGCCCATCGACCTTCAATTCTACGACTATTTCAAAAATGCCGGTGGTAAGTCCAATCTTGGTCTGACCGCGGCTTACGTCCACGATACGGTGCTATATAACCGGGATGCCGGACCGTTGAACGGTACGGCTCTGCGCGGACAGATCGAATTCGGTTTGCCTCTGGATAAAGTCTCGCCAAGCTATACCAGCGCCTCGGTTGATGCCCGTTGGTATCATCAGCTTGCCGGTAGCGCCTTAGTTGCCGCCAGGTTTGCCGGTATGTCGAGTAGCCGTCCGAACGGAGATTTTATCCTCTTGGGCGGTACCGATACTTTGACCGCTTATCCTTACTTCAGTGTCGCCGGCAATCAGGTTGCCTACGGCAGGGGAGAACTGCGTATTCCTTTTGCCGACCTTATTCTGGGCGGAGTTGTTCCGGTCGGGATTCGAGGCACGGTTTTCGGCGATGCCGCAAAATTAAAATTCACCGAAAGTGTGTTTCCGGCCCAGACCGAGTGGTCATACGGGTTCAGTCTACAGACGAATTTATTCTTACCCATGAGTTTTGAATGGGCCAGAACCAAGTTCGCACCTAACAACTGGACTTTCAATTTCCGCATCGGAGTTTGGGGTTTCTAAACTCTTAAAGGCCTTCATTTAACGAAGGCCTTTTAAATTGACAGTGTCTTTCGGCGGTGTATATTTACATTAATCAGAGGTTCTTTTAAAAAGAGGTTTTGTGGTCAAATTACTCTTATTTTCCTTTATGGTTATGACCTTTATTTTGCCGTCAAAAACTTTCGGTCAGAGTGCTGACAGGCCTGATATAAGCGGCTGGGATATGGTCAGTGAAAGACAGCTCGAATTTAGAGCTAATGACTATACCACCGTTTTTGTTGGTCTGGTTAGAGAGTACCGGGATCCAGAGAACGAAGATGTGCATGTGCAGATATTTAACCGGCACATAGTTTTGGTCTCAGAAAGACCGAGAGAAGATGCTACCGATCCTAATTACGGAAGGTCGGCTTTGACCCTTGGTTCTGGAACAAATTTTCATCTGAAGCGGCAGCAGGATGCGTTGGAAAGAGTTCGGAAATCTGTCGATCCGGTCGCTTATATCCGCTGGCAAGTAACACATGACGAGCGTTCCGGCCAGGATTTTCTAACTGGAAAAGTTGAGTCGTGGCTTTTGGACCAGGGCAACAATTGGGTCTATGCTCCCGGTACGAAGATAACCGAAGCTCCTCTTACCGAGCCTTCAAAGATAGACCCGAAAAAGACGGTCATTGTCGGTCTAAGGCTTTCTCTCGGCCGTTCCATCCACCTTTTGCGTGCTGATCAAAACGATCTCCTGGCGCTCGAGGTCAGAAGGAAGGCTTCAAATGCCAAGTAAGCGTTTTGGTTTTCTGATGACCTTTTTCTTTTTCGTCTCGGCTGTTTTGGCCGGGGCTCAAGGCAGGAATACGGATATTCCTCCTGATATACCCGAATATTTTTTGCAGCGCTACGGCCACTTTGTTCTCAAGAATGAGTACAAGGCGATCGAGAAACTGGATAAAAAACTTAAAGATCTGGACAAACATCATGCTTCGGATATAGAGAAAGCTCCATTCTTGACTGAACGAGAGAAGCTTATAAAAGAGTTTTGGGACAAACGTGATATTGATCCGTCAACGCCTGAAAATGAGTTCAAGGCCATGGTCGATGAACGCATAGATGATATTGCCGAGGAAAGATATTTTTCCCATCCGGATACAATGGGTCTGCTTTTCAGATCAAACGACGGTTATCACGGAGCGATGGCCAAGGTTTACCTTCTCCACGGTAATCCGGACGCTATTTCGGTCATGCCCCAGTCAAATTATTTCAGCGATATGATGTTGTGGCTTTATATGGACAAAGAAAGAGGCAGTATCAGATTTGCATTCTTGTTCTACAGGCGGAGGAACTTAGGCGGTTACATGTTACTTAACCAGGACTCATATCGTATGGATCCGTGTCAGGCGGTGAACGAAGTTATGCTCATGCCGACCTTTTCTTTGCAGGGCTGTACTGAGGAAATACTGAATGCTCTTAATCAGCTTCAGATTGCTCAAACCAGTGACAACACTCCAGGTTATGTGTTCGCCTGGGCGCTTTCTAATTTTTCCCAGGATCCTTCCATTATGCAGGGCCAGGCTCTTGAGCCGCCTCTGCCTGCAACGGCCGCAATTCAGGGCTTAAATTCGAGAGTTGTCGGAGAAGCGGCGCCTTCAGTCAGCGGCGGAAAAACATTTAAGCCGGTCTTGGCAGAATGTCCGATGTGTAATTCGATGATACCGACATATATTTCGCTGAAAGATATGAACCTCTCCGTTGCCCAGAAAGATCTCGACTGGTCTGTACCGGAAGAGAGTAAGATCAAGGCCGATCTGAATTTAACAGTAATTATAGAATTTCTTGGTGATAAGTCCGCCAAACCTTTAATTTTTGACAACAACGTAACTATCACCGGGTCCAAAGATTTCCTCGATAAAAATCCTGCCCACAATCTAAAAATTCCTCTCGGAAACAAGGCCGAACTGGCTTCCGTTCCCGCCGGAAATTACCGGGTCTACATATATTTAAAAAATAATCTGACCAATAAATATACCGCTTTGATGATAGAAAAATTTGTTAAGCAATAAACCCCTTTCAGGGGTTTTATTTTTCAATAATTCTGTGTTAAATTTACGCTATAATCTATGAGCGATAACATCTCTCAAATTAAAGAACGCCTGAATGTAGTGGACGTCATTTCGGGTTATATAAAGGTCCAGAAATCGGGGGTTAATTTTAAGGCCCGATGCCCTTTTCATAACGAGAAAACCCCGTCATTTTATATTTCTCCCGAACGTCAGATCTGGCATTGTTTTGGTTGTCAGAAGGGCGGAGATGTTTTCGGCTTCGTTAAGGAAATAGAAGGAGTCGAATTTCCTGAAGCCCTAAGGATGTTGGCCCAGAAGGCCGGTGTTAAGTTGCATAACTTTGATCCTTCGATAAAAGATAAAAAAGCGGTTCTCTACGAGATAACCGAAGTTTCCGCAAAGTTTTTTGAAAAACAGCTTCATCATTCATCGGTCGGCAAAAAAGCTTTTAACTATCTCAAAGAAAGAGGAATGTCTGAAGATACCATCACAGAATTCCGTCTCGGTTTTGCCCCGGATGACTGGCATGGATTGTCTAATTTTTTGCGTGATTGCGGTTATCAAGAAAAAGATATCGTTGAGTCTGGTTTGGCTATAAAAAAAGAGACCGGTGGCGATATTTATGACCGGTTCCGTTCGAGAATAATTTTTCCAATAGCCGATATTCATGACCAGGTCGTGGGTTTTACTGGACGGGTGTTTGAATACGCCAAGACGCCCGAATTTCCCGGCCACAAAGCCGTTGAACCGGGAGCGAAATATATTAATACACCCCAGACCTCAATCTATGACAAAAGCCGTGTGCTCTACTGTCTGAACAAGGGAAAAACCGAGGCCCGGCAGGCAGACCGCTGCCTACTTGTCGAAGGCAATATGGATGCTATAATGTCATATCAAGCCGGAGTCAAGAACGTAGCTGCTACCTCAGGTACAGCCCTTACTCCGAGTCACCTGCAACTTTTGCAGAGATACACAAGTAACCTTGATTTTTGCTTCGATACTGACCAGGCCGGACTAGTCGCCACCAGGCGGGGATTGGGACTGGCTCTAAGCCAGAATTTAAATGTTAAAATAATCCCCCTTAAAGATCCGGACTGTAAAGATCCTGCCGACTATGTTAAAAAGTTCGGTGAGAAGTGGCAGGAATTGGTTAAAACGGCTAAGCCGGTAGTAGATTTTTATTTTGAAAAGTTGAGTTCCGAGTTTGACCTGGCAAGCGTTGAAGGCAAAAAAGCCGTCATTGCCTCGCTCGGCCCCCTTATCCGGCGTTTGACCAGTCGGGTTGAACGTTCGCATTGGATATCCAAATTAGCCGTCGCTTTTAAGACCAAAGAAGACGCGATTGAAGCGGATATATTATCGGCAAAGGATGACCTCGATGTTTATATTGCCGACCAGCCCAAAAAAATTTCCGAACAAAAAGTTCCGGAGGTCAAACCGGTCGGGGATATGCTTCTCGAAGCTTTGCTTGCCGTTATTATCCGGAAGCCATTGTTGTTCAAAGATCATTTACCGGAATTAAGACCCGAATTGCTTAACGGACCGACTGCCGACATTGTAAGTGAAATTAAAAAAACAAATCTTGATAATTTCAAGTTCGGAAAATTTTCTGAAAGATTCGAGAATGCCGAGAAAATGCATCTCGAGTTTTCCTATCTGAAGGCCCAGGAATTTTTATCAGATTTCAGTGATGAAGACCTTGTGGCCGAATTCAATAATATCAGGAACAAACTTGAAAGACGGGCGCTGTCGGTTCAGCTGGCCGGACTCGAGTTCGATATCAAAGCGGCCGAAGCTGGAAAAGATAAAGTACGCTTGGCTGTGCTTTTGAAAGATTTCGACAAATTAGCCAAAGACCTGAATAAAAATTAATTTAAAAAATTTGAAAAAGAATAAAAATAAAAAAGCTTCTAAGAAGCCAGCCAAGAAAAAGGTCAAAGCCTCCAAACCTAAGAAGGTCAAAAAACTTAAGAAAGTTAGTAAGACGAGAGAGGCTTCGCCTAAAAAGTCGCCTATCACTGAAGGTCAGGTTTTGGCTTTGATAGAAAAAGGCAAACACCGGGGCTTTGTCACTCAAGCCGAAATAATCAATACTTTTCCCAATCTTGAAAAGGACATTAAAGGCCTCGAAGGATTATATGATCGTCTTGAAGCTTCGAACATAAACATCATTGAATCCGGTCAGGTTTTTCATGAGGAAAAGGCGAGAGAGTATGATGAAAAGAAAAAAGTCGAACTGGAACTTGAAGAGGCCTCGACCTCGGACTCGGTCCAGATGTATCTTCGTGAAATAGGTAAATACGCTCTTTTGTCGAGTGAAGAGGAAGTAGAATTGGCCAAAAGGATAGAGAAGAACGACGAAGCGGCCCGTCACAAACTGGCGCTTTCAAATTTGCGTTTGGTTGTTTCTATTGCCAAAAAATATGTCGGCCGTTCGCCGAATCTGACATTACTTGATTTGATACAGGAGGGGAACATCGGTTTGTTCAAAGCGGTTGAAAAATTCGATTACAAGCGTGGTTATAAATTTTCGACTTACGCCACCTGGTGGATACGGCAAGCCATTACGCGTGCCTTGGCTGATCAGGGCAAAACCATCCGTATCCCGGTTCACATGGTTGAGACGATAAATAAATACCAGCAGGTTGTCCGGCGTTTGGTCCAGGACCTGGGCCGCGAACCGTTGCCGGAAGAAACAGCTGCCGAAATGGGTGTTGAAGTCGACAAGATAAGATATATCCAGAAGATTTCCCAGGACACCGTTTCTCTTGAAGCACCGGTGGGCCAGGACGATGAAGACAGCGCTCTTGAAAGTTTTATTCCTGATGAAGACACCATCACGCCTTCAATGGCTACCGCGCGTAAAATTCTCAAGACCCATTTGCAGGAGATAATCAATGACCTGACTCCAAGAGAGCAGAAAATTCTCGATATGCGTTTTGGTCTGACTGACGGCGTGACCCACACTCTGGAAGAAGTAGGCAAGGTCTTCACCGTCACCCGCGAACGTATCAGGCAAATCGAAGCCAAGGCTCTCGAAAAAATCAGGCAACACCATAAGGTAGAGAAGCTAAAAGGATACTAAAAATATTCTTTTAATTTTGGTATAATGTTTGGATATGGACAATGAAATGAACTTTGCGGAGCCGGCAGGGGAAGGACCAGGATCGGAAATGCCGGAAATTCCACCTCACTTATCCGTCCCTCATTGGGTAATTGTTTCTATGACCATTATTGCCGTCATCGGCTACTTTATGGTTTCTTATGTTTATGCCCTTTGGCCTTTCGGCAGTCTTCTCCCTCCTTTGCCGCCCCTTAGTCCGGTCACTAATATCGGTTCTGTGCCTTATTACACTCCTTATCCCGAAGAATCTCTCGGTGTTGATATAACTCCTTCTCCAACTCCCGGAATGTCCGACACCTCGACCTGGAAAACCTACACCAACAGCCAGTACGGGTTTAGTTTTATGTATCCGGGGGATTGGATTGAGGATAAAATTGGCTCAGATGGCGAAGTAACTTCACTTTCTAGTCCAGAAACAATTAAAGAGCGTAAAAATTGTGTTGAGGGTTGTGGCCCGGACATATCCTTTAATTATCATTTGAATATTAGAGATCTTCGGGATGTTAAATATAATGGTGTTAAGGCTCAAACCCTCTACGATTATGTACATTCTGGAAATGGAGCTATTATAAATGTTGAACCGATTATAATATCTGGCCAGAGTGGTTTCGATATGGTTTATGCAGGGGAATCTGGTGTCTATGCTATCTTAATTCAAAAAGATAGCCATATTTACGAAATAATTTTCGATAATGCTTTTGATAAAAATCAATTAAGTACAACCGATAACCAAATCCTCTCCACCTTCAAATTCATTCAATAAAGAAGCAAAACTCTTTTATCTCGCAGACCGTCTTTTTTCGAGCGGCTACAATATTAGAATTAATTGAAAATTAAGTTATCCAACAAATTTGAGAGGAGTTCCACCGCCATATTGGCGGATATACAGGACGACGAGGCTCAAATTTATTAACTTAATTGAGATTAATTCTAATATTTAGCCACGAAGACAAAAAGTAGGTCAAGAAATGAAAGAGCTTTGCGAGCCAATCCTACTTGTATGACTTTCCTACTTATGTTAGCATGCCTTCATGATTCCTAAGACTCACAAATCTCATCTCTTTTACGGAACAACCACTATTGGCGAGAAAGGCCAGACGGTCATTCCGGTTAAAGCCCGTGAAGCAATGGGTATGAAAAAAGGGGAACAACTGCTCGTTTTCGGCATGGGTCATGAAATGCTCGTTTTTTCAAAGCTTTCTAATCTCGAAAAATTAGCCAGCCATTTGGAGGATAAATTAAGAGGTTTAAGGAAGATAATTAAGAAAAAGAAATAATGGAGAATATAATCGAAGCACAACATTTAAGCAAAAAATTCAACGGCTTTACGGCCGTTGATCATATTTCCTTTGAGGTTAAAAAAGGGGAGATTTTTGCGTTCCTCGGCCCTAACGGCGCCGGCAAGTCAACAACTATAAAGATGCTGACGACCCTGCTTCATCCGACCGATGGCCATTTGAAGCTCGATGGTTACGATCCGGTCAAAGACCCGACCTCTGTCAGGCGTTCATTTGGAATTGTTTTTCAGGACCCGAGTCTGGATGACGAACTGACCGCTTTTGAGAATATGCAGTTCCATGGAGTTTTGTATGGCATTTCTAAAGAGCTTGGCGAGAAAAGAACGGAAGAACTGTTAAAAATTGTTGAACTTTGGGATAGGCGGAATGACCTGGTCAAACAATTTTCGGGCGGAATGAAAAGACGACTCGAAATAGCCCGCGGTTTGCTTCATCATCCGAAGATATTGTTTCTGGACGAGCCGACCCTGGGACTTGATCCGCAGACCCGCAATCATATGTGGAACTATGTTAAAAATTTGAACAACACCGAAGGCATAACCGTTTTCTTCACCACTCACTATATGGAGGAGGCAGAAAAAATAGCCCAGAGAATTGCAATTATTGACCACGGCAAGATAGTAGCTTCAGGAACTTCACAGGATTTGAAAGCTTCGACCGGGACCCAAACTCTCGAGGAAGCGTTCCTCAAACTTACCGGCAATACTATGCGCGAAGAGGAGTCGAGCGCGGTGGACCATTTGAGAATGGGTGCAAGGATGTGGAGAGGTCAGCGAAGATAAATTTTAAATATATGTCGACAATATACATACTTTGGTTAAGACAATTAAAAAGATACTTCCGTTCAAAGTCGAGGATAATCGGTTCTTTGGGGCAGCCGTTGTTATTCCTTCTCGCCTTGGGTTACGGCTTCGGCCCTGTTTTCCAGAAAGCCGGCCAGGGAAGTTATATTCAATTCCTGGCGCCGGGTGTTATCGGGATGGGTATAATTTTTACCGCGATATTTTCAGGGATTGAAATAATCTGGGACAGACAATTCGGTTTTTTGAAAGAAACTCTCGTGGCACCGGTTTCCCGTTTCAATATTATGCTTGGCCGGACGATGGGCGGAGCGACGGTTGCCACCTTCCAAGGGATAATAGTTTTTATCCTGGCATTACTGGCCGGTTTTCGTCCGATAAGCTGGGTTATGGCGCCCTTGATAATCCCGGTCATGTTTCTGGTGGCTTTGCTTTTTACCGCTTTAGGCACCGCGATTGCCTCACGTCTCGAAGATATGCAGGGTTTTCAGCTGATAATGAATTTTTTGGTAATGCCCTTGTTTTTCCTTTCGGGTTCTCTGTTCCCTTTGAGCGGTTTACCTGCTGCAATATTGATCGTTGCTAAAGCTGACCCGCTTTCCTACGGAATAGACTCTTTCAGGGGAATTCTTCTAAATTCTTCTCATTTTGGCCTGTCCCATGATCTGGCAATTCTTACTGTTGTTACTTTTTTGTTCATCTGGGTCGGCAGTTATTTATTCTCAAAGATACAGGTCTGACAATTGGACTTATACTCCGGGCTACTTTGTAATATAATTAATGTATAGAAATGCCTTGGTATAAAAAGAAAAAATGGTGGGCGGTTATGGCTGTTGCGGCGTTTGTCGTACTCTATTTCGGGTTTTTCCGTTCAGCCAAAAAACCGACTTATGAAATGATAACCTCAAAAAGAGGCGACCTGGTTCAGGAAGTCAGTGTAACCGGAAGAACAAAACCGGCGCAGTCCGTTGATATGCAGTTTGAGGCGTCCGGCCGCGTTGCCGCAATAAACTACAAGGCCGGAGACAAGATTAAGGCCGGAACGGTTATCTTAAGTCTCGACAACCAAGATTTGAAAGCGCAGGTTCTCGAAAAAGAAGGCGCTCTCGAAGCCGCTAAAGCCGATCTGGATAAAACGATAAAGAACTTTAATTCTCTTAATGACTCCAATTTGTCGACATCTTTAAGAACCTCGCTTCAGAATGCTCAATCCAACCTCGATCAGGTTCAGAAAAAAGCCGCCGGTGATCTGGCGACCAAATATAATTCCGCTTTTAACATGATGCGCGAGGGGATAACCCAACTCGACAGTGGTTCGATCGTGCTCGAGAATATGAGGACTACTTACTTCAGCGTCATTACGACCTGGAATTCCGCCATCCAGGATTATCAGAAGAATGTTGCCAGTTATGTTTCCCAGGCACGGAGTGCTTTTCCTGGTATTGATCAGGCGAATATAACCATAAACACGGATTCGTACAATCAGATAGATGCTTCGCTGCAAAAACTTACGGTTGCCTGCCAGTATTTAACTTCGGCCTACGGATATATCCAGGATATAATTCAGGGTCCGGGCCAGGTTTCATCAACCGACCGCACTACTATAAATACAGAAGCATCAACGATGGCCTCGACTCTTTCGGATATTTCAAGCGCAGGTCGGGCGGTGGCGGACCAGAAAATTTTAAATGATAAAAATGTTTCCGATGCCCAGGCACAGCTCGCTTCAGCCCAGAGCGCATTTCCGACCCAGGAAGATATTGCTCAGAAAAATGCGGCGGTAAAACAAGCCCAGGCCGCGCTCTTGGCAGCCCAGGCCCAGCTTAACAACTCTCTGGTCATTGCACCTTTTGACGGAGTTGTCGGTAAGATCGATGTCGATCTCGGCCAGACTGTAAATTCATCCACCATCGTGGCTTCAATGATATCCTCGGCCGGTTACCAGCTTGAAGCCGATATTACGGAAGTTGATATATCCAAGCTTCATGTCGGAGAAAGCGCTGTCTTCACTCTGGACTCCTACGGTCAGGAAGTTAAATTTAACGCGAAAGTAACTGCAATCGATACTTCCGAAACAGTTATCGAAGGGGTGACGACATATAAAACAACTCTTGATCTTGCCGATGCGGCCAACTATGATATCCGTCCTAATATGACCGCCAATATCGATGTTGAAACCGCGAGGAAAGCCGATGTTATCTCGATACCTCAAAGAGCGGTTATAACCAAGAACGGCGTAAAACTTATCCGGATATATCATGGCGCCAAACTTCCGCTTGAAGAAAGATCAGTTCAGCTCGGTATCACCGGTAAGGACGGCTATGTTGAAGTTGTCAGCGGTCTGTCCGAAGGCGAGCAGGTTATAACATTTGTAACCAATTAAATGCCAGGCGAAGATAACAAAATAATCAATATCCGTGGTCTCGAAAAGATATACGGAGACGACGGAAGCGAAACTCCCGCACTTCGCGGGGTTTCTTTTGATATTCACAAAGGTGAATTTTTGGCGATAATGGGACCCTCCGGTTCCGGTAAATCAACCCTTCTCCACATTCTCGGTTTTTTGGACCGTCCAACTGGCGGCAGTTATATTTTTGAAGGCCGGGACATGAACAGTTATGACGATAATTCTTTGGCCAGTCTCCGTAACAAAAAATTCGGATTTATTTTCCAGGCATTCAATCTTCTGGCCAAAGCCAGCGTACTTGAGAACGTTAAACTTCCGCTGATGTATGCGGATATTCCGGAATCTCGTCAGAACGAGATGGCGACCAAAGCCATCGAAATCGTCGGTCTCACTAACCGTATAAATCATGAGTCGGGGAAATTATCGGGTGGTGAGAAACAAAGGGTTGCTATTGCGCGTGCGCTGGTCAATGATCCGGAAGTGATTTTTGCCGACGAGCCGACCGGCAATCTCGATTCAAAATCAGGCGGGCAGGTGATGGAATTTATAGAAAATCTGCACGACCATGGCCACACCGTCATCCTTATCACCCACGAAACTTACACCGCAGAATATGCCGAAAGGATAATTAAATTAAAGGACGGCGGGATTGAAAGCGATGAAAAAGTTATCAGCCGTCATCATCAGGGCGAAAGCTTCAGAAAATAATGACCATACGCAATACATTCAAAACGGCGGTCAGAGGTCTTACGAGCCACCGGTCGCGTTCAATGCTGACGATCTTAGGCATTGTCATCGGCATTACCGCCATCATGATCGTTATGGCGGTCAGCCAGGGCGCTAAGGACCTCATTCTTTCCCAGATCCAGGGCCTGGGTTCACAGACGATAATTGTCCGGGCCGGACGCGAGCCGCGGGGACCTTCGGATTTTACTTCGATATTTACAACTTCGCTTAAAGATCGGGAAGTCGAAGCTTTAAAAAATCCGGCTCTTGTCCGAGGAGTAGTTGCGGTTGCGCCGAATGTTGTCGGTTCCGGGACGGCGGTTTATAACAGTCAGACCAAAAACGCGACTCTTTTGGGCACTACTCCCGACATTCTTCAGGCTCTTCAGATATCTCCACGCTATGGTACTTTTATCGACCAGAACGATGTTCTGGGCCGGACAAGTGTTGCGGTAATAGGCTATCAGGTCAAACAGGATCTTTTCGGTGATTCGGATGCGGTCGGGGAAAATATAAAATTTTATAACCGGAGTTTTAAGGTCATCGGTACTTTTGATAAGATCGGTCAAATCGGCGCTTTTGATATGGACAACACTGTTGTTGTACCGGCTACGACAGCTAATCAGTACCTTTTGGGTGCCGACCACTATACCGTGATAATGGTCAGGGTGAGTTCGGAAAAAATAGTTGAACAAGCCGCTGATGATATCCGCCAGACCTTACGTGAACTCCATAACATAACCGATCCTGACAAGGACGATTTCTTTGTTGCGACTCAAGCTGACCTCGCAGCCAGAGTCGGGACAATCACCGGAGTTTTATCCGCGCTCCTATTGTCGGTTGCGGCAATTTCATTGGTTGTAGGAGGTGTCGGTATCATGAACATCATGCTTGTTTCAGTGACCGAAAGAACTCGCGAAATAGGTTTACGCAAAGCGGTCGGAGCCACGACGGGGGACATTCTGAAACAATTCCTTTTTGAATCAGTACTTCTAACCAGTACCGGCGGAGTGGTTGGCATAACTTTGGGCGCGATACTTTCTTTTTTGATGTCGATAGTTTTGACCCAAGCACTCGGAGTTAACTGGCATTTTGCTTTTCCTGTTGAAGGAGCTTTAATCGGGTTCGGGGTTTCAGCCGTGGTTGGACTTGTCTTCGGCCTTTATCCGGCCAGGCAGGCATCTCAAAAAAGTCCTATCGAAGCTCTTCGCTACGAATAAAAAAATCCCCCAGAAGGAGGATTTGTTCTATTCGGGCAAACTATGACAGGTTCGGCATCTTGCTTCGTAAATATTTTCACCGCCGACGACGACGGCATCTTTTTTGTCGCCGGCTTTATAATAGGTCATTTCGGCGCTCGGCGGCCACTGGCGGCATTTGAAACAAACAGCCAGCATTTTGTCGGTCCGGTGGGACATTGCCATGAAGTGCGGCATCGGTCCGAAAGGGTCGCCTTCGGAGGTCATATCGAGTCCTGAAATTATTATCGTCAGGCCGTGGTAAGGTTTAAATGCCATCAGCATTTTCACAAGCTCGACGAATTTTAAATCAAAAAATTGGCCTTCATCCATGGCCAAAATATCTGGTTTATGGGATTCGAGAAGGGTGAGCACCTGTTCAGGTAATTCGACCGGGAAAGCTGGAAAGTCCGAGAATTTTTCGAATTCAGTGTCGTCGTGGTTCTTTTTTCTGCGCGAATAAATTTCACGTCCGCAGCGGGTATCTCTGACCGGTTTCAAGACCAGAGGCTTTTTCTTGGCATGCATTGCAACGTTTAGACGTCGTATCAATTCTTCAGATTTGCCTGAAAACATCGGTCCGGTAATGACTTCCAACCGTGCCATGGTTTTGCCCCGCCCATGGTTAAAAGTGCTTCATATATTTTATCACCAAATTCTATAGTTACAAGTTGTTGGTCTGTTCACGGCCGGTCGAGAGTTTTTTGACCTCGCAATTCGCCCATAATCCGAGGTTTGCAGTTTTGGCCGACAATTCAGCCGAACTGAATTGTTCTGACTTTGAGGTGTCAGGTGCGTATTTGTAAGCAAAAGCAAAACCGCCTTTGACCAATTCTAAATTTACAAAAGTTCCGTCCGAAAGGTAAACATAACCGAGCCAGCGACCGTATTTGTCCTGTCCGGAAATGTCTTTATAAAAAGTTATATATTTTCCTTCAACGAGTTTTCTGTTCTCTTCGGCCGCTTCTTTGGCGTAGCATTGGACCGGTTTGCGTGGGTCAACTTCTTCTGGCGTATCAATCCCGACGTAGCGTAGACGTTCTCCGTTCATGAGTTCGACAGTATCTCCGTCGACGGCTTTGAGGACCTTTATCGGTCGGCCGTATTCGGCTTTAACTGAACGGTCGTACACCAGAGCGGTCCCGCCGGGGCCGGCTTTATGGTAGGCCGAAAGAGCGATGAGGGTCAGACCGGCGATAAGATAAATTAGTTTTCTTTTCATTCTATTTTAAGGTCCACCATCGGACCAGAATGACACCGAGTGCTATCAAAATCTGGTAGGTGATACCCGGTAAGGGCTTGTGGTCAAGGAATGTTTTCGAATGTATCCAGACGTGGAAACGCTGAAGAGTTGCTATCGGTTCGTGGCGCCATTTCCAGTAAACAAATTGAAGCGGGTCGGGGAGTATTCCGCCGACAACTCCTGCGACGATTATCCAAAAAGGAACGTTTAACCAGCTGAACACCAGATAAGAAACGGCCAAGCCAAGAAAAGCATCAAGGCCAATATTGAAAAGGTCCCGGTAAAACTGGCGGTTAATGAGCATGTCTTCAGCCATCATGTCCTCTTCTCTGACAAAAGAACCGACCGGATAATGCCAATGAGGTATCATGTCGGCGACGAAGTGACTGCCAAAAGCAACTGAAAAAGCAAGCACTGGGTGGTTGGGAAATAAACTTGCCGCTGCGGCTCCTATTACTGCATGGGTACTTAAAACCATAAGTAGGTATGATTATAACTAAAAAAACACCGTTTGTCGATGTTTTCTTAGTTTTTAGCCTTGCTTATTGTCCGGTTAATTCACTGGCTGAATTTGCACTGTCGGTTACGTTTGACGAACCCCGGCAGGATTTAACTGCTGACCGGAAAGTTGTCCAGGCCGAGTTGCGGGATGTCCTCCAGGTCTTGGAAGCGCTTTTTGCGGAAGTAGAAAAATTCAACCACGCAGCTCTAATGGCTGACCGTATCGATGAGGTCGTGACGTTCTGATAGGCCGTCTGAAGGGCTGTTGTGCGGGCGGTGTAGGCCGACCCTATGGCCTGGGCATAAGTTCCGAAAGCCGAGTCTATCGCGGCTTCTCTCGTGCTGACCGCGGCGGCGACACAGGCTATGATTGCCGGATTTGGCGTGGCTTTTGGAGACGGGGTTGTTGAAGTTGAGTCTTTGGCCAGTACCGTCAGACCGGAAGCCATTATCACTGCAGCCATGGATAACCCTAAAATTTTATTGCTCATTTTTATTAAAAGTTTTAATTATTTTTTTCGACCCTATTATATTACGTATTATACAACATTTTCGGTGCCATTCAAAAAGGCAAATAAAAACCGCTTTCGCGGTTTATCCGATATTTATTAAAAGCAGGATGCCGGTAATTATCGTACCGGTCGCTGCTATTAGGCAGTTTTTAGCAATCCATCCGTGGAGTCGGGGGTGCTCAAGACCAGTAACTAAAAACTTGGCGGTTACGAATGTGCCACAAAAAGCGACATTAAAAAGTTCGTGAACCCAGAAAAGATGGCTGTGATAATTGGGGCCCGGAATTTTCTGAAGTCTTATCATGATCTCGGTAAACACAACTAAGGCGATAGTGGTGACCATTACGGCGTTGCCGAAGAATGTATGATATTTAAACCAAATGTAGCTTGCCGTGTTTGAATATTCCGGGTCGACATTGAAGGACCTGGATATTTTGAGCATGCGTCCACAGAAAGCGGTGCCCACCAGAGAACAGACCATTAATACCAGCAAGGTATGAAGGATAAAGAGCATTTGAATCTTTTAGTTGTAAAAGAGATATAAAATTATGTTAAATAAATTTATCCAATTTAGCAAGTAAAAACCGGAGCCCCGCCACAGGCGGGGCTCCGGTTGGTCCTTTTTAACTACGGCGTTGGTGTCGGAGTAGGGGTTACAATCGGCGTGGGCGTCGGAGTCGGCGTAGCCGTCGGCGTTGGTGTCGGAGTAGGAGTAGCCGTCGGCGTTGGCGTTGCAGTAGGTGTAGGGGTTGCTGTTGGGATTGGCGTTGGTGTTGCCGTCGGGACGGGAGTCGCGGTTGGGACAGGGGTGGCTGTCGGAGCCGGTGTTGCCGTTGGAACTGGTGTTGCTGTTGGGGTCGGGGTCGGGGTCGGACTGTTTAGACAGCGGTTTTTAGGCAGTTTAAGGTCATGAGGATTTATATTGTGAAGGGCCATCAGGATTCCTTTCCGGGCTGCGTTCTGGGCTTCGGGACTCATGCCATCATAAGCGGCAAGAATTGCCTTGTAAGCCGCAATCGGGTCGGAGGTACTGTCGCATATCGGCTTTTTAGGAAGAGTTTCAACCCAGGCAAGTAAAGTGGACATGGCCGAGTTTATCGCATCGATATATGTCTGTTTATCCGAAGCGCTCATGGTGCCTGGCGCGCGAATCGCTTCTTCGTAGGATTTTACAGCTTTAAAAAGAGCGCCGTAGTATTTTTTCTCGTCGGAACTATTTATATCTTTCAAAACTTGCCCGATGTCTTTGCCATGAAAGAATTTTGCTCCTTCATTATCAACCGGACGTCCGAACGACGCCATATATACCTGATTTAAAGTATTATCATCGACTCCTTGACTGACTCCCTGGTTGTTCTGGTCTTCTGAATCATGGGCGGATGCCGATGGAATATAATTTCGGGCCATTATGAGGCCGGACATAACTCCGACCGACAGAACGGCGACCATTGTTATTATTGTTATTTTTTTCGATATATACATTTGTACTGACTGTAGCCGTGTTTGTTTATAAAACCAGCTCTGCTAGTTTTAGCTCAAAAACAAGGCTTTTTATAGTGTTTTACATACTTAAGACGAGACGACCGGGTGAATATTACACAAAAACGGTCCAACAAAAAAGAGGCACTTTTGAACCCCTTTTTTGTTCAGAGATATTTATTGCTGATAATAGTACCAGTTTTGGCCGTTGCCCATCATGTTGTTGCCTTGCATCATCCGCGCTCCGCCCTGCATCATATTGCCGTCATAACCTCGGTAGTAATTTCTGAATTCGGCTTTAAATTCACCGACCTTAACTCCGATACAGAAAACAATCACAAATGAAACTAAGCAGAAAAGAATTTTAAGCATATAGTGCTTGCGCCAGTGATAACCGCCGTGCATCCCGCCTGACCAACCTTTGCAGGACGGGCAGGCGCACCAACTCTCTCCTCCGCCGTTTTTGTTTTGTTCGTCCGTCATAGTATTTAAATTTTTTGTTAAATTTTAACTCGACCCTTTTGTAATTGTATCACAAAAATTAATTTATGTTCAAAAGAAAACCGGCATCTTAAGAGCCGGTATCGGGCCAATGGTCAAGAGCCATTTCGGTTTGGATGGAGGTAAGAGCATTGGTTTTAAGGTTTCTCAACCTGGCTAAACATTCAGACTTATTTAACAAAAAACTCTGGCCGCTTAATGGGTCTAAGAATTCAGCATAAACATTCTGACCGATAGTCTTGTAGCCAAGAAAGTTAACCTGTGCCTGATAATCCATGTATGATGCATATAAAGCAACTTCCTAATCTATAATCTTGTAAAATCTGTCTTGTCAATTATGATTTTCGGGTTCTATTTCCCGGGTTGAATTTAATTTATTTTTTAGGTAGAATAATTATTGTAATTTGTATATTCCGAAACGGGCCATTGAGCTACGCCGGAATAAGAATTCCGGGGCTCTCCAATAAGGGTGGGCAAGTAGCGAAATGGGCGAAATACAAATGTCTTTGTATTTCGCGGGTTTTTCAGCAGAAAAACCCAAGTTTTCAAAAAATAAGCGACGGCGCAATTTTTTGAAAAAGCGGCTCAGTCCTGAGCGTGAGCGAAGGACATCCGCTCTGCCATGCTATCCGGAATAAAAATTGAAAATTTTATATTCCGGCGTAGCTCAATGGTAGAGCGGCTCCCTGTGAAATGAATCGCAGCTTTCCATCGAAAGGTGGATTGAAACACTTCGGGATATCGGTGAAGCCCTAATTCGAAAGAATGGGTAATACCGAGGGAACCCGCAAGGGGCACCGTAGAGACTAGATACCGAAGCACCCTTTTTGGGGTGATGATATAGTCCACACCATACGAAAGTATTGGGCAACGTGTAAGGAGATGGTTCCAGGTTCGAGTCCTGGCGCCGGAGCCAAGAAGGATGAACATCTGCGGAAGCAGGTGTTTTTCCTTTATTAGCTATGTTTTTTGCCGGTTCGAAAGTGGAATTCAGCTTTGGCATCCACTCTGCCAAAAATTCGAACGCAAATGTGTAATTTGCGCTTATTTTATCTGCATCCAATGTAAGGTTCGAAAATACATAGCTCAACAGCAACCGGCGGTCCTCAACAGTCGCTTTCTCGCTCTGATAAATCTGCTTGGCTTTCAACGCGAGCTCGTGAATGGCAAAGCCAGCGGCATAGTATTGCGTGTTTGATTGGTCGAGCTTTCCGAGCTTCTCGAGGATGTTTTCTTTCTCTTCTGTGTATTCTTTGAATTTGCGCTCATAGAATTCCGGCGCAATCTTGCCGTCTATCTTATCCTCGTAGATTGCTTCCAAGCGGCGCTGAATGCGCTCTGACTGCGTTACAAGCTCGCGCTTCTGTGCCTCGTAGTAATTTATTTCTTCGGCGTGGCTCTCTTTGAGCGCCTTCTCGAGCAAGCGCAACACACGCTCATTCTTGGGCGCTACGCCATCGAAGAATGGAAAGAGTTGTTCTTCCACCTTCTCCTGTCTGATGGTCCCTTTTCGTGGGCAACCCTTGTAGTGATTGCAGTCG
Source organism: uncultured Candidatus Saccharibacteria bacterium (assembly GCA_964513645.1). Lineage (GTDB taxonomy): Bacteria > Patescibacteriota > Minisyncoccia > 2-02-FULL-40-12 > GWA2-44-9 > 2-01-FULL-39-28. Next base: position 77,730 of record CAZENF010000003.1, read on the forward strand.
CCATACCAGTGGCCTTTCTTGGTATACCAAGTGATAGTGCCACCACAGTCGAGACATTGGACCTTTGCTTTGAACACAGGCAGATGCTTTCGATATACAGGGGCTTTGAGTTTCCTTGCGAGCTTTGCCTGCACTTCTTCGAACAGCTCTCTTGAGATTATCGGCTCATGTTCACCCGGATAGATTTCATCTTTCCATCGGACCTTGCCGTAATAGAAAGGGTCTGAAAGCAAATCGTGCATCCTGCTTTTTCCAACCTTGCCGCCATTTCGGTTTCTCAATCCTTCCTTATACATCGTGTCAACGAGAGAGTGCGTTGAATGATTGCCTGAAGAATATAGCTCGAACATTCTGCGGATGTATGGCGCCTTCTCCGGGTCAATGAGATGAATCCGGTGCCCCTTGTCTCCGTCCGACTTATAACCAAGCGGCGGTTTCGTTGGCAGCCATCCCTGTGCCAATTTTTCTTTCTGTCCTTTCTTCACTTCTTCGGAGAGGTTGTTGGTGTAGAAGCGAGCAATAGCAACTTTCATATCCCAAACCAAATTTTCGTGGGCCCGGGTGTTTTTGTTCAATACGAAATTCTCTTTTACAAAGTGAACCTCGCGCTTCGGGTCCGCTTTCACCCAGTCATCAATCGTGCTGGCGTCTTTCAGATTTCTTGTAAGGCGGTCAATCTTTTCACAAGCGATGATGTGGACCTTGTGCTTCTCGGCATACTGCATCATTTCGTTGAGAGATTTGCGAATCTGTTTACCGCTTGCCGATTCAGTTATCTTGTAAACTTTCGGGACTACAAAACCATGTCTGTCCGAGTAGTCCTTGAGCAGCTTTTCCTGCGCTTCCAATGAATAGCCGGTTTCTTCCTGTTCTTTGGAAGAGACACGGCAGTATATGAGTGATTTTTGAGTAGTTATTTCCATAAATGCACGAAAGGGACAGCTATGGTTGACCCAATTCCGCGCTCCCGAAGGATTGCCTCACTGGCATAGCTGCCCCTTTCGGGCAACGAGGCAATAAAAAAATTCGGGGCGTAATCGGAAACCGGGTCAACGAATATATCATAGCATTTTTCAGAGTAATTCTCAAATCAATCCCTTTATTTTATAAGCAAGTTCGACAAACTTGCCGCGGATTACAAAGTCCGGTATGACCATAAACTGTCCGTTCTCATCGGAATGGAATTTTACGGCCTCCAACCCCTGTCTGTGAATTGATAATAACTTTTGGTCCGGTAGAAAATCCTGTGTAAGCAACTGAAACCCCATACTTTCCGTGAGCTTCTGTGGAGTTTTTGCTGTCTTCGGCGAATAGCCACATTTACGCATTGCTGCACCAACATTCCCACCATTATGTAGGATTTCTGCAAGTGCGAGTTTCTGCTTTATTGTGCCTTTTATCTGATATTTCATAGGTTTATTTCCACCAAAATCCACCATTTTTACTATCAGCGCATCCTGTATTTTTTAGCCATTCTTCTACGCATCTTGGATAATTCGAATTCACGCATTGCTAACTGCACACTTTTGACGAATCTATCTTCCGGAGAAGATTTACGAGTAATGGGTCTTATCTTCTTTATTGGATTGGATTTGATAGTTTTCATTGTTTCTGTAATTTTCTTTATATTTCTTTGAATTTCTTTGGACAAAGTTTCGTTCGGAAAACCGAACAAGGTTATTACGGCGGCCGAAACATTGTCATCTTTTTTGCCAAATTCACTCTACCCCTTTGCACATTTGCTTGTTCTTGCCTCCGAACAAGTTGTTCGTCAGTTGGAACAATAAGTTTTGGCAGATGAACAAATTGTTCGGCTTCGTAGATATTCTTTCGTCCTTTCTCGAATATCCACAGATAATGAACAAGTGTTTTTCCACGACCTCTTTTTACGAATCCTTTGTTTTCCAAACCTGCCAGAGTTACCTGCAATTTGCCTATAGACCAGTTTATTTCCTTACGGAGCTCTCGAATGGTTGCAAAAACTATCGCGTAATTTTCCTTTTGCCTTTTATCCCAACCTGCTTCCTGAACCAGTAAAAGGTAGAGGACAGTTTCATTCTCATTGAGGAGTTTCAACAATGCCGGCAGGATATACCTATACTGTAGAAAGAAACCTGTTTTTTTCATCATAGTCATTTTTGTTCTTCTCTCGGTAGTGAATTCTCGCCAGTAAATCAAAGTAACCGACAAGATTTTTCGTAATTTCAGCCACTTCGCCCAGCGTCAAATCCTTCCCATAATCTTCTTTGAGAATCTGCTGCATTTCACGGATTGTCGCTTCGCTAATAGCCATAATTACTCCCGGGCGTAAAGCCGGGCCTTGATAGTCCGTAGGGCTCCAAAATAGGCCTGCGGTTCGACCTTGATTCCACCGCGCCAGTATTCGTTCACCACTTCCTCGAGCTTGCTGTCCTGCTGGAAAACAAACTCGGCCTTGCGAGGATTCTGTCTTTCAATGGCTTCAAGAGGATGCGACAGCAAAATAACCGCTGCCAGTCCGAGGTCGGCGGTTGAGTAGAATTTTTCTTGTCGCGCTTCTTTTTTCATAGTCATTGATAATCAAAAAACCTGCATCTTTATGATTGCAGGTTCGACTTCCGGGCGACATGTTCTTTTATTTGGACTACATAAATTACACAGAGTTTCCTTTACTCATTCGTCTCACGATAGTGCGCAAGGTTTCTTCGCCAACTTTTTTACCAGTTTCCTTGCTGATGATTTCGGCTATGGCTGCATATTTATTTCTGTAATTACTGACCTGTTTCTTGAGCTCCGAAGCGTCCATAAAGGAATGGCGTTGCCATGCTCGGTAAATTCCTTTGTGGCGCTCTTTTTTGTCTTTGGAATATCCACGCACTCGAGATTCTTGATGGCCAGCCATCATCATTCGCATTAGCCCATATTTGGTCCGATAGATGGACTTGAAGTAAGTCAATACTGCCTTTTCCGGCAGGTCGGGACTTATAACGAACAGGGCGCCTTCGGGGTAATCTTTTTTCAAATTAGCTAACTCTTTTTCGCCAACTGTGTTCAAACTATGCGCAGAAATCCCAAACGGCGTGCGAGCCATTATCTCTTCAGCTTCTTTGCGGTCACCGACAATGTAAGACGAAATGAAAACTGTAAAATCGCCGGAATCAAATTGCAAATTCCCGAATTGGTTTTTTATGATAGTAGAGCCCATGTCTGCCAATTTCAAGCAAGCATTGCGATACTTCTTTTTGAATTTTGGAAGTGTCTCCACATACCACTTTCCGCTATCGCGGATGTTCTCGAATCCTTCTCGCGGTATTGAAAAAAGACCGCGTTGGTTGCGAACCTCCAAAAGAAAGAGTGAGTTGGATTCCAAGCGCTCCAAAAGTTTGGAGTATCTCGATTGTTTCATTTTCATTGTCATTCTTACTTGTAAAATAGCAATTTTATGGCTTTATCTCAACTCAAAACGGCATTGAAAAAACTCTCGGGAATTGATAAGATGAAATTGCACAACTGAATAAAGCTCGTGAGAGCAGGACCTACAACCCTCGGTAACCATCCCGGTGGCATGGTCTCAAAGTCGGATAAGGCGCAGAGAACCCGTCATGTGGTTGCCTTATCCGCCTTATCGGGAAACCGGTAAGTCCACGAAAGTGGAGACCCGTGGCGGGCTTTGTGCGTTCTGCGGACCGCCCGGGCGTTCGAGATTCAATCTCACGCCCATGAAAAAACTACCATCAAGAGACAAAGTATTTTGGAAAAACTTTTTCTACGCACTTTTGATATTTCTGTTTGCCGTAGTAATTTTCACTGTTGAAAATAATGCCACTGGTGATGCTCCTACCCCTTTGAGATTCTCTGATTTCACTTCAACGCTTGGACTGGTTGGATTCTTTGCGATAATCGCATGCTGTTATTTCGTAGCCATGCGATTTGTTCGCTCAAAAAAGATAGACGAGTTTGTTGAAAAGAAGGGACTCACTTACCAAGCGTTCAGAGAAAAATACGGAGAGTTTTTGGACTACATAGATTGAAAAAATAAACCTTGAGCTATGTGATGTAAGATAAGGGGGTGCGGCTGCCGTATGGCAACCTTTTTATTTTTGTTGTAAACTTATGGTAAGTCGGTATTTTTATGAAACGAAAGCCGAAGAATAGCAAAAATCAGACCTCGCACGATGTTTTGACATTGAAAGAAGCGTGCGAGTTATTGAATTGTCATCCAAATACACTTCGTAATTGGGACAACAAAGGTGTGCTGCGAGCAATAAGGTTTGGTAGTCGTGGGGACCGGCGCTACCGCAAGCAAGATATTTTGAAGCTGATAAAAAAATAAGAGCTATATGGCACGCAAAATAAATTACGACAACTGGTCAAGAGAAGAATTGGAAAAGGAGCTTCGCCGCTTGAAAGAGACGAAGTATGGTCTTGTTTGGCATCGAGACCTTCCCGAAGAAAAGATTGATGTGCTTATCAATCCCGATGCTCGCACGCCAAATGAAATGTTCCCGAACGAGATGGCAGGCAAACCATTTCCAGTTTTGAAAGAAGCAAAATCGAAAGAGGTCAACGGAGATAAAGATAAGCGAATCAACTTGCTTATCGAGGGAGATAATTTTCATTCACTCGCCGTTCTCAACTTTTCTCATCAAGAAGCGGTGGACCTGATTTACATCGACCCCCCTTATAACCGAGGTGTGAAAGGTGGCAATGATTTCCGCTATAACGACAAATTTATTGATAGCGAAGACCCTTTTCGGCACAGCAAATGGCTTTCCTTTATGGAAAAAAGGTTGAAGCTGGCAAAGAATTTGATGAAAGCAACAGGCGTTATTTTCATCAGCATTGACAATACAGAGCAAGCGCCACTGCGCTTACTGTGTGATGAAATTTTTGGGGATAAGAATTTCGTTGGCACTTTGATTTGGAGAAAAAAAGAAGGTGGCGGCCAAGCTGACGCATATTTTGTTACCGAACATGAATATGTTTTGGCCTACGCAAAGTCCGATAAGTTTCAATGGAAGGACGAAGAAATTCCAGTTGATGAAGCGGAATACAACAAGGAAGACGATGAGGGTAAATTCACAGCCGTAAAGTTGGCGAAATGGGGCAACACCGCTCGAAGAGAGGACCGCCCAAAGATGTATTTCCCTATAAAGTCCCCGGATGGCAAAAATGTTTATCCCATTGCACCCGATGGTGGTGATGGGCGCTGGCGTGTAGGCAAAAAACGGATGGATATGTTGGTTGAGAAAGACCTTGTTTATTGGCAACAGAAAAATGGCAAGTGGATACCCTACGAGAAGATTTATTTTGATGGTGATGAAGTCAAGAAAATAAAGGAGAGAAGTATTCTGTTTGACCTTGCCACAACCGCTGACGGAACCAATGAGCTTACGGAAATTTTCGGTAAGAAGGATATTTTCGAAAACCCGAAACCAACAGAGCTCATCAAATTCTTTCTCCGTTATGGTGCGGACACTAATGCTGTTGTGCTGGATTTCTTTGCTGGTTCCGGCACCACCGGCCAAGCGGTAATGAAAGCAAACCAAGAGGACGGCGGTAATCGCCAATTCATACTGTGCACCAATGACGAGAATGGTATTTGCACGGAAGTTTGCTATCCACGCCTCAAGAAAGTTATCAAGGGATACAAAAATCCCAAGAATAAAAATGTCGATGGTCTTGGTGGTAATTTGAAATACTTCACTTGCGACTTCGTAGAAGCAGAGCCAACGGACAGGAATAAAAGAAAGTTGGTCAACGAATCAACGGATATGCTTTGCATCCGAGAGAATGCTTTTGAGTTGGTGCAAGATGGGACTGACTTCAAGATTTTCAAGAACGGCGCAAAGTATCTTGGTATCGTCTTTCACGAGGATGCTATTGATGATTTCAAAAAGGCCATAAAGAAAATGGACGGCAAATTCAATGTGTATGTGTTCTCGCTGGGAGATGACCCACACGAGAAGCAGTTTATGGATGTAAGAGAAAAGGTCGCTCTCTGTGCCATACCGGAGGTCATCTTGAAGGTGTATAGAGAGATTTTCAAATAAATTTATGTGGATTGAATTCAAAGATTATCAAGAAAAAGCCATTGTCAAATTGAAGCAAGAGGTCAATGACCTCTTGGAGGCCGATGGTAATAAAATTTGCATATTCAAAGCTCCGACCGGCTCCGGTAAGACACTGATGATGGCCGAGTTTTTGAAGCGCCTTATTGATTCGAGAATTGACGACAAGAAGTTTTCTTTTATTTGGATTGCTGTGAACAAGTTGCATGACCAAAGCCGCAATAGCTTGAAAAAATACTATGAACCACTTGGTATTGCTCTCAAGTGTTCTTATTTCGATGACTTGGATGACCGAAAAATTGGTCCGAATGAAATCCTATTTTTGAACTGGGCAAGCATCAACAAGAAAGACAATGTGTATGTTCGAGAAAATGAACGAGACAACAACCTCTCGAATATCATTGCACGCACCAAAGAAGAAGGTCGGTCAATCATTTTGATAATTGATGAGAGCCATCGAAATGCAGAAACAGAAAAATCAAAAGAGCTTATTGATGACATTGGCCCGAAAATCACCATAGAAGTTTCAGCTACGCCGCAGCTCAAGGGAGTATTTCGTGGTGTGGAGGTTGAACTCAAAGCCGTAAAGGATGAGGGAATGATAAAGAAAGAGGTTGCAATCAACCCGGGATTTGAGACCCTCAAACTCGATAAAAAACTTGCTGACAAAACAGCCGATGAAATTGTTGTTGAGGCCGGATTGAAAAAGCGCCTTGAGCTCGCCAAGCAATACGCAGCCGAGGGGTCAAATGTGAACCCACTCACGCTTATTCAGATACCGGATGCTCGTGCCGGATTGGATAAGAAAGACGCTGTGATTCAGCTTCTTGCTAAATATGGAATTACGACAGAGAACGGCAAGCTGGCAATTTATTTGTCCGACAAAGACAACAAGGTCAACCTTGAGAACATAGAGAAAAATGAAAACGAGGTTGAGGTGATGATTTTCAAACAAGCCATTGCTGTGGGTTGGGATTGTCCCCGTGCTGCAATCTTGGTGTTATTCCGCGAGTGGAAGAATGTGGTTTTCTCGATTCAAACTATCGGACGCATTATGCGCATGCCGGAGCACCACCACTACAACAGCTCGGAGCTCAACATGGGCTATGTATACACGAGCTTGAGCGACATCGGTATCGCAGAGGATATTTCAAGAGAATACATCACTGTTTTTGAGGGCAATAGGCGTAAGGATTACAAAAACATTGACCTCGCCTCTGTTCACTCAAAACGCTTCCGAGAAGAAACTCGATTGTCATCTGACTTTGTGCCGATATTTTTCAAAGCAGCAGATGAATTGAAATTGAAAAAGAGCATCTCGCTCAAGCACAGCATCGTAGATACCAAGCTCATTGCAAGCGGCAAAATTACAGATGTAGATAAAGAGGCAAAGAGTATTGAAAAGAAAGGCACGCTGGATATACCAAAGAATGAAGTCGAGCTACAAAATGCCTTCGACTACTTCGCTCGAGAAAATCTTGCTCCCTTTGCACCGGAACTACGCTCGATAAAGCGTATCAATGATTCTATCTATCGTTTCTTCGATAAAGAATTCAAAATGGGTGTTGATGAATGGCCGAAGGTGCAAGCAGTGGTCTTGGCAGAGGAAAATCGGCAGAAAATGGTTGATGTTATCAATCGTGCAAAGGAGCTCTACCAAGATGTTGTTGGTAGAGGTAAACAAGAGTTGGTTGAAAACGAAGAGCCGTGGAATGTGCCGGAGACCATCAACTACAACCTGACCTTCACGAAGAAAGATTATAAGAAATCAATTATCCAGCCATACTACGCAAGGACAGGCAATGGCAACCTCGAGCTATTCGAAGAAGACAGCGACATCGAAGTGGACTTTATTGCCTACTTGGAAAAAGCAAAACAAGTGAAGTGGTGGTTCAAGAATGGCCGACAGGATGGCTCATATTTTGCCGTGCCATACACCGAAAATGGCATTGAGAAGCCCTTCTATGTCGATTTCGTTGTAATGCTCTCTGACGGCAAAATAGGCCTGTTTGACACGAAGGGTGGCATCTATGCCAAGACGGCCAAAGAGCGCGCCGAGGGCCTCGCTGCCTATATCGAAAATGAGAATAAGCACGGCAAGAAGTTGCTTGGCGGTATCGTGCTGAAAGACAAAGGTAGCTGGCGATACAGCGATAGCAAGAAATACTCTTACGACCCCAAAGACCTTACCAAGTGGAAGTTTTTGGACCTCAACTGATATGAATTCATTCAAAGACATTGCATATCAAATCTTGCAAGAAGCGGGCAAACCTCTTCACAGCAAGGAAATAACAAAAATCGCTCTTGAGCGTGGCTGGTTGAAAACTGCGGGTAAGACACCGGAGGCCACCATGAACGCTCAAATCGTGGTAGACATCAATGCGAAGAAAGATGCCTCAAGGTTTGTAAAAACTGCGCCATCAACATTTGGTATCAACCCGAGCCCCACCCTACAAGTGAAAGCGGCTGACAAGGTGAAAGTTTTTGAAGCCCCTCGTTTGGAAAAGAAATGGAAAGTTTCTGCAAATATCTCGACCAAACAGAAAGGAGATATTGCCGAAGCTCGCATTGCAGAGCTCATCACTTTGTATGGCGATACCACTTTGTCATGCTACAAACCAATTTCTGATGACGAAGGGATTGACCTTATCGTGAAAGAGAAAGGTAGTTTGCGGACAATGTATATCCAAATCAAAAGTCGCTTTGGAGATAATCCGGACGATATTTTCACAGCAACCGCAAAAGCAGGCACACTTGCAGACAATTACTCGATGGCCATAGTGTTTTGCTTTTTCGACACCGAAGAAGGCGATGTATGGGACTTTGTGTGGTTTGTGCCGGCACCGGATTTTATCAAGATGGCCAATAAGTTGGATGGTGGAAAGATGTTTGGTTTTGTTGCTGGCCGACAAAAGAAAGAATCAAACAAGTGGGACCAGTATTTGATTGATAAGCGAGATTTGGCAAATGCCATTCTCGCTCAAATGAAACGGATATGATTCAATTCGACTTTGTAAAAATGCTCTGGCCGCTGTGGGTGCTTATAGGAGTGCTTGTAGTTACTCGCGTTGTTATTGAAGTGGTCATACCTGACCTTTTTCATAGTTGGCAAAACCGAAGGAAGTTTCGTGCAGGAGAGAAATGGCGTTCTGATAGAGAGCTCTTACAGTGGCTCCGCGGCATGAAGCCGGCAGAGTTTGAGGATTATATTGCCGACCTCTTTTCTCGTTTGGGATATAAGACACAAGCCACTGGTAAATCACACGATGGAGGCATTGATGTTATTGCAGAGAAAGACGGCAAGACAAGCTATATTCAATGCAAGAAATTCATCACTCAAGAGGTTACTGTTGGAGCGGTCCGAGATTTCTACGGCGCTTTGGTTGACCATGTGGGTAATGGCAAAGGTTATTTCATCACTACAAATAAATTTACCCTTGAGGCCGAGAAATTCGCCGAGGATAAGCCGATTGAGCTCGTAGATGGGTTTGACCTTGTTCGCTATATCCGCATGACAAATAAAGATACCGAGACCCTGAAAACTATCCAAACAACACCCACTAAATGCCCGGAGGATGGTGGCACGCTTGTAGAGCGCACAGGTAAATTCGGAAAATTCTTGGGTTGCTCAAATTATCCAAAGTGTCGTTATACCGCGGCAATCAAATGACATGGAAAAAGATTTTTTATTGTTCAATGATTTTTTCAAAAAATTTGATGAGCTTGGAAAAGGAGAATGGATAACCGCTTACTCATCGAACGACAGAGATAACCCAAAAGAGTGGGCCACTTTTTTCTGCGCCCTTGTTTCCAATAGCCACATTGAGAAGTCCTTGAAAGACCCATCGTGGGATTTGACCATTGGTAGAGGTTTGCCCGGCTTTTCTTTTACATGGAAAGATGGCAAACAAATAGGTAGTTATTCAAAGATTGCAGATGAAGGTATAGAGCCGCTCGTGATGAGTCGAAGTTTTCATGGAATGAAAGATGGTTACTGGGAGGTTTCGGAAGAATTTCGCTATTACTTCAACCTCTACGAAGACAAAAGAAATAACAAATTTATTTTGATTGATGATAATGGGGATGATGAAGATGTAATTTCAATGTCAGAGAATGAAATAAGAATCAAAACCCGTCTTATCAAAGAATTTGCGGCTGCCAAAAAGATGCACCTTGCCATATTTTTTGATTTCATCAGATTTTCCCCGAAAACCATTGAAGAATTGGACATCAAGGAATACCACGAGCATAAAACAGGCGCGGACTTCGTGTATTCAATCGGTGCAAGGAATTGGGATGGATTCGGAGAAGATGGCAGAAAATCAAATGGTTTTCTGATGGGCAAGAAGCTAATCCCCGGTCTGAAAGATTTTGCTCCAAAAATGTTTGATTACGAGAATAAACAGTATGCAGATTTCGCTATTGGTGTTGATGAGAATGGAAAAGAAATAAATTTCACTTCTGACGAAGAGAAGTTGGCTAACTACTTCGGAAAAAATAAAGGTGCCCCACTTTATGTAACTCCAGTATTTTTCAAGAAAGAAGTGCTATCAAAATACTACTCGCAGCCAGAAAAATACTCGGTTGAAGATGGCTACCTGCGTTGTGGAGGCATGTGGGGCTTGCGAATGGATGATAATCACCCGAATTTTGTTATGGTATTTCTCGGTGATTTGGGGCACTTGTCCTACAAAGAGCAGCTCTATTGGAAAGGTTTCAATGTGGCCACAAAAGAAAAGATAAGCTACACCGCTTTTACGAGAAGTTTTGAAGGTCAATTTTCAGACCCAGAAAACCCTGCCTTATTTTTCAAACAAAAACTTGATTCCTTCCAGAAGGAGTGGGAGAAAAAATTTGCTTGGAAACTTTTCCGCCCATTATCTCAAGGTGATGAACATCATCTCAAGACACTGCGAGTGCCTTTGACAAACGAACAAAAAGAGTTTGATGAGCAAATTCTTTCGCTAACAAAAGTTTTTATAGATTCACTCAACGAACAAGAATTGGCGAAAGGACTGGTATTGAAAGACGGTGCAAAGGGCCTTGATAAGTTGGAAGTGTTTTTTCAGTCCAAAAATGTAAGATTTCGCGGCATGATTGAATTTTTGCGTGACCTACAAGAGTTGAGGTCAACAGGCGTTGCTCATCTGAAAGGCAGTAAATACGATAAAATCAAGACAACTTTTGGTATTGGCCAAAAGGACTTGTCCAAAGTTTTCGTTGATATTTTAGTAAACTGTATAACCACAATGAATTCTTTGGAAAATCATTTTGTTCAAAAGGATGAACATTTGAAAGCTGTCCCCGGTATATCATCAGACAAGAGCCAATAGCTGACTAACTTGGCTTATTACAAGGTCAGGAACAGGCACGGCTCTGGACCAATCGTAAGTTCGAAACGCGTGCTGCCATGCGAGCAAGACAAGACAGCTTTAGAACTTTACAAAATACAGCCAAAGCGGTATTTTGTTTATAGTTTTTAAGGGAGAGAGTGTATATGAACAGATCCTTAAATCTTGGTAAGCAGAATCAGTATAGAGAGATTTACCTTGAAGTGCATCGAAGAATGGTTGCTTGCGGCCTTGAAAGAGAGAGTTTGGCAGCAATGGCAAGGGCTCTACAACACGAACTCCTGTGTCCGAGTGATACGATATCAAATGCTAAACCTCTTGAAGTTATAATGAGAGCCGTTACTGCAGTTCTTGAGGGAGATCCTGAATCAGCAAATTATATAAAGGAAAAACTAATTTTAGGTGGTAATGATTTATTAAATGATTTACCTAATACCGACTAACGTCGGTTTTTATTTTGCTCGAGACGTGTTGGAGAGTAAAAATAAACAATAGCTTAAAAACCCTCCTTAAAACAAAATCCCTGTACGGGGATTTTATTTTTTGGAAATTGTTTACCTCGACCTGCTCCTTCTCCAGCGGGGAGGGCCTTTTCGTAAGTAGCTGTTGCGTCCGAATCTTTTAGGAGGTGCATCTGATAGGAATGTCTGGCCGCCATGAGATTTTACCGGAATTTCTTTTCTAACTAACCGTTCTATGTCCCGAACATCACGTTTTTGGTCGGGCATGGCAAATGAAATGGCTTTTCCGCTGTCTCCGGCTCTGCCTGTCCGGCCGATCCGGTGGACATAATCCTGCACATTATCGGGTAATTCAAAATTTATTACCATTTTAATTCCCCGGACATCTATGCCACGGGCGGCAATGTCAGTGGCGACTAAAATACGATATGCGCCGGATTTGAATCCTGACATCGCGGCCATTCTCTGGCTTAGTGAGCGGTCTGAATGAATTTCGACTGCTTTGTAGTGCATGTCCTGGAGGGCTCCGCAAACTTTGCGGGCGCCATGACGGGTGCGCGTGAACAATAATACTTGCCCGGGATTTTCTTCCAGAATTTTTAAAAGTAAAGGAAACCTGTCTTGTTTTTGAACCAGAAATATTTCCTGGTCAACCAATTCGGCTGCAGTTCCGGCCGGAGCAACTTCAACCCGGACCGGCGAGGTCATATATGCGGCGGATATCTTAACTATCTCACTGGGCATGGTAGCCGAGAACAACATTGCCTGACGCTCTTGAGGTATAAGACTGAATATTTTTCTTATTTGAGGCTCAAAGCCGATATCAAGCATACGGTCAGCCTCGTCTAATACGATAACTTTTACGGAATTTAATTTTAAAGTTCCTCTCTCGACATGGTCCATTATTCTTCCGGGGGTGCCGATTATCACGTTCGGCCTTTGGCTTAAGTTTCTTAGCTGATATCTCATCGATTCCCCGCCGATCAATATAGCGGTCCGAAGGCCGAGAGAACGGCCCAATTTTTGGAGGACTTCATCCACTTGAATAGCAAGTTCGCGGGTCGGAAGCACGATAAGACCCATGCCGTTACCGCCGCGTAATCTCTGGAGAAGCGGTAAACCAAAGGCGAGGGTTTTTCCTGTCCCGGTTTGGGCTATTCCGACCACATCTTTTCCTTCTATCGCCGGTTTAATGGCCTGGTGTTGGATAGGTGTGGGTTCAGTAAAATTGTTTTGCCCCAGAATTCTTAAAAATTCAGGAGTAATCCCAAGGCCGTTAAAGCCCGGGTTTGTTGAATTTTGCATCATTATTGGTGACCCGAGATTCTGAGAGTCACTTTCAATGACGCTACTTACGATCCTGAGTCAGACCCCTTTCTTAGGGGGTAATTTATTATTTAATAATTATACCAAAGAATTAATAATAAGTCAATCCTAACATTTCTTGAGAGTAGGAAATTTTACCTACCGCTGTTCAGATATTTGGCGGCAATGCTTAATGCGAACGATGCGTATTTAGATATTTTTGTAGCGACGTGTTGTGTTTCCATTTCGTTAGAAGTAGCGACGCCGAAGTCATACGGGCTCGCGACCAGGTCGCGAGTGAGACTTCCAACGGGATCCATATTTTTTTATTTAATTTATTTATTATTTTTATACTCGATTATATCTCCAGGTTGGCAGTCCAAGGCCTTACAAATTGCTTGGAGGGTTGAAAGGCGAATTGCTTTTGCCTTGCCATTCTTTAAAATCGACATGTTGGCCAAGGTAATACCAACTTTTTCTGAAAGTTCGGTGACGGACATTTTTTTCTTGGCGAGCATTACGTCGATGTTGATGATGATAGACATAATATCAAACAGTTAGATCGTTTTCGGATTTTATATCAACAGCATTCTGAAAAGTCTTTTGAAGAATTCCTGCAAAAGTCGCGATAACTGTCGAAGCAAAAATTATTACAATTCCGATTGCCATCCCGCCGGCCGGGTCGTCACCACTGCCTATTGCCATATATCTAAGCCACGCTGCCAGTATTCCCGTCGAGCAGACAATCGATATTGCGCAGTATTTTATGGTCTGTAAAATTTTGACCGAAGCAAGGGAGAACGTTTTATTTTCTTCGATATAATTTAAAAGTCTAAACGCCTGATAGAGCGCCATAAAAAATGGAATTGAACCCAAATAGATGTACGCTATCACTGGGTCCCAGTAAATGTGAAATAAATCGAGGTCTTTTGCCCGGCCTTCGGTTGGAGGAAACCAGAGCAAGGCTATGAATACCATCAGTCCCAGAAGAATAAGAACCAATTTTAAAAATATCGTTGAGCTCTTTTTCATCCCGTACGAAGTCGCTACTACGTAATCTAAAGGTTAACCGTTATTACGCAGAAGTGACGTTATTTTTAATATAAATTTGAATCGTCTAACCCGTACGGGCGACTTCGTACGGGATTCATTCACCAGTCTAATTTATCCATTATCGTTTGTCAATATATATTTATCGTTATTTATAAACAGATTAATTGCAATTTCAATGACATCTTACTATACTGATTAACATGATAACCTCAAAAAAAATTTACAGCAGTTTTTCGGTTCCGGATTTGAAAAAAGCAAAAGAGTTTTACGGGAAAACTCTCGGCTTGAATGTAAACGAAAGACCCGAAGGTCTTGATTTGGAGTTAAGCGGTGACCAGAAAGTATTTATATATTTCTCGCCTCGCAACAAACCAGCTGATTTTACGGTTCTAAATTTTGTGGTTGATGATGTCGAAAAAGAAGTCGATAAGCTTCTGGAAAAAGGATTGGCCATGGAACGATATGATATGCCAGGCGTTAAAATAGACCAAAAGGGTATTACCCGGGATGATAAGGGTCATACTATGGCATGGTTTAAAGACCCGGCCGACAACATTCTTGCTCTCTTACAAAAGAGTAAAAAGTAAACTGTTTCTAAATTTTGTAATTTGATAATACCGCTGAAAGGCGGTATTGTGTTTTAAGCTGATTGAAAAAAGGGATGACGATGGAATCTAATTGTGTTTTTTGTGACCGTAAACAATTTGAAGAACGATTGATCGCTAAAATTGACAGATTTTATATAATCGCAACACTTGGCCAGATCACCGACGGTGGATACGTGTTACTGTTTCCGGAAGAACATATCAGTTGTGCCGGGGCATTATCCAGGGAATATACGTCGGCTGTTCTAAATTTGGCAAAGAGGATTTGTGGCGCTCTCACTCAGGAATACGACCTTAAGCAAGTCCGGGATTCTCTATATCCGGTTACAGTCTTTGAACATGGAATTGTCGGTCAGACGGTGAAACATGCACACTGGCATTTTTTGCCGGTTGCGCTCGACCTGACGCCGAGAATTGAAAGAGATTTTCCAAGCTTGTGTGTCGGACAATTAAAATTTGCGGCCCATCTTCAGGAATTATACAAAGAAAAATCGCAGCCATACCTATATTGGGGAAGCGGCATGGACAGCCGTTCCGGCGATAGAGTTCTCTGGAATCCCCCAGCTCCGCCTCAATATTTGAGGATCGTAACCGCAGAAGCTTTGGGCAGACCACAACGGGCCAACTGGCGGCAAATGGATCCGGAATTAGATAAAAAACTTTGGAGCGAAACTGTCTGGAGACTTAAGCCCTATTTCAGCGACAACTTTTCTTAAACCACCACCGGCGTTAGCCGGCTTTTATATGGCTTGATTTTTCATAAAGATGTGGTAAAATAACGGAAGTACAGAACAACTTGGTAACTGATCGGAAGGAACACGGTATGTATAAAGGCAGATGGTTGTTAAACTTCGTTTTTTTGTTTGGCCTATCTTTTCTCGGATATACCGCAAACCCACCTTCACAAATATTCGTCTCGCCGAAATGGACGGAGAAAATAAAAGAGCACCTTCTCAAGATAGAAAGAAACGGCTGGGGACAAGTAGTTCCGGGCGACCTTTATCACGGCCATCTGATAATGAAAGAAAACATCAATTCAACGCCTGAATTTTCATCTGTCGACGAACTGTTCGATGCCTCGGCTTTGATTCTTTACCACAGCGACGAGATGCTTGAACGCTGGCTTGGCCGGGACGGACGTTTGCCGGTAGAAAAACGCACTCCTCGTTCCATCATCGGCTATTGGGATGGAAATATCGTTACAGCCACATCTCTGGTTAAAAATCCTTTGAAGGCCAGGGATTACTACGGTGCGGGCACCATCCATTCTGATGAACTGACAAGTGAAATGCAGGGCAAGCTCGCATTCTGGTGGAACCGGGATGTCAAAACTTCCAAAGGGACATGCCAGGTCAATCTCATTGTCGATATCAGTATTTGCTACGATTGCCGGGTCAAACCCAACATGACCATCGGAAACCGTTCATATGTTGTCAGTCTAAGCTGTGGCAAGTAACCCCGTGCAAGAGACTTCACATCTCTTGCCGCACGGGGTTTTTATTTGGCAAAATAAAAAAATCTTTGTAATCAGGAACGATCTGTGATAATTTTAATTCAATCGCACGTCCTAAATGCCTGGACATAACTTACTAAATAAAAACCGTGAATACTACTCAAAATTCTCAATCCCTCGGTCGTCGGATGTTGAACAAGGTCCCGGAAGTTACATTTTACTTTTGGATAATTAAAGTTTTATGCACGACTGTCGGCGAAACAGCTGCTGACTATCTGAACGTCAATCTTAATTTCGGCCTTACCGGGACTTCAATTGTAACCGGTGTATTACTTGCGGTTGCCTTGCTCTTTCAATTCAGGACCAAAAAATACACCCCCATCATCTATTGGCTTACCGTCATGTTCATCAGTGTTTTTGGCACATTGGTTACAGATAATCTGACCGACCGGCTTAGTGTTCCGCTCGAGACCAGCACTATTGTTTTCTCGCTAATTTTAGCCGGGACATTTTTGGTCTGGTATTTAAAAGAAAAAACTCTGTCTATTCATTCGATATTTACCACCCGGCGTGAAACCTTTTACTGGCTGGCAATTCTTTTCACATTTGCCCTTGGCACCGCTTCGGGCGACCTTATGGCGGAAGGCTTGGGTCTGGGTTACGCCACTACCGGCCTTATCATCGCCGGCCTTATCGCGGTTTTTGCGGCCGGTTGGAAATTAAAACTCAATCAGGTCCTTTCTTTTTGGGCCATATATATTTTGACCAGGCCTTTGGGTGCTTCCATCGGTGATTACCTTTCACAGCCCTCACAGCACGGAGGTCTGGGACTAGGTGCGACTCTCACCAGTTTTATTTTTGTCGGTGGGATACTGGCGATCGTTTCATATCTGTCTATTACCAAAGCGGATGTTATTGAAAAAGAACATCAAAAACAGGGGACAGCGGAAGATGAATATAAAGGCGGTCTATGGCAAACAATTATCGTGGTTTGTCTGCTCGTGGTTGTGAGTTTAGTCGGATATCATATGCGGCAATCCGTACTTCGGGCAAATATTCCTGTACAACCGGGCCGGAACAATTCACCTTCGAATCTCATTTCTCCTCTCGGCGACCTTTCAACCTTCCGGACCATTACCCAGGATACTTTAAATTTGCTCAATGCTGACAATCAATCAGGTGCTACTACCCGCATTGGAGATTTAGAGTATGAATGGGACAACGCCCAGGCCCGCTTAAAACCGGTTGATACGACTGAATGGACACTGATCGATGGCAAGATAGATACCGTTCTGCGTGAACTTCGGGCTGCGAATCCGAACACAACAAACGAGAAGGCGGCGCTCGAAGCGCTACTCAAGGTTTTAAACTGACCATGATTTACCTTTTAAAAAAACCGACGGCTTGGATACCTATCGCACTGTCGTTTGCTGTTATAACGATGTGGGTAGTGAGTCTGTCATTCTCCGGCGCTCCACAGCATGAACCGGATGAAGGCACAGCTGCTCATCTTTTTCAGATCTGGCTTGTTCTCGAAATATTCCTTATAGGGCTTTTCTCCGTTATGTGGCTGCCGAAAATGCCTAAACAAGCCCTGATCATCGTTGCTATCCAAATCATTTTTGTTCTTGCTGGATGTGCTCCGGTGAGATATTTTCATCTATGAAGCACACCTACTATTTTTTTATCAGCATAACCATCGTCTTAGTGATTTTGGCGGTTGTGTTTTATTTTTTCCAGCGGCCTTCTGCTTTGAATCTTGCCAAATCTGTAAACTTGGCCACTCCGGTTCCTTCACCCACACCAACCCTTTCAGTCTCTCTGACTCTTACCGCTGTCAGTGCGGCCACCCCAATTCCGCAATTAACAATCCATACTATCGGTCAGATAACCCATCATGCTCAAAATTTTGTTAACCAAACTCTTAAGATGCAAGGTTATCTTCTGGCCATAAGGGACGGTTATGATATTTTTTCGGATGAATCCGGCGGAGCCATCAATCCTTTTGACTTACCGATACGCGGGCTGGGAATTGCCACCGTAACTTTTAAAAAGAAATATCAATTATATGGTAAATTTTTATTTGGCGGTTTGACCGCCAGTAATAACAATCAGTACCATCTGGAATTACTGGCTCCGCCGCAATTGGTTAAATGAAAAAATATATAATCCTCGGACTAATTTTGGGAGTGGCCTCGATAATCGGATTCTGGGTTTACAGGTCTGAAAATAAAATTACCGCCGAAAATCTTAAATCTGCCCCGACCTTTTCCTTAGGCAGTTCCGAATACAAGAAAAATCTAAACGACCTTCTGAATATCGTTAATACCCAGGACCCTCACGTGGCTTTACAGGAACTTGCCCTCCGGATGCAGACCAATGAAGTTGTTTTCCAGAATTGTCATATCATGGCTCACAGTATCGGCCGGGCGGCGTACAAGCGGTACCAGGACTTCGACACCGCCCTTAAATACCAAGACACTACCTGTAGCGACGGTTATCTTCACGGCGTAATAGAAGCTAAATTCAATTCTATCAAAGATACTCAAGGCGCGACCGACGAACTCAAAACTATTTGTTCAAAATATAAGTATCCTGACCGGTGTTGGCACGGGATAGGACACGGCCTGATGTTCTTTACTCAAAACGATCTGCCAACGGCCTTAAGCATTTGCAATACCTATTCTCTGGCCAGGGCTTCAAGCCGTTGTTATGAAGGAGTATTTATGGAAAATTTTCTATCCGACCCTGACGCCCACCCCACGATTTATGTCGACGCCAAAGCTCCGTTTAAGCCATGCTTAAATCAAGAAGCCAGATACAAAGGCGCCTGTTATTTCTATGTTCCAATATATTGGCTCGGACTTCACAACAACGACTACGGAACTGCGGTACAATGGTGCGAAGGAGCGGAAAACGGCTACGCAGATGAATGTGTTAGAGGAGTGGGCAGCTTGGCGATGAAGTATAATATCGATAAACCAAAATACGTCGAAAGTTTGTGTATGAAAGCAAATCCGGACGATGTCTCAAGCTGCATCTCTGGGATGGCAAGTTACTACCTGACTTTTACCGGACTTTTTTCAAAGGCAAACAGTATGTGCGCTCAATTAGAACCGCTTAATCTCAAAACCTGTCAGGCCGAGGTTAAAAGAAATATCAGGTTATTCCAGGATTAAATAAGTTAGGGGAACCGATTGTAACATGAGGGTTATTTGTTTTATAATTATTAAATGAAACAAAAAACTATTTCTCGTTTTATTTCTTTTTCTCTGGTGTTGGGCATGTCAATTGCTAATGCGGGGCCGGCCTTAGCGTTGGGGGAGTTGCCGGTTGCAACTCCAACGCCGGTACTATCCGTACCAACGCCAGTGCCGACTGTCATTGTTACTCCGGAAGTAACGATTATCCCGACGCCATTACCATCTATTTTACCCTCCGATACGACACCGCCGGTCATCTCGGGCGTTCTTGAGGCCTCGCTTTTATCAACTGACGCGACAATTGCTTGGACGACCGATGAATTAGCTATATCAACTTTGGAATACGGTACAACAATGAGCTATGGTTCCTTGGCCACTCTTCCGGCGACAGCTCTATTGGTCCATACCGGAATTATTTTAAACCTCAATCCGAACACAACATATTATTATTGTATTCACGCGACTGATATTTCCGGTAACGCTTCAAGCTCTTGCGGCCATTCTTTTGTTACTGCGCCGTCTGACGCCGTTATCGATGCTAATCCGCCCGTGATATCCGACATATCCATCTCATCACTTACCGCCACCTCGGCTACTATAAATTGGACTACCGAAGAAGTCGCCAATGGCGAAATAGAATATGGCCTGACACCGGCTTACGATTCAGTAGCTTCTTTTGACCCCGCATTATCGACAAATCATCAGGCCACGATCTCAAACCTTCAACCAAACACCCTTTATCATTATCGTATAAGGTCAAGTGATCAGGTTAGTAATTTGGCGATATCACCGGATAATACTTTTACGACCGAATTAAGCCCAAATGTAAACCTTAATTCGGGCAACTCAAATAATTCAGTCCAAGTATCGGCTGTAATTTCAGGTGTTGAAGCTTCTGAAATTACTTTTAATTCTGCGACGATAGTCTGGCAGACGGATATTCCGTCTGATTCCCAGGTTGAATATGGTGATAGTTCTTTGTTGGGACAATCTACAACTCTTGATAGCACTTTAAGTACATCACACTCCGTTACTATTTCCGGACTTTCTCCGAGTACGAATTATTATTTTCGGGTTAAATCAAAACCAATCGGGGCATCGGTGACAACCACATCATCAAACCATGATTTTAATACTTTATCTGAACCGATGCCTGAAGTTCCGCCGGCCAATATTTTATCCGTTTCAACTGGTTCAATTACCACCACTTCAGCCGCTATTGCAGTCACGACTGATATCGCGGCAACTACTCGGATTGAATATGGCATTACAACAGAGTATGGCCAGACAACTAATGCCGATTCTCCGGCCTCTTCTCACACACTTAATCTTAGCGATCTTGAACCTGCAACCCTTTATCACTACCGGGTAAAGGCGCTGAATACCGACGGGGATGTTACTTTTTCTGAGGATTATACATTTACAACATCAAATCCGGTCATACCCTTATCACCGCCTTCGGCAATCACCAATCTTTCGGCAAGTATGGATTACGGTACATCGGCCACTCTTCGATGGAGCGTCTCATCTAATACTATAGATGCTGCTGCCGAATACGACATTCGTTATAGTACTTCTTTGATTACTTCTTCAAATTTTGATTCTGCCCAACCGGCTCAATTATCTCCGGTTGTATATGCTGAACTTTATCCATCGGGCGTTAATCGTAGTTATGAAGTTGTCGGACTTATCCAACGAACCCAATATTACTTTGCGGTCAGGTCTAAATATATAAGTACGGCTTATTCTAAGGTTTCAAATCTGGCGTCAGTGGACCTTTCTTCGGTGCCTGAAAACTCGACGAATGTTCAAGGCGGCCAAGATTCAGAGGGAGCCGGTTCTATCAGTTCTGTATCATCTGGTGTCGGGTTCTATGGACCTGTGAGCGAACCCTCTATCTTAAATGCTGCCGGCGACGATAAAGAAATTATTTTTAGCTGGAGAAATCCCCAGGAAGTAAGTTTTATCCGGACCATTATCGTGAAAAAAGCTAGTAGTTATCCGGCCTCACCAAATGACGGGCAGGTTGTTTTTGAAGGTCACGGTGAAACATTCACCGATACCGATCTGACCGATGGCACAACCTATTACTATACTGTCTATGCTTATGACCATGCCAAGAATTATTCTTCTGGGGTTAAAGTGTCGCTGGCTCCGCGTCAAGGCATTACAGAAAAAGTTTTATATAAAAACCCGGAAGAAGTATTTAACACTCCGGCCGACCACTTTACTGAAGTTTTAAGACGAGGGGCTAAGGACATTGAAGTCGAGCATCTCCAGGAAATTCTGGCCAGAGATGAAGGACTATATCCGGAAAAACTTATAACCGGCTATTTTGGTGGTTTGACCGAACAAGCTCTCAAGCGTTTCCAAAAGAAATATAATTTATCCCAGACCGGTATAACCGATCTCCCAACTCAACAAAAACTAAATATTATTTCACGTGGCACGGTTCACCTTGAAGTACCGGAAGATATAATATTATTTAATAGAGACCTGTCTCGGGGAAGTCAGGGTGAAGATGTAGCGGCGCTCCAGAGATTTCTAACTTACGAAGGAAGCTATACCCATCCCATAGTGGATGGAAATTACGGACCTATTACGGTTCAGGCGGTTATAAAATTCCAGAAAAAATACGGAGTTAAACCCTCGGTTGGATATTTTGGATATAAAACTCGCCACAAAATTAAAGAAATCAGCGGACTCTAAGGAACCCTATACTTTACATATCACTCACAACCGCTTAGCTAACCACTAAGCGGTTTGATTTTGTGGGAGAATAGTGGGAAAATTTAAATTATCGATAAATAGTACAAAATATATTGGCAACCTATTTATTTAGTCAGATAACTTTTATGAGAACAAATCACAAGATAATAATTGGAGATTCTCGAAATATGTCAGAGGTGAAAAATAAATCTGTCAATCTTATTATCACATCGCCTCCCTATTGGCAGCTTAAAGATTATGGTTCTAAAAATCAAATAGGGTTTAATCATACATACGAGGAATATATAAATAACTTAAATTTAGTTTGGAAAGAGTGTGATAGGGTTCTTTCTGATGGCTGTAGGTTGTGTATAAACATAGGCGATCAATTCGCTAGGTCTGTTTATTATGGTAGATACAAAATTATTCCGATAAGAACGGAGATTATTAGGTTTTGTGAAACTCTCGGTCTTGATTATATGGGTGCCATAATTTGGCAAAAAGCCACTACTGTTAATACTACCGGCGGCGCTGTTATAATGGGCAGTTTTCCTTATCCTAGAAATGGCATAATTAAATTAGATTACGAATTTATACTAATATTTAAAAAACCAGGTAAGGGACCAGAAGTATCCAGAAAAATTAAGGAACAATCCGAAATGACTAAAGAGGAGTGGAACAAATATTTTTACGGCCATTGGAACTTTAGTGGTGCTAAGCAAGGTAAGCACTTAGCAATGTTCCCAGAAGAATTACCAAAAAGATTAATTAAGATGTTTAGTTTTGTTGAGGACACTATTTTAGATCCATTTTTGGGTAGTGGAACAACAACTCTCGCAGCCAAAAACCTCGGCAGAAATTCAATCGGTTACGAAATAAATAACAAGTTTGTTCCTGTTATTAAAGAAAAAATTGGAGCCAATGAACAAGATCTTTTTGGGAATTCTGAATTTGAATTTATAAAAGGAGATAAAAATGAGATCAATATCGAATTGGCAATGGTCAAGTTACCCTATATCTTTAGAGATCCTATAAAATTAAATAAAAAAACAGATTTGAAAAAAAATAAATTTGGTTCTAAAATTGAGCTATCGGACTTAGATAGTAAATAATAAATTTAATAAAGTAGATTATTATGGCAAAGGAGTGGATTCTAAACTCAGCTACAAATAGGTTTCAACTAAATTTTAAAAGAAATGTCGGTGCCGTTTCTGAGGAAATTAGAAAATGTGAACCCAAAACAGTAAAAGATTGGGAAAGTTATTATTTTACAAACGTTAAACCCAGAAGCCATATAGTTGATTTGGGGAAAAAGCTTTATGTAAAAATAACTGAAGTAATTGCTCTGGAGGTCGAAAATATTACAGAAGAGGATTGTATTTCTTATATCTTAGACTTGATAATCAAGAGAACGTTTGATGGTTACATGACAGAAAGAGTGACTATCTACGGACAATTACAAGAAATTTTAGGTGTAAAAATCCTTGAAGCTCCGGATGAGTGGGACAGATTATTTAATGTTGATTTTTTTATAGAATTAAATGGAAAATACATCGGTCTTCAAATTAAACCATCGAGTGGAGTTTCTCATATCTCACAAATATTCAAAGAAAGACAGTTGCAGGAAAAAACACATAAAAAATTTACAGAAAAATTTGGTGGAAAAGTTTTTTATATTATTTCGATCAAAGAGGGAAACAAAAAGAAAATTCATAACATCGAGGTTGTTGATGAAATTAAGAAAGAAATGAAGAGGTTAAAATAATAACCTCCATATTTATCCAGAGGCAAAATAACCACCCTCAGATACCTTTGACCTCTTCTATTTTCTCCTACTTTTCTTATTAAGCACATACCGGACCGAGGGACTAATTGATTTATCCGGGCGATGGATACATCCTAACCAACAGCAGGGGCGGCGTTTGCCGTCTTTGAGTTCTTCACGGGTTCGTCGGATGTGGTCGGCTCTAGTTTCTTGCTTTTTCACCGCTTCAACCCAGCAAATCCACTCGTTGCGGGCGAGCGGAGTGATATCTTTCCAGGCCTTCAGGGCCTTCGGGTCGGATAGTAGAGTTTTTTTGAGGTCAGCCGGAAGTTTGTGGACCGCGCCGTCTAAAATGTTTTGGTCTCTCATTAAGTTATCTTATCAGATTTTCAACTCCTAAGTCGAGCGGGTGATTTGCAACAGAGGATATTTTTATAGACTTTGCTCGCGATTTCTGATAATCTTTGATTGTTAAAAAGTATGGGTTTTCAACCGCAGAATAAAAATTTATTCAGACAGGTATTCCTAAAGCGGAATTTTATCTTCCTCGGGGTTTTTGTCGCGGGTTTGGTCATAGTCCATCAGTATGACCTTGCCCAGACTAAAAGAATAATTTCTACTATTGTTCCGCTCCGAGAAAATAATTTTAACTACAAATACATTTACCCACTCTTGAGTTACAGTTTGAACGATGCTTTGCCTTTTTTAGAAGACGGTAATTTGAGTAAAAAACTTAACGATTATGTCGATGGACAGTATAAGGACAAAAACGCAGGTTTGATTGGAATATATTATCGCAACCTTATAGACAACAGCTGGGCCGGGGTCAATGAAGACGTCCAGCTTCATCCTGGCAGTATGATGAAAATAGTTATCATGATGGGCTATTACCGGCAGCAGCAGCTCGACCCCTCCGTTCTAAACAGGAATTTAGCTTATTCGTACGATGTAAGCCAGGCAGTAAAAGAGGAAAATTTTGCGACTCCATCGAGTTTGGTTCTTGGTAAAAGCTACACAGTCAGGTACTTGATAGACAGAATGATAAAGGATTCGGATAACGGGGCGGAGTTGCTTTTAGTGGTTAATGCTGACCAGAAAATTCTTAACAGTGCTTACGATGATCTGAAGCTTGGCGTGCCGAGTGATTCAAATTACACTATCTCGCCTAAACAATTCTCGGCCTTTTTGAGGATTTTATATAACTCAACTTATCTTACGGAACTAAATTCTGAAGAAGCGCTTAAAACGATGAACGGATCCGGATTTGTCGATGGCATTACGGCTGGGGTACCAAAAGGCATCGTGGTTGTCCAAAAATACGGCGAGCGGGTAAATGTGGGAACTTCGGGAGATCCGGATTCGGTTGAATTAAGTAATTGCGGGATTGTTTACGGCAAGAACCCTTATCAGTTATGTGTCATGACCAAGAGTTTGTCGGGCTACACTGATATCGAACCTCTTAAAAACATAATTAAAGATGTTTCCAAGATTATTTACGACTATACCACTGAACGGGCGAAATAGAACCAGCGGGTCAGGACCGGCTCTGGAGGCCGGCTTTTTATTTCCAATTTTAAAAAAAGGTGTTAAGATGATAAAAAATAATTAACAAAAAATATATGATAAAGATACGCGAGGTTTTTGTTTGTAAGCCGGGGATGGCGTCCAAATTCGCCAAAATGATGAAGGAATCGATGAGTTCAGAGCATGGCAAAATGCAGGTTATGACAGATATGGTCGGCGACTATAACACGGTCGTGATGGAACGCGAAGCCGAAAGTCTGACGGCCTACGAGAAAATGTCCGAGGAATTTGGCAAGAACATGACCGAAGAGGATAAGAAAAAAATGTCGGGCTACACCGATATGTATCTGACCGGCCGCCGGGAGATATTTAAGATTTGGTAACTAAAAACGGCCCTCTCGGGCCGTTTTTAGTTTTAATTACATTTTCGGAACAGGCATGAGTTCGTAGATATCGACGCTGAAATCACCGGTCTTGTCACTTAAAAAGGGATGACCGGCAACCATTTTCTCGGCTGCGGCCATATCTTTGGCCTGGATTATGCTGTAGCCATTCAGTTCAGCCGCTTCACCCGCTGAACCGTCATCGACTATGGAAACACCCTGTTTGACCATCGGCTGGCCCATCTCGACCATACCTTTGCCGACTTTGCCCATCCATTCGCCCCACTTCGCCATGATGGCGTTGCGTTTTTCCGGAGCCATATCCGCTGCGTCAGTCGCGGGACCCCTGTACAGTAATATGAATTTTTTCATGAGATGATTATAGCACCGTCCGGTGAAAAATAAAACCGCCAAACCTGAATTCACCAGGACCGGCTTTCAAATTTGTTTCGGTCAGTGTATAATTTGTCCTAACTAACAATTAATCGATATTGTATGAAAAAAATGAACCCGGTGGTCCATTTTGAAATGGGTTACCAAGACAAAGAACGGATGGTCGGATTTTATACCAAAGTGTTCGGCTGGCAGGCCCAGATGATGGGTCCTGAAATGGGTAATTATGTCGTGGTCTCAACGACCGAATCTGATAAAAAAACCGGTCGGCCTAAAACCCCGGGCGTTATCAACGGCGGTTTTTACAAAAAAACCGAAAACCCGCTTTCCCATGCGCCTTCGGTGGTTATCGCGGTTGAGGATATAAAAGCAAAGGTAAAAGAAATTAAAGCCGCCGGCGGCAAGATACTCGGGGCAATGGACTCTTCAGGTAAGCAGTCAATGGAACCCCAGGATATTCCCGGCGTCGGTTTATGGGTTTCGGTCATGGATCCGGAAGGTAACCGGTTCTCGGTTTTACAGCCGAAGATGTAATTTTGTCCCGGCCGCGATGGTCTTTTCAAGGTCAGGATTTTGGCTTATAATTCCCTGAAATATCAGATGAACAGAACTGATGAACAATTAGCCGTTCTCTATGCCAAAAGCAAAGAAGAACGGATTCTCGAAGAACTCATCCGGCGTTACCTGCCGATGGTTTTCGGTTTTGTAAAAAGATATACCGGCAACAATGATGCGGCCTCGGATATTACCCAGGAAGTTTTTGTGAAGGTTTGGAAGAATATCGATAGCTTCGACAATTCTAAAAAATTCAAAACCTGGATATTTACCATCGCCAAGAGAACAGCCATTGATGAACTTAGAAAGAAAAAAGCCGTTCCGTTCTCGGTCCTTCAGGAAGATGGATTTGATAATTTTGAGGAACTTATTCCGGACAATGCTTTGCCGATAGGCGAGTCTTTGTTTTTAAAACAAATAACTCTTGAATTCGCCAAAAATCTTTCCAAGCTACCTGAAAATTACCGTTCGGTCATCGATCTTTATATAAATCAGGGTTTGAATTTGAGAGAAATAGCCACACACCTTAAAAGTCCTCTCAATACCGTTAAAAGCAGATACCGGCGGGGGATACTGATTATTAAAAAGGGCTTCAGTCTCTAAATTACAAGTTTCAAAAAGATGCACCCGAAAGGCATCTTTTTGCGTATTGAAGGTATGCGAGATGAAAAAGATAAGGATTTCCAAAAGGCTCCGGCAGAAGATGAGATAGATCCGGTCTTCACCTCCTCCGGAAATTTGCCTCATGTTCCCCGGGGCCTTTTCTCGCGTATCATTAAGCGTCTGGGGCTCGAAGAGGAACTGGTTTTGATAAAAAAACACCTCGGATTTTTTACAGGACTTCTGATAGTTTTTTTGTTTTTATCGCTCTTTGCCCTTGTCGGTTTAAGACAAGTCCTACGGGAATCCAGCTTCGGTCCTTTTGTTTCATTGGCGTTTTCCGATCCGGAAGTAGTGTTCAAATACCGGCACAGCTTTTTCATGGCGACCTTTGAATCGGTACCTGGCATGACGGCAGCTCTGTTCTTTTTCTCCGTGGCTTTTTTGATGCTGTTCGTGCGTTTAACGGTTTTTGCTCTCGAAAAGTTTTCGATAACGACTAAATTAATAGATAAACAAAAATATACTGATGACGGAAATAAATAAAATACTGGAGTTCATAAGATCAAGAACGATGACCGTGATAATTGCGGTCTTTTTCGGTCTGGCCCTTTTAGCGGCCGCTTTCAGTTTGGGCGTGATGGTCGGCTACCATAAGGCGGAATTTTCATATTCTTGGGGCCAGAATTACCATATGAATTTTGGCGGACCACGTGGGGGATTTATGATGAATATGGGACGGGACTTGGGCGGGGCCGATTATATTGAAGCCAACGGAACTTTCGGCCAGGTTATAAAAACCGGCGGTCAGGGAATTGTCATCGAGGGCAGAGACAGTACTGAAAGGGATATTCTGATCGATGATGGGACTGTGATAAGGAGGTTCCACGAGACCATCCCTCTTGAAAATATAGTAATGGGTGATTATATAATTGTTATCGGCGAACCGAACGGTTCAGGTCAGATCCAGGCCAAGTTCATCAGAGTAATGCCGATGGTGTCTCCTGGTACGGGCCAAGGGCCGGTAATGACTCCGAATTCAACTCAATAAATCTTAAATATGTTTAGAAAAATTATTAATTTCATATCTTTTCATAAAATAACAAGCATTGTTTTGGCTCTGGTTCTTGTTTGGGGCGGTTACGCTACTTATCAAAAATTCCACGGTACCGCGAATGTTACACGCTATGTTCTGGCCCAGGTGGCCAAGGGTACTTTAGTTGCATCGGTTAACGGCAGTGGCCAGGTTTCTGTTTCTGACCAAATAGACATTAAGCCCAAAGTTTCGGGCGACGTGGTTTATGTTTTGGCAGTTGCCGGCCAAACCATTAAGGCCGGCGCAGTGCTCGTCCAGCTTAATTCTCTTGATGCCCAGAATACGGTCCGGGATGCGCAGATAGCACTGGACTCGGCTAAAATTGCTTATCAAAAATTTCAGCTCGACCAGGCATCAACCCAGAAAACACGGACCGATACCTTAACCAAAGATTATGCCGATGCTATCAGCCAGCTGTCGAATTCATACATTAAGCTTGGCAGTATCACTCAGGATATAAATAATGTTATGAATGATAATGCTTTGAAAGGCGGATGTTCACCGAACAGCTGCCAGTACCAGAATTTACTCACCGATTTAAATGACCAAAGAGCTTTTACCCAGCTTTCGGCTCAGTCGACTGCAGATTTAAACGCCGTTCTCGATTCATACAATTCTTCTCTCACGGCATACAAACAGCTGCGGCTCGACAGCGCTTCAAATACTGATATCAAGTCCATGCTCAATACTACTTTAAAAACTCTTCAGCTATCAGCTCAGGCAGTAAAAAGTGAACAGAACATGCTCGATACCCTCATTTCAATGATGACCAAAGAGGCCGGATTCTACGGCAATAAAGTGGTTGTTCCATCCCAAGTTACGGCCTATCAGAACCTTCTCTCTTCCGATACCTCAACCTTGAACTCATCCATCGGCGATATTTCCGGCTCGATAACCGGCATTCGGGTCCAGGAAGATACGATAACCAGTGCTAAGCTCGGGGACCCGCTTGATGTCGCCGGTCAACAGAACCAGATCGCTCAGAAAGAAGCCACGTTGGCCGATGCCAAAACAAGTCTCGCAAATTACTCTATCCGGGCACCCTTTGACGGTGTGATAGCAAATGTAAACGTCCAGAAAGGCGATTCGGCTTCGCCCGGCACCTCGATAGGAACGATAATTACTAAACAGCGTATTGCCCAGATATCTTTGAATGAGGTCGATGTGACTAAAATAAAGGTCGGTCAAAAAGCGACTCTGACCTTCGATGCGATAGGCGGGTTAACGATAACCGGTCAGGTTCTCCAGATAGATACCATTGGGACGGTTTCCCAGGGTGTAGTAAATTACACCGTTAAAATAGGATTTGATACCCAAGATGATCGAGTCAAGCCGTCGATGAGTATTTCAGCCGCGATAATTACCGATACTAAAGTCGATGTTCTGACTGTGCCGAGTTCAGCGGTTAAATCTTCGAACAATACAAGTTATGTACTTATGCCGGCTGATCAGACCGCAGTAGCAAAGCTTTTATCAAGTGCGGCCGGTCAAAGCCGTACCGGAGTCGATTTGAGTACTGCGCCGGTTCAACAGGATGTCGAGACCGGGTTGTCCAATGATTCAATGACCGAGATAACCGGAGGTTTGAAGGAAGGCGATATTGTCGTTACGAGAACCATCAGTTCAACCACCACAACTTCAACCACGAGTAACGGCGGATTAGGTGTGCCTGGTTTGGGAGGCGGCGGTTTCAGAAATTTTGGCGGAGGCGGTGGCGGTGGAAGATAAAATTTATGCTTGAATGTAAAAATTTAACGAAGATATATAAAGACGGGGCTATCGCTACGAATGCCCTAAAGGGCGTGTCGTTTAAAGTTGGCGACGGCGAGTTCGTTGCGGTAATGGGACCTTCTGGTTCGGGTAAATCAACCTTGATGCATATTTTGGGCGCGCTCGACAATCCGACGACCGGCGAATACGTTCTTGATGGCAAAGATGTTTCTAAACTGACCGATGATGAGCTGGCCGATATTAGAAAAGATAAATTAGGTTTTGTTTTTCAATCATTTAATCTTTTGCCCAGGACCACGGTTCTTAGAAATGTAATGCTACCTCTGATATACGACCAAGTTCCCAAAGAGGAGCGTGAGCCAAGGGCCCGGAAGGCGCTGGAAAATGCCGGACTCGATGAAAGTCATTTTAATCACCGTTCGAACCAAATATCCGGCGGCCAAATGCAGCGGGTTGCGATTGCGAGAGCTCTGGTCAACAATCCATCGCTTATTCTGGCGGATGAACCGACCGGTAATTTGGATACTAAGACCGGAGAAATAGTTTTACATACTTTACAGGATTTGAACGAAAAACAGCACCGGACGATAGTTCTGATAACTCACGAGCCCTATGTTGCCGAACATGCCGACCGGATAATTGTCATCCGTGACGGCGAATTGGTCGAAGATAAGAAAAATCTACATAAACTTAAAGCCCATTTATCATAATGTTACTGCCTGACTTATTTGAGGAAACTTACTCGGCACTTCTGGTGAACAAGGTCCGCACCGGTTTAACCATGCTCGGCATCGTCATCGGTATAGGTTCGGTGATAGCGATGGTTTCGATTGGCCAGGGCGCCCAGGGTTCGATAGAATCGCGCATCCAGTCAATCGGTTCAAATTTAATTTTAGTTACACCGGGATTTCAACGGGGAGTCGGTGGCGGGGCCAATGCCGGACGTGGCGCGGCTATAACTTTGACCCAGGCCGATGCGGATGCAATAGTGGCTCAGATAACTTCTGCCAAGGCGGTAGCGCCTGAAATATCGCGCCGTTACCAGATAGTCGCCAAAGGCCAGAATACAAATACTCAAGTTACCGGTACTGTCGCTCTTTATCCTGATGTTAGAAATGTTCAGATAGATTCAGGTTCGTTCATTTCGACCCAGAATGTTCAAAGCTTAGCCAAGGTTGCAGTTCTTGGGCCAACGACCCGGGATGACCTTTTCGGCGCAGATTCGGACCCGATAGGCCAGACCATCAGGGTAAATAAAATAGAATTCAAGGTTATCGGCGTGACCAAATCAAAAGGAGGCACCGGTTTCGGCAATCAGGATGATGTTGTGTTTGTTCCGCTCTCGACCGCTCAGAGATTCTTAGCCGGGGATACTTATGTTACGACCATCAGCGTTCAGGCCCAGGATGCAAATTCAATGGCCGACCTTCAGCAACAGATAACCGACCTTCTCCTTCAGCGTCATAATATTTCCGACCCATCTCTGGCAGATTTCCAGGTTTTAAATCAGTCCGATATTGTCGCAACCGCTTCATCGGTTACCAATACTTTCACTATTCTTCTTGCCTCGATAGCTGGCATTTCATTGGTTGTTGGAGGAATAGGAATAATGAACATGATGCTGACGACCGTCACTGAAAGGACACGTGAGATAGGACTTCGTAAGGCCATTGGCGCCAAAGGCAGGGATATAAATCTTCAGTTTTTATCAGAATCGGTTGCGTTGACATTTTCAGGCGGAATGTTCGGGATAGTTTTGGGGTGGATATTGAGTCTGCTAGTCAGCCAGTTCGGCGGAATTGCGACATCAATATCTTTAAGTTCAATCTTATTATCATTCGGCGTTTCTGCCGCGATCGGAATAATTTTCGGCTACTATCCGGCCAGGAGAGCAGCCAGACTTAATCCGATAGAGGCGTTACGTTATGAATAAAAACAAATGAATAAATTATTTGCGGTTGCGGCAGTTGTTGCCGTGGTGGCCGGAGGCGGAGCTTTTTACGGCGGTATGCAGTATGCGAATATGTCGATGATGGCGGCACGCCAGCAAAGATTTGGTCAGAACGGAGGAAGCAGAGGTTTCGGCGGAGGCGGTCCCGGAGGAAGAGGATTTAATGGTGGGACAATAATTGCCAAAGACGATAAAAGCATAACAATCCAAATGCAGGACGTCGGTTCGAAAATTATTTTCTATGCGCCTTCAACCCAGGTAACTAAATTTGTTCCTGGTACGGCCGAAGATCTCGCGGTTGGGAAAACGGTGGTGGTGAACGGAACAGCTAATTCAGACGGCAGTATCACCGCCGAGATGATACAGCTACGTCCGTTACCTGGCCCATCAGTAAGTCCGTCTGCAAGTCCTGCCTCAAAATAAAATTCAGAGCAGAGAGTCAACTATAATTGCCAGAGAAACCGAGGCAAGAGTGATGAGAGAAAAGAAGAACATACTTCTGGCCCAGAGCCGATCGTCATATGCTTTGAAGCCCTTGATGCCGAGCCAAAGCCAGCTTAGACCAAGCAATAGCACGACGGTTAGATAAAAATACCTTGCATAGCCAAATCCGGCTAGCAGGATTGAAGCGACAATGAAAGCGACGATATAGAAAATGATATCTTTTTTGGTTTCGTAAATGCCTTTTTTAACCGGCAGGACTGGAATAGAAGCGGAAGCATAATCATTAAGACGGTAGATCGAGATTGATAAAAAATGGGGAATTTGCCATAGGCATAAAATTGCGAACAGGATAATTGCTCCGGTATCAAACCGGTTCGAGGCGGCAGAATAGCCGGCGACCAGAGGAACCGCTCCGGCAATGCTTCCCACAAACGGGCCGTAAACTGAACGGCGTTTGGCAATGCTGTAAGGAATAAGATAAAAAAAGAGGCCCAAGAGGCCGATAAAAAGGGCAAGATAATTTGTGTAAAAAAGAAGAACTATTATTCCGGCGATACCCGAAACGACGCCGGTCGTAAGAGCAGAAGTTAAAGAGACCGAACCTTTTACCAGGGGTCGGTCTTTTGTTCTTTCCATCTTTGCGTCTATTTCACGGTCGATGTAGTTGTTAAAAATGCAACCCGAGGCGATTATCAGGGAAACTCCGAGCAAGGTCCAAAAAAATAAACTCCAAATCATATGGCCCTTAGAACCCAGAAAAAAACCGGCGCTAACGGTCAGCAAGTTGCCGTAAATTATGCCGGGCTTGATTAGTGAGTAATAATTCTTGAACAAAACTATTTCTTAATATTCTCCTGGTTAAGGATAAACCTGTCCATTCTGTCTCCATTCGGCATCATATTGTAATTAAGGTGATACATTATCCAGATAGAACCGGCGACGACGATAAGGATTATGCCGGCGGTGGACATAAAAGCAGCCAGATTCCAGCGAGGTCCTGGTTCTTTGCCAAGATGAAGGAAAAATATGAGCTGAACAGCGGCCTGGATAAACGCTAAACCGAGAACAAGCATTGTCAGAGATTTATGGCCAAGTTCGAGATGGTTTGAGTTGATGTCCATATCAACCGCCGTATAGGCGGCGATGGTCAGGATAAGCGACAACAAAAAACCGGCTGTGTAGAGTTTAAAAATTTTGTTTTTTTCTTCCATGGTTCTGTTACATTACTCCCATTAAGTAAACGAAAGTAAATATAAATATCCAGACAATATCAAGAAAATGCCAGAACAGACTTAATGAGACGAGCTTGCGGGTATTGGTCGGGGTCAGGCCGCGTCTCGAGACCATTATCATCATTATAAATATCCAGATAAGACCGGAAGTGATATGGAATCCGTGAGTTCCGACCAGGGTGAAAAAGGATGATAGAAAAGCGCTTCTTTGCCAGGTATTGCCATCAAATATTAATTGGCCGAACTCGGTTAATTCCATCGCCAAAAATGATATACCCAGAAAAAAAGTGGTTCCAAGCCAGACCAGAGAGGTGTTCTTTTCGTTTCTGTGAACGGCTAACATCGCCAAACCACAGGTGAAGCTGCTGGTCAGAAGGATAAGAGTTTCAGCTAAAGCATTCGGCAGGTTAAAAAGTTCGCGGGCCGAAGGTCCGCCGAAGGTATTGCCGTGCAAAACGGCGTAGGCGGCAAAAAGAACCGCAAACATTATCAGGTCGGTCATCAGGTAGACCCAAAAGCCGAATGTTATTTTGTCATTTCTATCGTGTTCCATATATTTTTCTGCCGGCTTCAATTTTTGCAACTTCAGCCGCAGGGATTATATATTCTGTTTCATCGTCAAAGGCTCTAATTATAAGACAGGTGATGGCGCCTACAATCCCGGCGAAGATAAGCCAGATTATGTGCCAGATAAAAGCGAATCCGGCCAAGAAAATAAAAGCTGAAATATAGATTCCGCTGGCCGTGTTTTTGGGCATGGTGATGTCTTCGTAATCCTGCAAGGTTGGTTCGCGTGAGCCGGATTTTTTCATTTCCCAGAACGGGCTCCGATCGGATACTTTCGGTATCCTGGCAAAATTATAGACCGCCGGAGGCGAAGCCGTCATCCATTCGAGAGTTCTGCCGTTCCAAGGATCGCCAGTCGTGTCGCGTTCTTTTTGTTTGAAGCTTATATAAATCTGATAGAGCTGAATAAGAACGGCCACGGCGATTATAAGCGAACCAACAAGGGCGGTAATGAACAGGGGTTGCCAGCCGGTCGAGGCGTCGTAGTGATCGAGACGTCTGGTTGCGCCCATCAGACCCAAAATATAAAGAGGGGTAAATGCCACAAAGAATCCGACGAGCCAGGTCCAGAAAGCATATTTACCGAGCCGTTCGTTTAATTTGAAGCCGGTAAATTTCGGAAACCAGTAAGCGATGCCGGCAAATATTCCGAACAAAGCTCCGCCGATGACCATGGTGTGAAAATGCGCGACCAGGAATAAACTGTTGTGGATTTGGAAATCAGCCGGTGGAGCGGCCATCAAAACCCCAGCCATGCCGCCGAAGGTGAAAGTGCTTAAAAATCCAAAGAACCAGTACATCGGTTGGGAGAAAATTATTCGGCCTCTATACATAGTTGAGAGCCAGTTGATTATCTGAACTCCGGTCGGAACCGCAATGAACATGGTCATGATGCCGAAGAATGAATTAACATCCGCACCTGCACCCATGGTAAAGAAATGATGGAGCCAGACCAGAACCGAAATAAAAGCGACGGCGATGGCGGCAAAGACCAGAGAAACATAGCCGAACAGTTTTTTTTGGGAGTATGTGCTAACTATCTCCGAGAATATGCCAAAAGCCGGGAGTATCAATATATACACCTCCGGATGGCCCCAGGACCAGATAAGATTGGTATACATCATTGGATTACCGCCGAAAGCTGAAGTGAAAAAGTGCATGCCGAAAAATCTGTCCAGGAAAAGAAGGATAAGAGTCATGGCTAAGATGGGAAATACTGAAAGAACCAGAACCATGCTGCAGAGGGATGTCCAGACGAACATTGGCATTTTCATTAAGGTCATGCCCGGGGCGCGCATTTTAATTATCGTAACCAGAAAATTAATACCGCCAAGCAGTGTGCCAAGTCCGGAAACCTGCAAACTCCATATCCAATAATCCACTCCGACGCCGGGACTGAATTGCAGTTCTGAAAGCGGGGCGACGGCAAGCCAGCCGGTGGCGGCGAATTGTCCGCCGAGAACGAAGAACAAATTAACCAGCACGGTACCGGCAACGTAAAGCCAGAAGCCGAGAGTGTTGAGAAGGGGGAAAGCGACATCCCGTGCGCCGATTTGAAGAGGAATGATGTAGTTCATTAGTCCGAACAAAAATCCCATTGTCACGAAAAACACCATGATATTGCCATGAGCGGTGAAGATCTGCTGAAAATGGTCGGCGGTCAGATAACCCTGGGAACCGGCGGCAATTGATTGCTGAAGCCAGATCATGACCGCATCCAGCGCGCCACGGAGGAACATCAAGGAAGCTACTATTATATACATGATACCGATCTTCTTAGGGTCGACCGAGGTCAGCCATTCTTTCCAGAGCCATTTCCAGAGTTTTTTATATGTCAAAAAAGACACCACACTCAATCCGGTAAGGGTCATCGCGACTGTGCCTCCGACGGTAAACCATTCGTGAGGTAAGGCATCCAGCGTAAGTTTTCCGAAGATTAGTTCTTGCATTAGTTTTGGGGGGCTGAATATTTATCTACTACCATATTATACAGATTTTCCGGGACAGATGCGTAAACAGCCGGGGAGTCATTCTCACTTGGTCCGACCAATTGTTCATAGTTTAGAGCTTGAGACGAATTTTTGACCGATGATACCCAGGAATTGAAATCGCTTTGAGAAGTTGCTCTGGCGATAAATCTCATTCCAGCAAATCCTTGGCCGCTTATCTCTGCAGCTGAACCTTGAAAATCTCCGGGTGAATCGGCGATAAGGTTTAGCTGGTTAACCATTCCCGACATTGCATACATTTGCCCGCCCAGCTGGGGTATCCAGAAAGAATTCATCGGAGCCTCATCCGCAGTAAGTTCAAAAGTTATCGGAGTCTTGGCCGGTAACTCAACAAAATTAAGAGCGGCGATATTTTGGTCCGGATATATGAAAAGCCATTTCCACCGTAAGGCAACGACTTGAATGGTCAGAGGTTTTATGCCGGTGACGGGTTTGTGAGGGTCAAGTTCGTGGGTATTTTTCCAGGTGACGGCTGATAAAATTATTATGACAAGGCAAGGGTAAGCCCACCAGGCAAACTGTATTCCCGGCTTTGCACCGGACTCGGGGGAGTATTCGGATTTGGTGTTGCCGGCTCGGTATTTTCGAGCGATAAAAACCGTGGCGACGAGAACGGGCAGAACAACCGCGGACATCAGACCAATGGCGGTAAATATCAGGTCGCGTTCTTTGGCGGCGATCATTCCTTTCGGTTCAAGAACTGCGACCGTGGCACCGGCGAGAGAGGGTATCATTAATAACACTCCAATAAGAGAGAAAAACACAAAAAAAGAGTATATATGTTTTTTACCCATTTAGATAAATGATAACCGACCTGGTGACCTTTGTAAAATAAAAGAATCTTCTCGTGGGATCAACTCTTTACCTTTTTGTTTATTTGGCCGATAATTTCGAGATAGGCGTTCTTTAAAAAGGAGAAGGACGTGATGAGAAAGTTCGTGACGCGTTTTGTGGTGGCGACTCTGGTTTTACTGTATAACGGTTCTCCTTCGGCCGATGAAGGTATGTGGACCTTTGATAATTTTCCAGTTAAGCGGGTCGAGGCAAAATACGGCTTCAAGGTCGATTCGTTATGGCTCAATTATGTTCAGAGGAGTTCGGCCAGATTGCCGAATTGTTCCTCGTCTTTTGTATCCGGAGACGGTCTAGTCATGACCAATGGCCATTGTGCCGAAGGGGCGGTCCAAGCCTTAAGCACCCCTCGCAACAATCTATATGAAAAAGGTTTTTACGCGTCGAGATACAGGGACGAACTTAAAACAGATCTGACTCTAAGAGTTCTTCACAAATTCGGCGATGCGACCGACTGGATAAATCAGCAGGTCAAAGAAGATAAAAGCGGCAATTTAGCTGAAGCTCGCCAAAGGGCAATTCTCAACACTCAAAAACAAAGTTCGGAAATAAACGATCTTACCTGTGAGATAGTTGTTCTGTATCAGGGCGCCCAGTACTACAATTACTGCTACAAAGTTTACACTGATGTCCGGCTTGTTTTTTCTTCCGAGAAAAATACTTGGTTCTTCGGCGGAGATGCGGATAATTTTGAATATCCGCGCTATGCGATGGACGTTGCATTTTTACGAGCTTATGAAAAAGGTAAACCTGCTCGGACGCCGCTACATTTCGGCTGGTCCAAGAACGGCGCCAAGGAATCCGAACTTATATTTGTTTCCGGACATCCCGGCAGCACTAAACGGCTTTTAACCCCGGAAGCTCTCAAAACAGAAAGAGATATTAAGGCTCCGTTCCTGCTCGATCTCTTCCGTAGGCGTGAAATAACTCTTCAGCAATTCATGTTGGGAGGCAAAGAACAACGCCGGATCGCCCAGGCAGACCTTTTCAGCTGGCAAAATTCCAGAAAACTTTATGTCGGTAAGATCCGCGGACTTCAAGATCCTAAGCTTGTGGAAGCGAAAGAAAATTCAGAAAAACAGTTCTATAAGGATGCTTATAACAATCCTTCTTTGGCAGGCGAGTATGCTAACGGTCTAATTATGATAAATGAGGCTCAGGAAGAAATCCGCAAAAATTACGCCCGCTATATGCTTTTAGTCCAGGGACTTGGATTTGACAGCCAGCTCTTAGGATATGCCCAGAGCATTGTTTCAGGTAATAGGGAAGCGGCTCGTGCAGTTTTACATTCCAGAGAAAAAGAACCATCTCTAAATCTTGAGTACGAAGAGGCGAAACTAAAGGATTCATTGTCTCATTTTATCGAAGTTTTCGGTTCCGAAAGCAGTATCGTAAAAAACATGCCCTATCATTTATGGGGCGGGCCGTCAGATATTGCTCACGAACTGGTCTTCGATACATGGCTGACCGATATCAATAAACACCGGTTAATGGTGGCAGGTATGAATGATCCGGATGATGACGGCGACGGAACAGATTCGATGCTCTCTCTTGCCGATTATATTAAAAAGGAAAGTGATCAATATCGTCGGTCTTTTAATTCCGCATTGGAACAGGAACGCCGCGGTTATGCCCTTATTTCGGATGCTTTGTTCAAAATGTACGGCACCAACCGTTATCCGGACGCAACATTTACTCTACGCTTGTCTTATGGCACGGTTTCAGGCTACGAAAACTATAAGCCCTTCACCACAATAGGCGGAGCTTATCAGCACTCTTCTGATTTCGGCAATCAGGGCGATTATAAACTGCCGAGACGTTGGTGGCTCGGCAAACACAATGTTAAGCTTAGAACCCCGCTTGATTTCGTGGCGGACCTCGACATTACCGGCGGCAACTCGGGTAGTCCTGTATTTAACAAAGACCTTGAGATAGTCGGAATTGTTTTTGACGGCAACCGTGAAAGCTTGGTCGGGGATTACGATTATAATTATTCTCCGAACAACCGGGCGGTCGCGGTAAGTTCAGTCGGAATAGTTGAGATATTAAAAAATATATATCACGCAGACCGCCTGGTCAGGGAACTGACCAGGTTTTAACCTCGCATTTGCGAGGTTTTTTATTTGACCGGGATGCTTTTTTCAAATATAATCGGTACGTTCTTTGCCAATCGGAGGAATATGGAGTTAGAGCTGAAGAATATTTTGTTTTTCCTGACCCAAGGGTGGGAGTTTAATGTAAGGGACTTCCATATAAATATAGGATATGGAACCGTCTTTCTGATAGTTTTTATTATTTATATTTCGAATAAGAATATAAAAATATACGGAGAAAATTTAGATACAGGAAATTTTCGCTATAAAATATGCGTCTTTGTATCCTTGATATTCTTGATGCTATCGCTAGTTATTCATGAATTTTCCCACTCTTTGGTGGCCTACCTTTTCGGAATAAAGACGGTTGCCGCTGGCCTAAGCTTCTGGGGCACTTATGTAGAGACTGTAGACAAAACCAAGGGAGTACATAAATTAGCCCCAATACTTATTTCATTCGCCGGACCGTTAGTAAATATTTTGATAGGCAACCTGGCCCTGCGTCTTTCGAGCATGATCTCTGGAGAATTTTCTTTAAGCACAACTTTTTTTATTTCCGAGACCAATCTTGGTTTTGGAATTTTCAACTTATTGCCGATCGGGGCGATGACTGATGGAGGACAAATGTTATGGTATATTCTCCATATATTTGTTTCTGAAAAAGTAGCTCTTATCACGCTGTTATTAGTAACAATGTCTTCATTCTTTTTTTTGTACCTATTAATTTCATCTCGAAAGGGGGTTAAAGATGAGCGATGATAAAAGTTTGATCGAGAAAATTTTGAGGGAAGTGATCTTTCATCAAATGATCTCAAATCCACTGCCATGGCGCATTGAACAGGATTGGACGGTCGAAGTCATTGCGGCTAATAATCCGATCATTGCAAAATGTAAGGATCGTGCTGTTGCCGAAGAAATTCTCAAGATAGCAGAAGGGCTTCGCCAAGAATTAGACAATATAGAACCAGGAAATAAATTCTAAAAAGTATAGCCGGCCTTAAGCCGGCTTTTTGTTGCACAAGTAATCCACAGTCAGCTTTTGTATTATTATGTTGATCTGCTATATATATTTAAAACTAACCTAAATAAAAATGGACAAACAAAACATGTCTAAGCAGAGCAATCAGCCGAAAAGGTCGAATCCGGAATCTCTTAAGATGGTAAATGTCGACAAAGAGTATAATCCCAAGAAGAATAACCCGAACGGCAGGACCAAACTTTATTTGGCGGTTCTTTTGGCAGGCGCGGTTTTGGTGGCTGGCGGAATATATCAGAGAAAACATGTTACTAATTCCGAGCATATGGCGGATAAAAACAATACTCAAAAGACAGAACAGGTTGCCGGAACTCAGACAAGTGCTGTCGGTAATTATCTCGAAGGAATTCTTCAGAGTTCTGATGACCAAGCCAAAGGAAATCTTAAAGTAGTTTCAAACTCATCAACGGTATATTTGAGAACATCGAGGAATTTTTCAGAACTTTTAGGGGCAAATGTAATGGTTACGATCGAAGGCACTCTCGA
Organism: uncultured Candidatus Saccharibacteria bacterium; assembly: GCA_964513645.1. Taxonomy (GTDB): domain Bacteria; phylum Patescibacteriota; class Minisyncoccia; order 2-02-FULL-40-12; family GWA2-44-9; genus 2-01-FULL-39-28. The sequence continues at coordinate 118,637 of CAZENF010000003.1, forward strand.
TAACTTTAAACTCCTGGATATAAAGAAAAACATAGAACAGAACGGATATATCCTTCCTAAGTAATTTTGAGCATAATTTATATTTACCCACCTAAAATCACCCTATTCGGGTGATTTTAGGTGGGAGAGTGATACCTTCCATAAATATATATAAAGCTTAATAAATAAATTTCAAAAAATACAAATATACCTTGATTTTAAGAGTTTTGTTTTAAGGTTTTAAAAATGAATATTTTAAGAAACTGCGACAATTAAGGTAAGATTTTTATTTTAAACTCTTTTAATCAAGTAAAATGCCGAGATTGTTATCCACATTAAAGTTTGTTCGCGTACCAGCTTAATGAGATAATTAATGAGTAACGACAAACATTCCTTGAAAATTCAAGAAATGTTGGTTGGTTCGACTATTGGGAAAGCTTTTGAGAGATATTATTTTGGATTTCCCAGAAGATAAAAATAACGAACTGATCAACTTGAATAAGGGCGCAGAAGAAGATCTGGTGCCAACCTCTATTTTAGCGGACGAATTTGGTTATGATCCGATACACATTGCCAGAATTGCCAGAGAAGGCAAGGTTACAGCCGTCAAAAGAGACAATCAATGGTTTATCAGCCGCTCTTCCCTTAAGTCCTATTCTTTAAACGCAGCTCAGAACAAAAGACTTGCCGGCTTGGCCGGTATCAGAGTTCGTGAGATGAATTATTTCAACGATACTGCCATCCGCCTTATCGTTGAAATTTCAGGCGCATTAACATCCCGTTTAAAAAAACAGGATGAACTTTCCTTCAATCGGAAAGAAAAAATGTCACAATTTTTCTCACCGACCTTGACTGCCGCTAAAGAAATAGGTTCTAATTTTGGAAAGAGTACTCATAAATTAAATTTGCAACTCGTTGACGCTTTTAACCGGGCTGATGCGTGGTTAACGAGCGATAAGTCATTCGAAAAATATTCTGCAATTAACGCATCTGTTCAAACCATCTGGGAGGATTATTCCAAGAAACGGGAACATGAATCCGGATATCGTCTCGGATTGGCCTCCAGATTTTTCACCCCAACTTTACAGGCGATAGAAGAGATAAAGTCGGAATTTAAAAAAGGTATCATTTGGCCTTCATTGCCAAAAGGGACCGAGGTGATTCAATCCATTACGGCACTCAATCCTTTTGATCCGAAAGAAGTTTCTTCCGTTTTTGAATATCACTCTAAATGCCAAAAAGAGTATACTGATTATCGTCTGAATACGGTTTCCAGATTTTTCACTCCGACCCGGGAGGCGACAACGGAAATTTTCTCAAATTTCTGTAACAACCTTTTCCAGGTCACTCACACAGCCCTTTCTCAAGAAACATTCAATTCCATTTATTCTCTGCCGGAAAGAGCAAAAAAAGTTTTTTCTCGAAGGCTTGTACCTTCAATAGTTCTTTCCCAGATAGCCGAACAGTCAGGGGCAAAGAGGGTAAGCTCGAAATCATCAGATTCTGGTGCCTTCAAGCTTATTCTCCTTGCCCTTTTTATTTTATTTTTTGCCTCTGGCTTGGCGGCGGGACCGGGTTCTTTGAGCAATTACTCAAGTTCAAAGACAGGCAATTCAGCCAGTATTTTCAGCGGATTTGTTAATTTCATCAAACCGGCCCAAAATCCGTCTTCTAACATCAATACTGCGGCAACTGCTCAGACCCCGGCGGATATTTTAAACAGGGTAAGCATTCTCGAAAAAGAATTAAGAGCCGTCCGGGCAAGTTTAGCCGGCACTTCCCAGAATAAACAGATAATTCAGATAATCGGTCAGCAGCCTTCTCAATATCAGGCGCCTGTTTCTTCAGGCAGTGTCGGCGAACGTTTAGCTGCACTCGAAACTCTGGCCGTGACCGCTTCCAATAAATTCCAATCCATAGATGAAAGGTTCAGGATAACCCCGACGGTTTGGGTTCCTCCGGCAAATACACCGGTAGTTTACGGCGGTTCAAGCTATACTCCTCCCAATAGCGTTGATGCAAGTACGATAACCGGTACCAGTTTAAGCGTATCCGGAAACGGAACCTTTACTGGTAATTTAAAAGCTAGCGGTTATGCTTCAAGTTCTCAGACATTCGGTTCAGGGCTTACTGATTGCAGCGGTTCAAGCCAGACTTTAAACTGGAACGCTTCAACCGGACAGTTTACCTGCGGAACGGATGATACCGGAGGTGGCAGTTCTGGAAGTGTTTCGGTAAGTGATTCAGCTGGTACCTCCCAGCATTCAGGAACTATCACTTTTGAAGGCAATCAGTTCAATATAGACAATTCTGTCGCCTCAACATCATTTGTTCGTTTAGACTGGACCAACGGGCCGGCTTCCCGCTCGGCAACCCAGACCATAACCGGTGCTTGGGCTTTCAATACAAATCCGACCTTTACCAATGCTCGTTTGGTCACTTCAAATTCTCTTGATTTTGACGAATTGGTCAATGCTTTGACGGTTGACGCGAATACGACCATAACCGGCGGGAATTTCTCTCTTACTTTCGATCACGCTTCAACATCGGGTACGTTTGAAACAGGAACCCTCAAGACCGGAACTATTGCCCGCGATTCAGGCGTCATATCCATTTCAAATTCGGCCACCGAATCTCTAAACTTTGAAGTCGTCGGATATTCTTCGTCTTCCCTGCTCTTCGGCGCGGGGCTACAAACTTGTAACGCTTCTTTAGGCAAACTGACCTGGTCAGGCGGAACGTTCTCCTGCGGCAGTGATACCGATACTACTGGTCTGACAGCGTTTGGTATCAGAGGAGCTTATATCGGTTCTTACAACCGAGCTACTTCAGCTTCATTCGAAGCTGGAGGCTTCAATGTTAATTTCAATTCAGCAACTGGCGTAGCTTCAATATCTCTCGATTGGGCCAACGGTCCGGCTTCAAGGGCTGCAAATAATACCTGGAACGGGGTTAATACTTTCTCTGCCGGAGCTTCTGTTTCAAGATTAGAATTAACCGCAACTTCAGGTATTACTGCCTCGCTCTCTAAAACCCTTTGGATAGACGCTACCAACCAAAGAGTGGGTATCGGTACTTCAGCTCCAGGAGTTGCGCTACAGATAGTCGGAGCGGCCTCTTTGTCGACAAACTTCGAAGCTGTCGGTTATGCTTCCGTTTCTCAAGTTTTTATCGGTACTTCGAGACAGCTCCAGTTCTCTTCGACCCAGGCTTCTCTTTCAATACCATTCGAGGTAACCGCCTATGCTTCTGTATCTAAACTTTTCGTTGGCGGCGGTCCTAACGTCGCTTACAGCCGCTTTGGTACTACGGCCACTACCCATGCCGGAACCATCTCCGCTTCGCGAGACCTGCTCTTGTCAGGCGGGTTTGAAGTCGTCGGTTCAGCTGCATTTGATAATTTCCTGTTAGCCAACAATGCCTCGGTTTCAAGTACTTTCTCGGCAGCAACTATCAAGGCATTGCCGGCAGGGACGTTGACGGTCAATGCTTTCACTATTGGTGGCGCAGTAACCGGCAACGGTCAGAACCTTACAGGTTTAGGACTATTAACCGCCACTAACGCTTCAACCTCGGGCAATTTTGAAGCTGTAGGCTATGCTTCTATATCTAAACTTTTCGTCAACAATACTGGTCCTAACGTCGCTTACAGCCGCTTTGGTACTACGGCCACTACCCATGCCGGAA
>CAZENF010000003.1:122402-222907 GCA_964513645.1 uncultured Candidatus Saccharibacteria bacterium
CTTTCTCGGCAGCAACTATCAAGGCATTGCCGGCAGGGACGTTGACGGTCAATGCGTATACCCTCGGCGGTACAGTTACCGGTAATGCCCAAGACCTGACCAACTTAAAACACTTCACAATAAACTCATCCGCGACAGTTAATAATCCGTTCTTACTCGTAGATAACAGCATCGGCACTACCGCTACCGCGACATTTGCGATACGGTCCAATTTCATGAAGACAGGTTCTGTTGCTTCTATATCTGCCAACCAGCTGACCAGTGGAAATGTATTTAACGTTACTGCTTCTCTTACCACGGGTAATGTTTTTAACATTCTTGCTTCTCCTTCTGGAGCCGGTGCCGGAACTTTCACCTCGGGAAAAATATTCAAGATAATTGCAGGTATGACCACAGGTCAGGTTGCGTCCATATCAGCTAAAAATATGATCGGTACTGGTACAGTTTTCAATATAACAGTCGCGGCCTCATCTTCGACCAACGGCACCGCTGATATATTGAGAGTTTTTGATACGGCCGGTAACGTCACAGCTTCATTATCAGGTTATGGTCGTCTGGGTTTAAGAGGAATGGTTAAGTCGAGAGGTGCCAACTCGAGTTGTACCGGTGTTAATGCCGGCGGTACCGATCCGCGCGGCTGTTTGGACTATGCTGAAAGCTATCAAACCAAAGACCAGACTTTATCTGCCGGTGAAGTGGTGGCTGTTGATACTTCTAATCCGGCCTTTGTTCAAAGAGCGAGCGGTAGCAGTAATTTAATAGGTATAATTTCGACTAATCCAGCTTCGTTGATAGACGGAAATTCATTTATTTCCGGTACAGGCACGGCGGAAAGAAGGGCGGGCTATGTACCGGTTGCTTTGGCAGGACGTGTACCTGTAAACGTAACAACCGAGAACGGTTTAATAATGTCCGGTGATCGTCTTACCGCTTCGGCATCCAAGCCAGGTTACGCGATGAAAGCAACTACTCCTGGCATGACCTTGGGCATTGCTCTCGAAGGTTTTAGTGATATCAATTCATCAGCCGGTCAGATATTGGTTTTTGTTAACTTAAGCTACTGGAATCCGCCGATAAATTCATTATCCGCTCTTGCTTCTTCAAGCGCAGGTTCGTTGAGCGCGGGGACGGATCTTATTGCAACAATCCTGAATTATCTTAAAGATGCTGTTGTTAACCTGAAGGGGTTAATAGTCGATTCGATACAAAGCCATTCTGTTAAGACTCAAGACTTGGAAGTTCATAGCGGTATTACGACTTATGACCGAACCACTGGCGAGGCATATTGCGTCTATGTCGATAGCGGCAACTTAAGAACCGAAAAAGGTGCTTGCGGAGGTTCCTCTTCAGGAAATACCCCGGCGCCATCTTCTCCTGAATCTCAGTCTGCCCCAACTGAAACTCCAGCACCAAGCAGTGAAGTATCTGTAACTCCTTCACCTGAAGCAACTCCTGAATCTACCCCTGAAATTACGCCTGCGCCTACTCCTGATACAAGTGTTTCGGACCAAACAACTCCTGAACCAGCAACCCCATAAATATTAAGTGGATATCCAAAATTCGGCGAAAGCCGGATTTTGGTATTATGTGTTAATGATCCACAAAGGTGTTGCAACTTTTACTCTTGATTATGGAAAATGCCCGAAATGGCTTTTTGAGCGGATGGTTAAACTTGGCCGTGAAATGACCAGGGTAATTGTGGAAGAATACGGACCCGATGAGTTCATCAAGAGAATTGCTGACCCTGTATGGTTCCAATCGTTGGGAACGGTCTTGGCTTTCGATTGGAATGCCTCCGGTTTAACTACCATCCTGACCGCAGCCCTTAAAGAAGGCATCACCGGCCAGGAGTCGGACCTCGGCTTGTTCATTTGTGGCGGAAAAGGCAAAACCTCGCGTAGAACCCCCGAAGAGATCCAAGTTTGGGGTGAAAAATTATCTATGCCGATGGAAAATGTCGGTAATCTTCAGTATAACTCCCGAATGGCAGCCAAGGTCGACAGCGCTTTGGTCCAGGACGGGTTTAACATTTATCATCACGCATTCTTTTTCAGCCGGAACGGAGCCTGGTCGGTGGTTCAACAGGGAATGAATACTGATGAAGGAACAGCTCGCCGTTATCATTGGTTCTCTGAAACAGCTAAAGACCTGGTAAACGAACCTCATTCGGGAATTGCCTCGCAGTTGAAGACAAACACTTTGGACCTGAGTGCGGGTAAAAGCGGCAAGACCCGCGATTTAAGCACTGAACTTGTCAAAGGGGATTACTGGACTTTAATGAAAGATGTTCAGATACTTCGCCGTCATTCCCACGGCTTATCCCAGATGGTCAAAATGGAAAATTCCGAAGGCCGCCAGCTGACCCTTCTTAACCTCGAGAACAAAGAGTTCAAGTGGCATCCGGTCGCGGCCGAGGATTTTTCGAAATCAAAATATCTTGAAAAGATCCTTTGGACCGTAACTGACCGCAAACCTGAAAATTACGAAAGACTGCTTTCTTTGGAAGGGGTCGGGCCCAAAACAATGCGTGCCCTGTCTCTGGTCTCCGAAGTCATATATGGCGCGAAGCCTTCTTACGAGGACCCGGCCCGGTATTCATTCGCTTTCGGAGGCAAAGACGCCACACCTTATCCGGTTGACCGGGTTAATTATGATAGGGCGATAAGCTTCTTTCGTAATTTAGTGCCTAAGATGAAGGTTTCTCCTATCGATAAGGCCAAAATGATAGGCCGCCTTGGACTTGATTAATTTTATAAATGTGATATAATATAGATAGTTCCTCAAATTCTCAAAGGAGAGTGTCATGAAGAGATTGGTCGACGATCCGTTCATTCTGGGGTTCAGCCTCGCGATTATGATCGGGCTTCTGGCAGTTGGTCTTGCCACCAGGCCTATCGAAGCTCAAGCGCCGTCCCAGGTTCCGACGTCTCCGTCATCGGTGCATGCTGTGCGTCCGCCCGAGGCGCCGACCGGGGTGCGTATCGTTTCCCCGAAAGAATTCGTCATTTCGCTTCCACCAGGCGAGAAATTCGTCGGCCTCGGCGTTGCTTCGCTGGGTTGCTATTCGTTCGTTGCAACCAAGCGTCTTCCGGGAGAAGCGCCGCGTGAGCTCATCCTCTATGTTCAACGGACAGAACCTGCTGAACATCTGGACACGCTCTGCCGCTTCCAGGAGCGCTGAACACCTATCGACGTCGACTCGATCTCGGCCCCGCTAACGCGGGGCCTTTTGTTTTTGGGTAAAAAATCAGAAAGTGTTAAAATTTAAGTAGTGAACTATCTCAAGATAAACAAGGATTATATCATTTGGAGCTTGTTATCTGTCCCTGTTTGGATAGGAATTTTTTTTATCATTCAACATGGGATAAAATTTGTGGTCAATGAACCAAGTCCGTCACCCGAACCTCTGACCAAAGCTCAGCTAAACCAACCCTTAACAGAAGTACCCAATCCTTTAAGGGCTATATATTTTACTTCATCAAGCGCCGGTAATCCCAAAATGATTGAGCACTTAATTAATCTATCTAAGACCAGTGGGCTCAATGCCGTAGTCATCGATATCAAAGATTTTTCTGGATATATTTCTTATGACACATCGGTACCCGAAGCAGAAAAATACAGTACCGAAACTCATACCATTAAAGATATTGACGGGCTGATATCCAAACTTCATCAAAATAATATTTATATTATCGGCAGGATGACAATGTTCCAGGACCCGGCTTTGGTCAGAGCCCGTCCTGATTGGGCAGTCAGGAATAAATTAACCGGCGGGGTATGGTACGACCACAAGGGACTGTCATGGATCGATACCACTAATCAAGATGCCTGGAAATATCTAGCGGACATTGCCAAGGATGCGGCCGGGCGTGGATTTGATGAAATAAATTTTGATTATGTTCGCTTTCCTTCTGACGGCGACTTGAGTATCATCGTCTTTCCGGCCTGGGACAAAACCATGACGAGACCTCAAGTTCTCAATTCATTTTTTAAATATATGAGAAGGGAATTGGGTAATACGAGAATGTCAGTGGATATGTTCGGTTTTGTAACAACAAAGAAACAGGATTTCGGGGTGGGACAGGTGATAGAGGATGCGTTTGAATATTTTGATTACGTTTCGCCGATGGTTTATCCTTCACATTATCCGTCGAATTTTATGGGCTTTGCGAATCCGGCAGCCCATCCTTATGAAGTTATAGATTATACAGTTAAAGAAGGCGGGGACCGTCTGACAGCTTATTACGACTCTACTCAGAACAAAAGGGCGCACCTTCGCCCTTGGCTCCAGGACTTTAATTTAGGCGCGGATTATACTTCAGCAATGGTAGCCTCAGAAATAAAAGCAACCCAAGATTCTCTGGGTGATAATTATACCGGTTTCATGCTTTGGAATGCTGGGAATAATTACCACGAAGAGGTGTTCAGGCCGTAATTCGTGATATAATTACCAGATGCCACAATTTAATATTGCCCTCGTAGCCTCAGCATTCATAGCAGGGTTTCTTACTTTTTTAGCGCCATGTACTTTGCCGCTCATCCCGGCTTTTTTAGCTATTATTTCCGGTGTCGGGACGGATATTTTGAATGATCCCGAAAAGTTAAAAACTGTCCGATGGAGAATATTTAAGAATGCGCTTGGCTATGTCCTCGGTTTTTCGATTGTTTTTGTAACCTTCGGTGTATTAGTATCGCTTGTCGGAGTTATTTTACCGGCTAAGGTTTGGCTCGATAGGATAGGCGGGATAATGATAATTTTATTCGGGGCGGTCCTTTTGGGCTGGCTCAATGTCCCGTTCCTTAATTCCGAGAATCGGCTCAATGTTCCGCGCTTGTTCCGTCATGTTTCGTGGTTCAATTCTCTACTGTTAGGGGCGCTCTTTGCTCTTGGCTGGACGCCCTGCGTCGGACCGCTTTTGGGTTCGATATTGCTGATAGCTACTACTTCGGGCATGGTTCTCCAGGGAACTTTCCTTTTAGTTGTTTTTTCTTTGGGCCTGGCAATACCATTTCTTCTAACGGCATTGCTCATCGGTAAGGCGGTTACTTTATTCTCGAAGTGGGGGAATCTTATCACTTGGCTTAATAAGATTGCCGGCTTATTCCTTATTTTTTTGGGAATTCTTCTTGCAACCGGCCAGTTCCGCCAATTTCTTGGTTTCCTCCAGACATATCTCAATCAGTATGAATTTTTTGAGGTTTTTATAAACAAGTTCATGTAGTACTTTCTTGTTTGATATTTTGTATGTAAGTTATATCATGAGTATGGTTCTTTTGGAGAAGGTATTATGTCTGAAATGACCGAACGTGAAAAATGGGTAAAATATTTTGAAGAGGAATTGAGAATGCAGAGCGAACATGTATATGACCTTAGATTCCTGGCTATATGCCGAGACATCGTCTATAAGATCGCAGCCGAGCCGAATTATCAGCCGCCGACTTTTCAAGAAGTTATGAAAGACGCCCCTTGGGGACCATAAAACGGCCGAATGGCCGTTTTTGATTTGAAAATTATAAAGCTCGAAGCGATAAACTAGCTCCGTCCATAGTCATCCGCCAATCGGGTGATATCGTCTTCGTCATGTTCGCCGAAAGTGACCTCGATTATCGTAGTATCAGTAATTCCTTCAGCACGATGCGCTTCTTCCTTTTTGAATGCGATAGTGTCGCCGGTCTTCAGAGTCAATGTTTCTTCGTCTTTTTGTATCTTGGCTTCGCCGTCGGCTATAACCCAAAACTCGCTTCGCATCTGATGTTTCTGGAGGCTTAATCTCTGACCCTTTTTAACTTCTATTACTTTGAGATGCCATTTTCCGGTCTCTTCGGCCATATCGTAGTATCCGCCCCAGGGTTTTTCCACGTCTTTGTTTAGTTTTTTCATATTTTATTAGTACGCATAAGCGCCGAACAATCTTAATAAGGTTGGTAAAGGCATCGCGGCTACTCCAACAACTGAATCAGCACCGCCATAGTACATGAATATTGTATCGTTCTTGATAACTGCTCCACAAGGAAATACGACATTGTTGACCTGGCCGTTCTTTTCGAAAGGAAATCTCGGTTCGAGAATTGAGTCATCGGTTCGAGCCAAAATTTTTACCGGGTCTTTAAGATCGGCCAGAATCGCGCCGACCCGGTAATAGCCGTCGTCATCTGAAATTCCATGGTACAACAACAGCCAACCTTTGGAGGTTTTTATCGGCGGGGCGGAAATACCAACCTTTCTTGAATCCCACATTCCTTTGCGGGGTGCTATCCAACGGTATTCTTCAAGCCAGTGCTTACCGTCAAAATTAAGCGATTCGTGATATGAAATATCTATGTCTTGTCCGGAACGGTGAATGACCACGTATTTGCCGTTTATTTTTTCAGGGAATATCGCGGCATCTTTGTCGTCTATGTCCGGCGGGGAGATAAGTACCGGTTTTGACCAGTTCCATTTTTGTTCGAGAAAATCTTTTTCCGAGATCGAGGTCAGAGCTACTCTGGGAGGACTCGAACCATTATAAGCGGTGTAGCACATATAAAGATGACTCCCGATCTTAGTGATACGAGGATCTTCACAACCCGAATTCCAATTCGGCTGGGATTTAGTTTCGAACGGTTCTCTCGGTAAATAGATCGGTTCAGGTCCGCGGTAATCGATATTAATCCCGTCTTTTGAAGTGGCGTAACCGATCACGGATGTATTGTCCTCTGACATTGCCCGGTAAAGTATGTGAACTTTTCCGCCAAGATATATTGCTGCCGGATTGAAAACAGCTTTTGATTCCCAGGGATGTTCTTTAAGCGGAGAGATTATTTCTTTCTCATTTGACCACAGGACTTTTATCGGACCGCGGATAAATTCAAGTTTTGCCAGAAGCATTTTTAAAGATATCATCGCCACACAGATGACGGTATCTGCCCCGCCGTAGTAGAGATATATCTGTCCGTTCTTTACCAATGCTCCTGAAGGGAAAACTATATTCGGAACATGTCCCATTTTTTCATAATATTCTTCAGGGGTCAGGAGCGGTGCGCTTGTTCGTCCGATTATCTTGGTAGGATCTTTCAGATCAAGCAGAACGGCCTCAATGCTGAAAACTTGTTTCGGGTTGCCGTAGTCATGAATATACGAATAAAATATCAGCCAACCGTCTTTTGTTTTTATCGGCGGAGAACCCATTTCGACAAAATCATTCGGTTTTCTCTGGAGAGGCAGGGTGTTCTTATCCAAATTTTCATACCACTTTTTCCATTTCTCTTCATTCCAAAGATCTTCTTCTTTATCAAAGCTTGCGACGCCTATTTTGACCGGCGGCTGGTCGGTATTGACGGTCAGGATAGCCCACATTTTGCCGTTAATTTTTTCTGGGAAAAGGGCCATCGCTTTGGCGTTGAAAGGTGTGACGAGATGTTTTTCCTGAATTTTTTCGAGGTCCTTGCTTATTGCAACACCGATCTTAATGCCTTCAGCCCGGAACGGATATTCGGAGAGGGCGGTGTAAAATATATAGTATTTTCCGTTGAGTTTGGTTGTCCGGGGGTCCTCACAGCCATATTTATCCCAGGATTGGTCGGAAACAATGAATCTTTTGCGGTCGGTAAAATTCAGTCCGTCCTTGGAACGGCAGATGCCGATGTCAGATATCGATAATTTAAGGTTTGCCCCTGAATGATAATGCGAAAGTGAAACGGCTCGGTAGACCATGAATATTTCTTTGCCTTTCTCAACCGGACAACCGTTAAAAACCGCCTCTGCTTCCCATGATTGTTGGCGGTTTGGTTTAAGTATCGGGTTTTGGTGGCTTCTCTCTACTAACATTTATAACTTGTTGGTTGCTCCGCTATCCCGTCAAGGCGGGATTACAGCGGTACGCTTAAGAGTCTATCCTTTTAAAGGTGATGTCCTAAGTTTAGGTTCTTTATGATTCTTAAGTTCGTTTATAAATTCTTCAAAATCAGTGTGGGCAACACAAACATAACTATCGGCTCCACCGTAATAGACAAGAAGTTTTCTGTTCTTTACCACCGCGCCTGAAGCATAGACAACTCCGCCTTTAAAACCGTGATTCTCGTAATGTTCGTTCGGTTCAAGTATCGGAGCTTTTGCCCGGGCGATTATTCTAGTCGGATCGTCTTGGTCAAGAAGCATTGCTCCGACGCGGTATTTGCCCCAGTCGTTATCCATTGCGTGATAGAACAAGAGCCAGCCATATTTAGTCTTAATCGGTACCGGTCCTGCGCCACGTAGCCACCTATCCCAACAGTTTTTTCTGCGTTTTCCGCCGCCGTGGAAACTTTGAATATAATTTGTATCATCGAATTCCATCGTATCTCGGTACTCAACTTTTATTTCAGGATTTATGCTGTGCAATATCGCGTATTTTCCTTTTATTTTTTCCGGGAATATCAGCCAGTTTTTATGAACCTCTCCGGGAGGGGAAAGAAGGATGGGTTCGGTCCAGTTCCACCTCTTATTTCTGAAGTCATCAACTTTTATGGAAGTTAAAGCGACCCGTAAATCTCCGTTGCAGGCGGTGTAGGTCATAAAAAGAGCATCTTCATTGCCTACTCTGACTATTCTCGGGTCTTCTCCGCCGCCCCATGAGCCGCCGGAAAAATATGAAAAAACATTATAAGACCTTTTTTGGTTAGGGTGTTCATAGGCCGGTTGAGGGTGGCGCTCTTTTATTCCAAAACCGTCGTCTGATGCGGCATAACCCAGACGGGAAACACCGTCAGGTCCTATTGCCCGGTACATAAAATGAACTTTATCATCGAGCTGGACAACTCCTGGATTAAACGTCTGCCAGCCGTCCCATTCATTGTTGTGCCGGGGAGAGATTATCGGATTAGAATGCGGTTTCCGAAGGGCTAATTTTGGAAAAGATTTTTTGGCCGGAGATTTTTTCTGTTTTTTTTGGTTTTTCGGTTTTGAAACCAACTTAACATTTCTCTTTTTTGGAGTTGTCGTTTTTTCTGTTTTTTTTCTGCCAAATCTTGACTTTTTTTGGGCCATTTAAGTATGAAAAGACACTTAAATTATAAGGCTTTTTTACTTCTTAGACAAACAAAAATGGTGGATAACAATATTGATATAAATGATAGTATTTTGGTCATAAATCGTGTATTATTAAATTGTGAAGAAGAATCTATTGATCATGGGAATATTGTTTATTGTCCTGACCTTTGGGACGTTTTTTGTTTTGAAAAAAGACCAGCCTGGCAAGATCGGAGAACCGTTGCCGTCGCCCCGTCAGTATGTGTCGCCAACAACCAAAGCCAGTCCGTCAGTTTCCACTGTGTCCGGGGGTCTTCCTTCAGAAATAAATCTCAACGTACCTTTTACTTCACAGGCGCCTTTTCAGGACTGGAGTCTGCCGTATGATGAATTTTGCGAGGAAGCATCGACCCTGATGGCGGCAAGTTATATCAAAGGTTCGCCGATAATAGACCCGGCAGATGCGAATAAAAAACTTTTGGAGATAAAAGCGTTTGAAGAAAAGTTCTTTGGTTTTTACGAGGATACAAATACCGAACAGACTGCCATGATACTCACTAACTATTATGGTATCAAAAACATTAAAGTTTTATATGAACCCACTCTCGATGATATTAAAAAGTCTCTTGCCGGAGGTAAGGTTGTTTTGCTACCCGCAGCCGGGCAATTACTCGGCAACCCGTATTACCGTCAGCCGGGACCCATTTATCACATGCTTGTACTGAAGGGCTATACCAAGGACGGCAATATTATCACTAACGATCCTGGAACAAGAAGAGGCGAGAATTATATTTACGACGCTTCGGTTCTAATGAATGCGATGCATGATTGGAATAACGGGGACATCCTCTCCGGCCGCAAAGCAGTCATAATAGTGGGCTAATATCTAAAATTAAAAATCCCGCGTAGGCTTCAGTCTATGAAGGGACTTGCGCAGGCCGACTGGGCCGAGCACGAAGCAAAATTTCAGCAGAAATTTATGCTGTGCCCTGAATGGGCTGAAGCCGAGAGCGGGATTTTCGTAGGAGCATTAAACTTGCATATATAGAAGTTTTGTGTTATAATCTTGAAAGTACCATGGATAGGGGCAATTTCGTCCCATCCTATCTCTCGATCCGCCCCGGGCGGTGAAGGAGGAAAAATGAAGATTCAAGTCGTCTCGAGGGATCCGCGTGTTCCGTTCCAGATTTCCAAAGAGAACGAGAAGAGGATTTACGAGTCTGCCGAAACCGCCGATGCGCTCAAGGCGCTCAACAGCATCGATCGGATCGCCAAGGTCATGGAGCTCTACGCTTCGGCGAAGATGATTCTCGCGAACCTCCATCAGTCGAAGATGGTGCGCCGTCTTGCCCACTGGCAGACGACCTGCCGTTTCGACGGCTGCCCGAAACAGCCCCGCATCGTCGGCCGCCGTCAGACCAGGACTCATCTTTTCTGCAAGGGTCACACGTTGGTTGCGAGCTGCCTGTCGCGCGTGGACTACGAACGTCTCAAGTCGAGCTCGATGCTCCGCGTTGTCGTCGGGTAGTATCTGCCCCGCCTGATTAAATTCAGGCGGGGCCATTTTATTTATATGGTTCTATGAGGGTCGAGTTCTGTATCAGTCAAAGGCGATTGAGGCAGTTGTCGGATACGATATGGCAGGAGGATAATTAGAAACAGCATTTCGGTTGTACTGGCCAAAGCGAATGCGACCGGAATGGCTAAGATATCAAGCGACGGTAACAGGAGATAACCTACCCCGATGGCGATGATCAGACCTATCACTGACATTATCACCGGTATCACGGTGTTTTTTGTTGCATAAAAAGCTCGGGCCAGAAGGTGGATAATAGATTCGGTCGGAATGCCCAAGGTAAATATTCCAAGAGTCATCGCGGTTCTGGCAATGGCTTTTTCATCAAAGCGTCCGCCGCCTAAGACGAGGCGTATCAAAGGTTCTCTGATGATGAACGTAACAACCGCGCAAAAAACACTGCCGGCAAATATCAGCAGAAAAGAATCTTTTAAGGTTTTTTTAAATTTTTCAGTTGAATGGGAAGCGATGGTTTCCGAAAGGACCGGAAAGGCGGTGGTGGCGAAAGTTATACCTATCAGACTGACCGGAACGCTCATGAAGTCTCTGGCAAAATTCATGACCGCGACCGAACCGGCGCTTAAACTCGAAGCCAGAACGGTGAATCCCCAGAACATTGCGAGCTCGACTGGATGGCCGAACATTTTAGGAAGCATCAGCGCAACGGTTTTTTTGAATTCTGGCGTTTTGAAATTAAAATTCATTTTAAATTTATAACCAGAAAGATAGCCGTCGATAATGCGGATGAGCATGTGGAACCCCGCGCCGCAGACGGTGCCGATTGCTACCCCGTTTATCCCGAAATATGGCGACAAAAATACCGCGCCCAATATCATCCCTAAGTTATAAAGTATCGGTGAAATTCCGTAGAAGAAAAATCTTTTTTTAGCCACCAGCATCGCTCCGATGGTATTGGATACCCCGAACATTATCGGCGATAACGAAAGCCATCTTAAAATTCCGGTAACCATCGCCCGGCCTTCGGCGTCAAATCCGGGAGCGACGATAAAACTTATCTGCTTGGCAAAAACCACGAAAAATATTCCGGTCATGGTCATGGTTATTATCGCGGCTGAAACGACTGAATTTGAATAGGCATATGCCTTTTCGTGGTCTGATCGGTAAATTTCGCTGAAAAGAGGGACGAAAGCAGCCGCAATCCCGCTGGCAATAAGGATATTAAACAAAAGGTCGGGCATTAAAAAAGCGGCATTGTAAGCGTCCAACGCCCGTGAGGCGCCGAAAATATGGGCAAACAGACGGTCTCTGAAAAGACCGAGCAGGTAAGAAACCAGGGTGGTCGAGGCTAAAACAGCGCTTCCGGCCGGAACGATCTTGAGGAGTTTGTTCATATAATGTGATAAAATAATAACATGACCAAATCTATATACAAAATTCTTATCGTTGAAGATGAAAAACTTATGCAGGAGCTCCTTACCGACCGTCTTTCTAAAGAGCCGATATTTAAGATCTACACCGCCAGCAACGGTGAGGAAGGGTTCGAAGTTTGCCGGGAATATATTCCAGACCTGATACTCCTTGATATAAAAATGCCTGTTATGGACGGGATAATGATGATGAGGGAGTTAAAAAAATACGAACAACTCAAGGATATTCCGATAATATTTCTGACCAATCTCGATCCGGATGAGGACATTATCAAAAAGATCTCGGAAGAAAAACCGTCATACTACCTTATCAAAGCGAAAACAAATCTCGAGGATATTACCGAGAGGGTTAAAGAGACTCTTTCTGCAAAAAGACCGACATCTTAAAAAAGCCGGACAGGCCCAAAAACTCTTATAATTTAAGGAAATTTAATCCATAGGCTGGTCAGCTGGTTTTTTTTGTGTAACAATTTGGCGCCAATAACGTCTTCAAATATGTCAGAACATAACGTGCTCAATGAACAATTCATGCAAGCCTATGACCAGTTTTCAGATGCTATATTCAGGCATTGCTGGTTTAGGATTGGGGATCGTGAGAAGGCCAAAGATCTGATGCAGGATACTTTCACCAAATCATGGCAGTACATCGCCGATGGGGGCGTGGTCCAGAACCTTAAGCCATTTCTTTACCGCGTTGCCAATAATCTTATAATTGATGAATACCGGAAGAAAAAAGAACTTTCGCTTGATAGTCTTCAGACCCTGGGCTTTGATCCTGGATTTGACGACCGGAACAGGAATGACAACCGGATCGACGCCAAACTGGCGGTCAGTGTGGTGAATCAGCTCGACGATAAATATAAAGAGGTGGTTTTGATGAGATATATTGACGACATGTCGCCTTCGGAAATTGCCGAAGCCGTCGGAGAATCGGAGAATAACGTTTCAGTCAGGATACATCGCGGCCTTAAACAGTTAAAAGAAATTCTTGGAAAAAATGGAAGATAAAAATTTCGAACAATTTATAAAAGAAGTTAGAAAGTCTGGCCTTTCCGACGAAGAACGTAACTCTATCCGGGAGTCAGTTTTTAATTTTATAAAAAATAATCCTGTAAGCGGTCAAACCCAACCCCGTCTCAAATACAGTTCCGGAAAAAATTTCTGGGACTGGTCGAGTATATATTTAAGAAATTTTAATTTAGCATCCATCATGGCACTATTACTCATCTTAACAGTAGCAGTTTCAAGCGGTGTCGGCCTGGCGGCTGAAAAAGCTCTGCCCGGCGACTTCCTTTATCCGGTGAAGCTCAATGTTAACGAGAACATTAGAGGTTTGACCAATATCACCGATCAACAAAAGGCCGATTGGGAAATTCAAAAAGCCGACCGCCGGCTCGAAGAAGCGGAAAACCTGGCTTCGAAAGGTTCTCTGGACTCGAAGAATCAGGCTGTTATCGAGGCTAATTTTGAAGCCCAATCTCGAAAAGTAAAGGACAGAATAAATAGTTTTGAAGATAAAAGTGACTTCAAGGCGGCGGCAAGCGTAAGCGCCAGTTTTGAAACATCTCTGCAGGTTCACGAAAAAATATTACAGAAGATATCTGAAGAAAAAAAAGATTCTAAGAAAGATATCGAACCTATCGACGCTAAGATACGTTCGGAAGTAACAAGCATCAGGAACAGAAGAGACCACCTTGAGCTAAAGATAAGGTCCCACGGAAATACTAAGTTTAGGGAAGGTAAAAAAAGCAGTTCAAGTGACGATAATTGGTCGGACACAGAGGTTAACGATGACATCAACATGAAAACAGCCAGCAGCTCAATCCGGCAAGACGGACATCTCAGATTAAAACTTAGATTTTAAAACAAACATAAAAACACAACATCCCGCATCTGCGGGATGTTGTGTTTTTGGTGCAATGAATTTAATTCTGTTATAATCCCAGTATGTCCAATAAGGCAGATGGTAAACTCAAAATACTTTTTGTCGCTTCCGAAGCGGCCCCTTTTGTTAAGGTTGGTGGTTTAGGCGAAGTGATGCGCTCCTTACCTAAGGCGCTACGGAAACTCGGCCATGATGCCCGTGTTCTTATTCCCAAATACGCATCCATAGATCTTGAAAAATATCCTCTCGAGACCGAACTTAACAACATCAAGATCGCGAGCGGCGACAAGGACCCTTACGGTATTCTCATCTGTAACATTCTGAATCATGTGGGCTCCGACGGGGCTATCAATTATTTTCTTGAGAACATGGAATATTATGAAAAAAGGGCCAATGTTTACGGTTATACCGATGATACGGTCCGCTGGGTCCTTCTTTCGAAGGCGGCTCTTGAGTTTGTCAGACAATCCAAATGGAAGCCGGACCTTATCGTCGCTTCTGACTGGCAGACCGGCTTTATTCCTAACCTCGTTCATACAGAATACAAAGATGATCCGGTACCCTCAAAGATACCCGTTGTTTTCTCTATCCATAATCTCAAATACCAAGGAACGTTCGATCCACGTTTTGTTTCGGAGATGGATTTTGATTCCGGTCAGGCTCCGATATCTGATTTTTTTGACCCCCAGACCCATAAATTAAGTGGGATGAGAAGGGGAATAATGTTCGCCGATGTTATCAATACTGTTTCCGAGACCTATGCCAGAGAAATTCTGACCGAAGAGTTCGGTGAAGGTTTGGATAAACTTTTAAGTGAGCGTAAAAGCCGTCTTTTCGGTATTCTTAATGGCATTGATGTGGAATCTCTTAATCCAGAGACGGACAAAGAACTCGAAGTTAATTACAATATTCGTTCGACCGACAAAAGAAAAGAGAACAAGACCAGTCTTCAGAAACAATTCGGTTTGCCTCCTGACGAGAATGTTTTTGTCATCGGGATGGTTTCGCGTATCGACGGCCAGAAGGGATTCGACCTGGTGACGCAAATGATCGGCCCCTTGATGGACAACATAAACTTCCAGTTTGTTATCGTCGGAGAGGGCGATACCGGTTATCGGACATTTTTCGAAGAGCTTAAGGTTAAATATCCCGACCGGGTCGGTACGCATTTTTCATTTGATTCACGTCTGCCGCGTCTGGTTTTCGGTGGCGCGGACGGGGTTTTGATACCCTCAAGATTCGAGCCCTCGGGTCTGGTGCAGATGGAAGCGATGCGCTACGGTGCCGTGCCTATTGTCAGGAAGGTTGGCGGCTTGGCGGATTCGGTTGCAGATTTTGCTCCGGAGTCTGACAGCGGTACCGGATTTGTTTTCGAAAGATACGATGCTTTTTCTCTGACGACTGCAATAATTCGAGCTCACGAACTTTACCGCCACAAAAAGGAATGGGAAAAGCTTGTTAAAAGAGCGATGACTGAAGACTTTTCTTGGGAAAAGTCCGCCGCGGAATACATAAAACTATTTGAAATGGCACTAAGGTTTCACAAGGAAAAAAGCGATGAGGTGGGCTAATTTTCTACATATTTACCAGCCGGCAGGGCAGCAACCGGATATTTTAGCGGCTGTATCCAATCAAAGCTATCGGCCGATACTTCAAGGCATTAAAGAAAACCCCAAAGCCAAAATGACCCTCAATATCAATGGGGTTCTTCTCGAGATGTTCGATCAGCACGGATATCGGGATCTGATCGATCTGATAAACGAACTCATGACGGATGGTCGTCTCGAACTGACCGGTTCGGCAAAATATCACGCCCTTCTTCCATTTTTGTCTGAACAGGAGTTGATAAGGCAAGTTCAGGAAAACACAGAAACCTTAACCTTTTATACTGATAAAAAATTTAAGCCCCAGGGATTCTTTCCGCCGGAGATGGCTTACGATGAAAAAATAGTCCCCGCTATTGAGAGCTTAGGATACAAATGGTTCATTATCGATGAGATAGCATGCGGAGGCAAGACAGGCCAGGTTGATTATACGAAGATATATAAAATTAAAGGTTCTTCCATGTCTGTTTTTTTTCGGGAACGTCGGCCCAGTAATCTTATAATGGGAGCGGCTGTCAGGTCTTTTGAAACTTTACGTGAGGCGATAGGTGGTGATATTAAGTCGGAGAGATACATGATAATCGGAATGGACGGGGAAACTTTCGGGCATCATCGGCCGGGATTAGATAAGCTTTTGTTGCAAATATTCCGGTCTTCAGAGTTCGAACTTGTAAAAATATCCGACCTCTTCAATTACTACCACGATGTTGTTGAGATAAACCCGGTTAAATCTACCTGGGCTTCAAGTGAAGAAGATATCGAAAAGGGTGTCCAGTTCCTGTCGTGGCGTGATCCCGATAATGAAATACATCGTTGGCAGCAGGAATTAGTAGATATTGCACTCGAAGGAGTATACGGAATGGATAAAACCTCGGCTCAATATGCGAATACGAGGCGCTTAATGGATGAAGCTTTGTCGAGTGATCAGTTCTGGTGGGCATCGGCCAAGCCCTGGTGGAGTCTGGAGGAAATAGTCAGAGGAGCGGTTATGTGTTTCTCCATCATCAAAGACATACCGGCTATTGATAAGGAAAAAGTTGAGCATGCCCGGTTTTTGTATGAAAAAATAATATCGACTGCTTTTCAGTGGAAAAGAAGCGGCAAAGTATATGACATGCTCCAGGCCCGTAAGAATATCACGAAGATACCGTTCAAGGAGAGGACGTTTGAAAAAGGAGGAGATGAAGAAGCAAAATACCTCGCTTTTATTGAGCTGTTAAAAACTCTCGAGAAAGAAGCTGTGGGAAAAGGGGAATATGAAAAAGCTATTCTGTGGCGCGATTCTATCTGGAAAATAGAAAATAAATCTGATATCTACGATGCGATGCATGCGATCGATCTTTTAAGGATGGAGATACCCAACTTTGAAGTTGAGGAAATTATTAAAAAATATCAGAAAAAATACCGTGAGATACGGGGTGGTCAGCCGGAACAGAGAGGATAAATTAAAAATACCCCTTAGGGGGTATTTTTTGCAGTTAGAACTTTCATCATCAGTTCCGGGCAATCGGTCACAATTCCGTCAACACCTAAATCAACGAATTTCTCGATCGTTTCGAGATCATTAAATATGCCGGCCAGGACTTTTACGCCTTGCCGATTAACTTCCCGTATCTGTTTTTTAAGGGATGCTTTCCGGCCGCCGAGTGTTGCGAACAATAATCTACTTAGCAGAGATTCCTGAAGCCAGCCGATGGAAATAATATCAGGCCGGTATTTTGCTACGATTTTAGGAAGGTTGACCGGCCACATCACGATGAGATGTGTTTTGATTGCCGAGTTCAAAGTTTTGGCAAAAGTGAGAAGTCTCGCATCGGATTCGATATTGAACATTACCAGGCGTTTTTGGAAAGCGGTCAGATAAACCCTCTCTTCGAGACCGTTGGCGGTAATCGCCCGAACAGCGTCTCCGACAAGCCCGAAAGAGTTTTGTTTTATGTCGAGGAGGCACGAAACATTGTCGAGTGTCTTGAGCATGCCCATCAGTTCATCGAGGTCCATGATATTGAATACCGAATTTCGAAGTTCCGCGTAGCTATAGCAGATAAGGTCGGGCTTGATGCTACCTGGGTGGTAGATTATTGGCTTTCCGTCCCAGGAATGGCAAATATCGGTTTCGATGCAGGTTATGCCTGCCCGGTAAAGATAAATTAACCCTTGGCGACTGTTGCCTATTTCGATGGGAGAAGCTCTGGTCCGGTGAGCCCAGATTTCCATAATAGTTTTTTGTGAATGAGCTTTAGTGTATGGTATAATTTTTCTAATGAATAAATCAACCCTAAAAGAAGCTATGTTCGGAGCGGGATGTTTTTGGGGAGTTCAGTATAATTTTGACCAACTGAAAGGTGTGATTGAAACAGAGGTCGGTTATGCCGGTGGACACACCGATAAACCGACTTACAAAGAAGTTTGTACCGACAAAACCGGCCATGCCGAAGTTGTTCATTTGCAGTATGACACTTCGGTCGTCAGTTACGAAGAATTGCTCAAAAATTTTTGGGAAAATCATGACCCAACAACAATGAACCGTCAGGGTCCGGATATTGGCAGCCAATACCGCTCGATAATTTTTTATTATGATGAAGAGCAGAAACGGACGGCGGAAAGGTCAAAAGAAGAGCTCGGTAAATCAGGCGAGTACATGAATCCCGTACGAAGTCTCGCTCGCGACAAAGTCACGAGTCCTCAAAAGGACCTCGGCGAGGCTACTTCGTACGGGATGAACAAAGTCGTGACCGAGATCGTCCCGGCCTCGCAGTTCTACAAAGCCGAGGAATATCATCAGAAATATTTTGAGAAGACCGGCCAGAAAGTTTGTCATTGATTTATAGATATCTTTTGGCTCGGATCGGATGTCCAAAATCTCTGCGCATTTTGGCACCCTATCCCCTCGGCATTTCGAAGATCCGTTGTTAAGTCCGTGCTTATTTGTTACCGAAAATTATTCGTCAAAGCTCTAATTTTCGAACAAATGGGCACTACCGCCTTACAGCGTCTTATTGATGAGCCGAAATGCCTGCGGGAAATTCCTCGCTAAAAGATATCTATAAATCAATATTTTCGCAGACTGTCTTTTTTGAACATCTAAATACTTAAATTGAATTTGCGCAGCCTGTCCCAATTTTTGTCACTTGATGAGCCGAATGAATTTAAGAAGATAGTTTAGATTTCTATATCAAAATAATAGGTCGAGCGCCGAACGATAGTGAGGAGGCAAGCGAGGGTTACCTGTTATTTTGATAATAAAATCTATGCTATTCTGAATAAATTTATGAGGCGAGGAACCGTGACCAAAAATTGGGACAGGCGAAAGCAAATTTATAAATAAAAAATGACCAAAGACGAAATACAAAAAATGAATGAAGAAGATTGGAAGAAAAAGCTGACGCCGAAACAGTATAAAATTTTGCGTGAGAAGGGTACGGAAATGGCCTTTACCGGCAAGTATTATAAGAATCATGAGTCGGGGATGTATGTCTGCGGCGCCTGTGGCCAGGAATTATTCTCTTCAGATACCAAGTTTGATTCAGGTTCCGGCTGGCCGAGTTTCACGGATCCGGTCAACCGTGAGAATGTTGAACTAAAACTCGATACCAGTCATGGCATGAACCGTGTCGAGGTTATCTGCAAGAATTGCGGTTCTCATCTGGGCCATGTCTTTGATGACGGCCCGAAGGATAAGGGTGGCAAACGCTTTTGTATCAATTCCTGTGCTCTGGATTTTAAAAAGAAAGAAGATAAATAAAAATGAAACGTCGAGATATAATCATAGTCATAGTTGTTTTAGCCGCTTTTGGTCTGATTTGGTATTTCCAAGACAGAAGTAGTATCTCACTACCAACCTCGGTAAATACGCAGTCGGGAGGGGTGGTTCAGGTTCAGAGTTTATTAAAACCGGAGAGTGACAAAGGATTTTCTGCCGCCCCCGACCTGACCGATGTTCAGGGATTTATAAATTCAAAACCCTTCAAACTCCAGGATTATATCGGTAAAAAAGTTATTCTCATTGATTTCTGGACTTACAGCTGTATCAACTGTCAAAGAACCACGCCGTATTTGAATAGCTGGTGGGAAAAATATAACGACAAAGGTCTTCTGATCGTCGGAGTTGAAACGCCTGAATTTGAATTTGAAAAACATCTTGAAAATGTCCAGGCGGGCGTTGATAAACTCGGCATAAAATATCCTGTCGTCCAGGATAATAATTACGGGACCTGGAATGCTTACGGCAACCGCTACTGGCCCAGAAAATATCTCATCAATCTCGACGGCTACGTCGTCTACGATCATATCGGAGAGGGCGGTTACCAGGAAACCGAACAAAAAATTCAGGAAGTTCTTAATGAAAGAATGGCGGCCTTAGGAACGACAGGCAGTTTGACCGAAAGTTTAACTTCCGAACAAAACGACCATCTTGGTGATATCCAAAGCCCGGAAACATATTTTGGTTCAGGTCGGAATGAATATTTTGGCAACGGGACTGGCGCCCAGAACGGTACGCAGAATTTGACCAGACCTAAAAATATTCAGCTAAATCAGTTTTACCTGAACGGTAACTGGGAATTTTCTCCGGAATATGCCGAAAATAAATCTGAAAATGCGAGTATAATTTATAAATATAACTCTAAAAACGTTTATTTTGTGGCCGGTTCGGATAATGGTGCTAAGATCAAGGTTCTCCAGGACGGCCAGCCGGTTTCTGGTGCGGCGGGAGATGATGTCGCCAAAGATGGCACTGGCGGAGGTTTTATCAAGGAAAATCGGCTTTATAAATTAATTTCTAACCCTTCCGCCGGCGAGCACACCCTTGAAATAATCATTGAAGAGCCCGGTCTTAAAGCGTTTACGTTCACATTCGGATAATGTGATATAATTAAATTATGCCAAAAGACATTGACCTAATTTATCAGCAGACGGCGATGATCGAGCCGAAAGAAATCAAAGCCGGCCAGGAGGCCCTGAAGGATTATGTTGATTTTGTTTTTAAGGTTGCGAGTGAAGTTAATTATGATTACAACGAATCATCGATAAATCTGTCTCAAGACGATAATTTTAAGAACTATGTTCTTGCCAAGGTCCAGCAATGGAAAAACCCCGAGCTCAAATATATCGTCGTCGTCGGTATCGGCGGTTCGAATATCGGCACGATGGCGGTTTATCGGGCCTTACGTGGACGTCTTGAGGTTTTCATGGGCCAGAATGTTCCCAAAATAATCTTTGTTGATACGGTTTCTCCGCCGCTGATCAATCAGGTGGTAAAATTTCTCGAAGGTCAGGTTTCGAGCCCGGCTGAAGTCCTGGTCAACATGATATCCAAATCAGGTACGACCCTCGAGTCAGTAGCCAATTTCGAGGTTGTCTACGAAGTCCTTAAGAAAAAATTCGGCGAAGCCATAGATCAGCGTCTTATTTTTACCACTGACCGTGATACCAAGCTCTGGACCAAGGCCGAAGAGAAAAAACTCGAACTGCTTGAAATTCCCCAAGCCGTGAACGGCCGCTACTCGATATTGTCTTCGGTCGGTATGTTCCCTTTGGGTCTGGCCGGTTTTAACCCCCAGTTATTCTGGGACGGCGCTTCGAGAATGGTGAAAAGGTGTGTCACTCGGAACGATCAGAATCCGGCGATGATATCCGCTATCTTGACCTACATGCACTATGCCAAAGGTTTGAACATTTACAATAATTTTTATTTTAATCCGGAGCTTAAATCGCTCGGCAAATGGCATTCGCAGCTTTTGGCCGAAGGCGTCGGCAAGGAATATAATCTTAACAAGCAAAAAGTAAATCTCGGAATTACCCCGATGGTCACCATCGGTTCAACTGACCTTCATTCCATTGCCCAGCTTTGTCTGGCCGGTCCGAAAGATAAATTTACCCAATTCGTTCATGCTGCACAGAAGGACGGTTCGCCGGTCGTGCCGAAGGAATTGTTCCTGCCTGACCTCGATCCCAATATCGCCGGCAAGTCAATCGCCGACATCGTTGGAGCTATCTATTACGGTATTAAAATAGCATATCTTAAAAATTCTCTTCCGTTCTCTGAAATAATAATGTCCGATATTTCTGAAGATTCTCTCGGTCAGTACATGCAGCTTAAAATGATAGAGACGATGTATCTGGCCCGTCTGATGGGAGTGAATGCTTTTGACCAACCGAAGGTCGAGGATTACAAACGCGAAGCGGTGGAGTATCTCAAGAAACTTTAATTACTGTCAAATACCCGCCGGAGAAGATTGATCATGCGGGGGAATTCGTTTAAACCGCGATTAATTCATATTTTGTGCTTGTCTCCGGTCTTGTTATCCACTCTATTTCAGCCACCTATGGTAAAATTAGTATGTAGAACTCTTAAATAATATCGGATTTTTGAAGTTTGAATTTCGAATTATTTTTCGGTCATAATTCATAATTCTCTGTTCATAATTCGGTTATAAAATGGGCTTATTCTTCTTACGGTTTGGGGTTGCGGCGGTTTTCATGTACCATTCTATTGGCAAACTTAGGGATCCTGAAAGATTTGCTCACGGAATGGGATGGAATTTTGGCCAAGCCCTGGGACTGGGCATCATTGAGTTCATGTCGGCTCTCGCTGTTTTGGGCGGAGTAGGAGCCGGAACAGCCGCTCTTTTCTTGATGATAATAATGGCCGGAGCGATATATCACAAGGTGTTCAAATGGAACATACCTTTCATGGGTCGCGACAAAACCGGCTGGGAACTTGATTTTCTTTTGTTCCTTGCCTGCTTTACTATATATTTGAGATTCTAAAAGGCGGAATCTGCCTGTCGGCAGGCAGGGCGGTCAACAAGTTATAATGATAAAAATATACACAACCCCTATTTGTGCTTACTGCAAAATGGCGAAGGAATACTTTAAGTCTAAAAACCTCAATTACGAGGAGATAAGTTTGGTCGGCAATCCTGAAGCCCAACAGCTCGTTATTTCCAAGACCGGCATTGTTGCCGCACCTATTATCGAGATAAAGAACAAATTCATCATTGGTTTCGACCGATCCAAAATAGACCTGGCGCTTAATTCTTAAATTTATGCCGCGGAGGAGGTTAATTATCCTCATTACTCTGACGGTTATTACGGCGACGGCCGGTTTTTTATTTTGGCGCAAATACAAGGAGTGGCGCGCCGAAAGGGTATACATAGAAGCGATGACAGCCGATACTTATGGCGGGAAAACGCCGGAAGAAACCATTAACTTGTTCAAGGCTGCTCTCGAGAAAGGCGATGTCGAACTGGCCTCGAAATATTTTATGTTCGACAACAATTTATCAAAGGATAAATGGTTAAAAACTCTCATGGTCTTTAAGAACAAGGGTGTCCTGGGTGAGATGGCCAAAGACGTAAATTTAAATTCACTCGACATCCAGCCCGATAAATATTCCGGTGTTTGGAAAATAGTTAATTTTAAATAGAACAGTTTAATTGACCTCTCTCAAATTTTCCTTATAATATCCCTACACGTTCTTTTAAATCAGGAGTTTTGAGTGGAAACACAGGCCAGAACGGTACAGGAATTTTTTGATCTTTCCAAGATAGGACCCTTCAGCGATGACGAAGTTTCGATGATGCTCGAAGCCATTTTTAAGAAGATAAATGTCAGTTTTGCCAAGAACGAGGAAGTTCCGAAAACTATCCTTGTCGATCTGTTCGGTACCCAGAAATCGATGAAAACTTCGGTTACGGGCAAGGTAGAGCAGGTTTTCAGGCGTCACGGATTCAAAGTATTTTGTCCGCCGGAAACAGCGGAACATGAGGGTATCCGAAGTCTCGATACGGATAATCCGGTTGTGGAACAGGCCAAGCATCTTAACGGCGTAAGGGCACAGGCATTGTATATGGCGAGACACCCGCGTGTCCATTTCGGTATGACCAGTCGCGGGCTCATCGATATGCTCTATTGGTATAAAAAAGGACTCAAAAAGGGAACCTACAGCCCGGCTCACGTGGAAAGTATAAAGAACGAAGTTGTTGAACTTCTCCAGCTTCAGCTGGTTGACGCATTTTTCTTTTTCACCTGTTCAGTTGAGACTGTTATGAGGCGGGAATATGACGGCTCGCTGACTCAAAGGCGCGGCTCAAAAATGAACGAGAAGGATGTTGCCGATACCATCGGACTTTATAATGAAGTTCTGGCCGAGATCGAAGAAAGTGTTCCCGGTCTGCCGATATTCCATATCGATACTTCAGAAATGGATTTGCGCCAGGCCGGCCAGGAAGTTCTTCGGTATCTTCTGCCGACGATTTGCCGGCGGTTCGGCATTCCCGACTATTCCTACATGCCTTATTTACCGACGTTGGTTCAGCGCCGGGCCCGGCATTCGGATTATTTTGAGGAACAGCTTAAGCTTTCCGGCCATCCGGATCTCGACCGCTTGTTCAAGGCCGGCTGGGTTTATGTAAAAGAAACTCATGAAGAAGATACTTACTTCAATCCCGATAAGAACAAGGGAGAAGTTGTTCCTTCAGGAGAAACGATGCGTCTTCGATGTGATTATGATGGGACCAAATTTATGTATAAAGGCGAGCGTGAGGACATGATGTTCTCTCACTGTCGCCCGGTGACCTTCAAGGTCAATGCCGAAGAGATCAAAAAGATACAGGAAACATATCCTGCCATTGCATATATATTCAAAGAACGGAAGCATTATCGTAAACAAGGTTCGACCGGTGACGGGCACTTCTTCAGTCTCCACCTGGACCGGGTCAGAGGTCTCGGCCTATTTACCGAGATCCGCGCCCGCGGTTCAGACGGAGCAACGCATGCCGAAGAAATGCTTAAACTGGCCGGCGAACTTGGCTTCACATTGAGCGATGTCCTGGAAGGCAACTATCTTTCCATGGTTTTTAAAAAGTAAACTCCCTTCGGGGAGTTTTAAATTACAAGCATAAACCCTCGGCTAAAGTCGGGGTTTATGCTTGTAACAAAAAGCGGCAGTAATGCCGCTTTAAGCTTTGACCAAATTTCGATCAGTATGCACTGTCGATGTGACGAGGTCCTTTAAAAGGATCCTCTCATGTTTAAAATAACCTTTCCAAAACCTTACAAGGTCTCCCGTCTGGAAATCTAAATTATCCCAATCTATGAACTCATAGTTCTTGTTATCTACTGTAATTTGAACTATATTTTGACCCCCTGAACGCCAAGTGTTGGCTACACTAGTTGTGACCTGTTCATCTCTGAAGTGGTTGCCGAGTGAATATTCGGCTGTTAAATTGAAGGCCAATACCACAAAAGCAAGAACAGGAAGAACTGATAAAAAGATGTATGGGAATGGCATCTCCTGATACCTTAATGTTGTCAAAAAGCTTTTCTAAATTATTATAAGCAATTATTCGTGTCAAGCCACCGAACCATAACGTTTGTTTGACTTTATTTACAAAATATTATATAATATGTAATTGATTTATATCCGCTTTAGTGTAAGATTAACCGACTAATGTCTAACACTCATAAAAAGAAAATAGATGCCGAGTTGTCCAAAGGCCGGAGTGTATCCATAATCAACTTGGTTGCCGCTCTTATCGGCTATGCCAACAGTATTAAGGCGTCTGATATCCATATCGACCCCAAGGAAAAAATGCTAAAAATCAGATTCAGGATCGACGGGGTTCTGAAAGATATTTACGACCTGCCGAAAGAGATACATCCAGAAATAATCGGACGCATTAAGATACTTTCAAACTTACGGACCGATGAGCACCAAATGACCCAGGACGGTAGGTTCAGGATAAATGCAGACGATATTGAAAATATCGATATCCGGGTTGCTATCAGTCCGGCTTATCATGGTGAAAGTGCGGTTCTTCGTCTTCTGACGGATAAAGCGGATCAGTTCAGTCTGGCCAATCTCGGCTTCAATGAAGAGAATCAGAGAAAAATTCTCGAAGCCGTCAAAAAACCTTACGGAATGATCCTGGCCACCGGTCCGACGGGCTCGGGCAAAACCACCACTCTCTATACCATCTTAAAACTTTTAAATACCAGAGATGTCGCCATCATTACTATTGAGGACCCTATCGAATATGCCATCGACAATATCAGACAAATCCCGGTCAACACCAGGACCGGCCTGACTTTTCATACCGGTTTGCGTTCAATTTTGAGACAGGATCCGGATATTATAATGGTAGGTGAGATACGCGACCAGGAAACTGCGGGCCTCGCGGTTAATACCGCTTTGACCGGCCATCTTTTACTTTCAACTCTTCACACCAATGATTCGGCCACAACTTTGCCCCGGCTTTTGGATATGAAGATCGAGCCCTATTTGGTTGCCTCAACGGTCAACATCGCTTTAGGCCAGAGACTTGTCAGAAAGATATGTGAAAATTGCAAAAAGCAATACAAGATGACCGAAGCCGAGCTCAAAAGCCTGAACGGTATGGCTGCCAAGCTTACTGAAAAAGATTTCTATAAGGGCGCCGGCTGTGATAAGTGTAATCTGACCGGGTATGAGGACCGGGTCGGCATACATGAAGTAATGCTTATCGATGCGGATATCCGGGAAGCTATCCTCAAAAAGGAATCTGCGGATACCATCAAGAAAATCGCGATAAAAAATGGTATGAAAACGATGATCGAGGACGGTTTTGAAAAGGCCGCCCTGGGCATTACAACCATTGCCGAAGTTTTAAGGGTTATTCACGAGTAATTATGTACTATGGAACTGACTACCTATTTCAAAAACAGATTGCCGCTTAAGGATCAGGTTGCTTTTACCAAGCGCCTTGCTTTTCTGGTCCGGGCCGATGTACCGATACTTGAAAGTTTGAGGATGATGCATAAACAGACCCGTTCCAAGTCTCGGGCTGAGATAATCGACCACATCATCCAGGATGTTTCAAACGGCCAGTATCTTGCCGACAGTTTGGCCAAGTTCCGGAATACTTTCGGTGATTTTGCCATCAATATCATCCGGGTCGGTGAAGAAGGCGGAATTCTCGACCAAAATCTCGAGTACCTGGCCGAAGAACTCTACAAAAGACAAGAGCTTAAGAAAAAAATAATCGGCGCTCTCATTTATCCGGCTTTTATAACCATCTCGACTTTGGGTGTCAGTGGTTTCGTTACGGCCTATGTTTTTCCGAAAATAATGCCGATATTCAAAAGTATGGGCACTACTCTGCCGGTTACTACTCGCGCCCTGATATTTGTAAGCGGCTTCATTATCCATTATGGTATTTTAACTCTGTTCGGTCTGGTCATCGCCGGATTCATATGCTTTATGGCTTATAAAAAAAATAAGGCCTTTAATTATGCGGCCAGTCACGCCATGATGAAAATGCCTGTCTGGGGAAACTTGATCCAAAACTACTATATGGCCAATTTTGCCCGGACTTTGGGACTTCTTTTAAACTGTCAGATGAATATAATTACCGCTGCCAGGATAACCGCCGATTCTACCCCGAACCTTATATATAAACACAGAATCTATGAACTGGCCGACGAAATCTCACGCGGTCGTAAAATATCACAATACCTCGAAACACAGGCAAACCTTTTTCCCGAAATGGTTCCCCAGATGATCGCCATTGGCGAAACGACCGGCAGTTTGGGTAACACTTTGATCTATCTGAGTGATTACTACGAGAAAGAGGTTAACGAAATAACTAAGAATCTCTCAAGTTCAATTGAACCCATCCTTCTGGTTTGTGTCGGGGTTATCGTCGGATTCATTGCGGTTTCAGTCATTACTCCTATCTATCAGCTCACGCAAAATATCCATCCGTAAAGTTCAGTCCATGAATGAAAAAGGTTTTACATTTATTGAAACTCTGGTCGTTGTTGTTATCTTTTCTTTTATTCTGGGTCTCGGATTTTTTATGAGCCAGGATCTTTATCGTTCCACTTCCTTTAATTCTGACACCCAGGCCATTGCTGCCGCTTTTGAGAGGGCACGGACCCAATCTTTGGACAATATCGACCAGAAACCTCACGGCGTTGTCTTAACCTCCGGCAATTATGTTATCTTCGAGGGCGCGGTTTACAATCCAAGCGATCCAAATAATTACTCTATTTCCGGCAATCCGAATTTTACTTTTACCGGTCCAACCCAGATTGTTTTTACCCAGCTTACGGGACAATCAAATGCCAGCGGCAGTTTAGTCATTCTTGACGGTTCCAAATCAGCTACCATATCTTTTAATTTTGAAGGAAGGATAAACTGGTAAATGAAAAAATATTCAAAACAAAAAGGTTTCAGCACCATCGAGATCTCAGTCGCTCTCCTCATCATCACAGTAGGTTTGACCGCGGCTACTTTAGTCATTTTTGGCGGTCGGTCTTTTTCCTCGGATTCCGGACTCGATAACGAAGCATTATATAAAGCTCAGAGACAAATAGAGGATGCGAGGGCCTCGGCCCGGGCAAGTTTCGGTTCGGTCATTTCAAGCTCGAGCAACGACGGAATATATTTTAAAGAGGTCGTGGTTTCATCCGGTAGCCAGCCCTACAGCAAGAACGTCATTAGCCGGATTAGCTGGACGGCTCCTGGTCCGAGGTCTGAAAAGATCGAACTATCGACAACTTTAAGCGATTGGAAAAACGCTCTGGTCAAAAATCAGCCGTGTCTGACGCCTTTGTCGGGCGATTGGCAGCATCCGCAGATGGCTTTCTATGAATTCGGCAAAGATCTTCTTGGCGACTCTTCAAGCGGTTACCCTTTGACCGGGATTACCGTCCTGAACTCTAAGTTGTATGTTACTGTCAACAACACCAACGGTAATAATTTTCCGAGTCTTTTCATCTTTGATGTCTCAAAACCGGGCGTTAAACCGGCTCTTTTAACCAGTGCCGATAATGATCCGGGGGTAAAATCGGGCCTGAATGCCATAACGGTCAACGGCAATTATGCTTATGTCGCAAACGCCAACAATCCAAATTTTTCGACTTGCGCTACTTGCGGACAATTGCAAATATTCGACATCAGTAAAACGCCGCCCCAGGTCATAGATACTTTCAAGGTCCCCGGGGTGACCGGTAAGAACGGACAATCTATCGGTACCAGTATTTTTTATAAGGGCGGGATAGTTTATCTGGGTTTGGCGAAAACTCCCGATGGAGCAACGGGGGACACCGAATTTAATTTAATAGATGTTGGTGGCGGAGGACACGGCGGTAGTCCGACAAGCCCGGTTTTTCTCGGCGGCTACCAGGTCGGTAACGGGGTCAATGCGATATATGCTAAAGGCAAATATGCCTACATTGCAACGCCCAACAGCGAAAATATGACCATCTTGGATGTCAGCGATCCGACCCACCCGACGAGAGCTGGCGGCTATTCTCCGGGAATCGGTTCCAACGGCGAGAGTTTGTTTGTCACCGGTTCTACCGTCTATCTTGGTCGGACCTTCGGCACCAACGAATTTTATATTTTAAATGTCCAGAATCCGGCGAGCATCACTGTTCTGGGTTCCAAAGATATCGGCAGCGGCAGCAGTACGAGTATTAACGGCGTCGTTTTGCGGAGCAATCTTGCGTTTTTGATAACCAATACCCAGTTCCAGATCTGGAATGTGGCAAATCCGGCGAGCATCACCCAGTGGGCGACACCTTTGAGTTTGCCGGCCGGCAGCGGCACGACCATCAGTTGTAGTACTGACAATTCCATCTATGTCGGCTCGCTACCTTCAAATGATAAAGGTTTTATCTCGATAATTACCCCTGGTCCGTAAACTATGAAAAAAAACAACGGCTTCAGCCTCATCGAAGTTTTAATATATATCAGCTTGATGTCACTTATCCTGACCGGGGCTTTGACCTTGTCTTACCAGCTCATCAGTTCAGCCGGTACTTCAAATAAAAATATCATAATTCTGGATGAAGCGAATTTTATGCTCCGAAAAATAAACTGGGCGATGGACGGGGTGGCGACAATCAATTCACCGGCTGTCGGGGCGAGCGGCCAGACTCTGTCTGTAACCAAAACCGGCGCCGCGAATCCGATAATTTTTGATCTTAGTTCCGGAAATTTGAGAATAACCGAGAGCGGGGGAGCAGCGGTAATCCTCAACAGCTCGAGAGTTGTTGTCGCCGGTTTGAATTTTAAGCATTTTGCCGCCTCGGGCAACAAACCCGAATCGGTCAAAGCAAGTTTTACAGTCAACGGTACTGCGTTCGAAACTACAAAATATTTAAGAAAATAAAATGAACAGCCAATCCGGTTTTATCGCGATCATGTCATCCATCATCATTGTTCTGGTCGTAACCACAATGGCTTTTGCTTTGGGCATGCTCGGTTTCTTCAACCGTTTTAATATTTTGGACAGTCAGCTCAAGGAAACAAGTTTTGCTCTGGCCGAAGCCTGTGGCGATACTGCACTTTTGAATCTGGCTAACAATCCGAACTATACTCCGGTCAATGAGGTCGTCTCTTTCGGTTCAGAACAGTGTACCATTGTATCTTTGCAGTCGGATACTCCGGCTATCAATCAGACCACTATCAAAACCAAAGCGGTCGAAAATACCTCCGTATCGAACATCCAAATCGTCGTTAATTCCGATGACCTCTCGGTGATTACCTGGCAGGAAATACCTACTCTTTAATGCCTTTTTAAGTCGACCTCTTAAAGGTTTTTGTGTTTCGACACAGCTTGACAAAATAGTCAAAGTATAATATTATATGACTGGTATCTAAGCTTTATAGTTCGCTTAGTTTCTAAGTGACAAATGACTAAAAATCCCATAAAATACTGGCTCTTTGGCGTGGTCTGTTTAGCCGTTCTTGCAGGTCTGACTTATCACGAAAAAACCGCCTTGGCGGAATGGATGTACAGGTATGATCTTCTGCCCAAGCCGGAATTTTTTACCGAATTATATTTTAATACTTATCCCAAATTCAAGGATATCGTCACCAATGGACAGCAGATATCATTTTCATTTACCATTGCCAACCATGAGGAATCGGAGCAGACCTATACTTACGAGGTCTGGTTCAGGGCCAGCGCCAACAATGAGATAAAGATAGCCAAAGGAGATGCGGATATTTCGCCCGGAGAATCCCAAACCATAAAGATCAATTATACCTTTGAACAGTTCGGATTATCAAAAAGTTCCATTGTTGTCAGAATACCTGAATCCGGAAGGGAGATACATTTCTTTCTGGGCCCGGTTTAAATAAAAAATAATGGCGTCAATCAAAAGAAAAAAAATAACCGCCCTTATTCCTTGCTATAACGAAGCCGGAGGTATTGCTGCGGTCATCAATAATTTTCCGTTTGATAAAATTGATTATCAGGGTTTTGACCTCGAGATAGTTGTTATCGATAACAATTCGAGCGATTCGACTCCGAATATCGCACGTTCGCTCGGCGTAACCGTTCTCCATGAACCGATAAAAGGCAAAGGCAATGCGATGCGCCGGGGTTTTAATTACGCCTTATCAAATCACGCCGATTATATCGTCATGCTCGATGGCGACGATACTTACCGTTCAAAAGAAATTTTAAGACTTATCGAACCTTTGGATTCCGGTTTTTGCGACGTGGTTGTCGGCTCACGTTTGGGAGGACGTATTCATGATGGCTCGATGACGACTTTTAACAGGATGGGCAACTGGGTGTTCTCTCATCTTGTCCGATATTTTTATCAGGTTAACGTAACCGATGTTCTCACCGGTTATTTTGCCTGGACCAAAAAAGCTTTGAAACATCTCGCCCCGAATCTCAAATCGCAGGGTTTTGCCATTGAAATGGAAATGGTCACTAAAATGGCGCGTCTCGGAGAGGAAATTTACTCTGTACCCATCTCATACGATAAACGTGCCGGTGAGACCAACCTTAATCCAGTCTATGACGGTGCCAGGATACTTTGGATGTTTGCCAAAAATCTTGTTTGGAATGCTCCGTTGCAGTCGGTTCAGCGTATCGTTTTTGTTTCCGATGCCATCATGCCTTATAACAAAGGTGGGAAAGAGCGTCGTCTCTATGAAATAACCAAACGTCTCGTCAGGGAAGGACGCGAGGTACATATCTATACTATGAAATGGTGGGACGGGCCGTTCATCATTGAACACAACGGAGTATATTTCCATGCCATCTCGAAACTATATCCTTTATACAACGGAGGCCACCGCTCGATAAAACAAGCTATCATGTTCGGTCTGGCCACTTTCAAACTTATCTTCGTTGATTTCGATGTTCTCGATGTCGACCATATGCCGTTCTTCCCGCTTTTCAGTGCGAGAATAGTAACCTGGTTAAAGGGTAAAAAACTTCAGGCCACCTGGCATGAGGTCTGGGGCTATAACTACTGGATGCACTATTTAAAGGGCCTGAGTGGATTTATCGGATACATTATAGAGAGAACATCTCTTTTAATGCCGGATACAATTATTTCAAACTCGGAACACACTACCGGCCGTCTTAAATCGGCGGGATTTAACGGTATCATCCAAACCATTCCCTTAGGAGTGGATGTTCCGAGAATAAAATCAGTCAAGAAAGCAAGCGACAAAAGCGATGTCATCTTTGTCGGGCGTTTGCTCGAGAATAAGAATGCGGATCTTCTGGTCAAAGCCATTGCTCTCGTTAAATACATCTATCCGAATGTCATCTGTAAGATCGTCGGTGACGGACCGGAAAAAGATAATATCGAAGGTCTTATCCGCAGACTTGGTCTCGAACAAAATATCCACATCACGTCTTTTGTTGCGGAAAGCGACGAGCTTTATTCTTTGATGAAGGCCTCTAAGATGCTGGTCTTGCCCTCTATCCGGGAAGGTTTTGGTCTGGTTGTGGTTGAGGCAAATGCGGCCGGCATCCCTGTTATCACCACATCTCACGAGGATAACGCTGCCCGGCACCTCATTCAGGAAGGCAGCAACGGTCTTCTGGCCGATGCAAGCATGAGAAGTATTGCTGAAAAAATAATCAAAATAATGAGGAATGAAAATAAAATGCAGCCCAAAAAAGATATAGAGAAATATGACTGGCCTGTCGTGGTCCAACGAGTGGAACAGGTTATAGGGCCGATGCCGTAAAATGAAAAAAATAAAAGTTACAACCAGCTGGGATGACGGCCATATGCTCGACATCCGTATCGCTAAACTCTTGAGAAAATACAACCTTAAGGGGACGTTTTTTATTTCTCCCAAGGACAGGGAGCTTTCTCCGACCGAACGTTTGACTGGCGGGGAGATAAAAATGCTGTCCAAAGAATTTGAGATCGGCGCACATACGATGACGCATCCGCTTTTAACCCGCGTTGAGGACCATATCGCCTATAAGGAAATCCTTGATTCCAAGAATTATCTTGAAAAGATCCTCCACAAACCGGTTAGAAGTTTTTGTTATCCCGGAGGTTTTTATAAAAAGAAACACCAACTTATCCTAAAAAAGCTCGGCTTTAAGTTAAGCAGGACAGTCAGCAGATTCGAGACTGAAACTGGTTCGAATTTGTTTGCTGTCCCGACAACTGTCCACGCCTACCGTCATTGGTCGGATATCGTTCCGATATTTAAAAATGCCGGCTTCAGAAAATTCCTTTCCCGATATCTGAATTGGGATGAACTGGCCATATCCATGTTCGACAAAATAGCCGAGACCGGAGGCGTTTTTCATCTATGGGGTCATTCCTGGGAAATAGAAAAAAACAATGACTGGGAAAGATTGGAACGAGTTTTTAAACATATTTCAAATCACGCTAACGCCAAATATATAACCAATGGAGACGTCGCCTAAAACAATTCTGCTTGTCGCTCCGTATTTTCCTCCTGACGGCGGCGGTTTAGAACGCTATGCCTTCGAGATCGCCAAGCGTCTCGCTAAAGGCTACAACTGGCGCATCGTCGTGATGGTGTCCGGCAAAAAATATGGTGAGGATACTAAAGAAGAATCAAACGGCCTGACGATATACCGATTAGGATATAGTCTCAAAATTTCTAATACTCCATTAGGATTTTTGTGGTTTGGTAAAATTCGCAAAATTTTAAAGACTGAAAAACCAGATATCATAAACATCCACACTCCTGTTCCGGGTATCGGAGATATAACTTCTTTTTTAGCGGGCAGCATCCCGACCGTGGTTACATACCATACCGGCAGCATGCTTAAGAGTAAGATCTTGCCGGATATTGCTGTCCGGTTATATGAGTACGGGCCTATGAGATTACTTCTGAACCAGGCCAAACATATAATTTGTTCGTCTGACTTTGTCCGTTTTAATTTTCTTGGGCGCTATATTCATAAAAGCACTACTATCACTCCTGCGGTCGATGTAGATATATTTAAGCCAGATGTCTCAAAAAAAGCTAAAGACCCGACTGTATTGTTTGTCGCAGGTCTTGGCCATTCAGAACAGTACAAAGGTCTTGCTACTCTTTTGAATGCCATTTCGATGGTCAAAAATGATATTTCGAATATCCGACTTATTGTGGCCGGAGACGGGGATATGCGCTCAGAATACGAATCCCAAGCGGAAAAATTAGGAATCGGAAGCTCTGTAGATTTCAGAGGTAAATTAAGCAATGGCAAATTAGTTGCGGCTTATCAGGAAGCTCACATTTTTGTCTTACCGACATCAAATGACAGTTTTCCTTTAACCATCCTCGAAGCTATGGCAACAGAATTGCCTGTGGTCTCAACCAGGATCGGTAGCATACCTTCTATAATTGAAAGCGGTCAAGACGGCTTCTTAATTAACGGATTTACTGCAGAGGCCGTAGCTTCTGATATATCGAAGATAATTAAAGACGAAATCGTTAAATTGAATTTTGGTCTTGCTGGTCGTAAAAAAGTATTAGATAAGTTTAATTGGAAATTGCGTGCTGATCAATATCAAAACGTTCTGTCATCTATTTCAGAATTTAAATTAAGGACAGTTCGAAAAATAGCTATTGTAACTCCATATTTTTATCCCAAGATTGGCGGACTTGAAAATTATGCTCTTGAAATGGGCAGAGCTTTAAGGCGCGACGGTAACGATATTTTTGTCATTACCAGTAATCATTTAAACAAAAAATGGCAATACGAAGAAATAGAAGGTATGAAGATTTATCGCATGCCAAGATTGTTTAAGATATCGAACACGCCGGTAAATCCTTTATGGTATTTATGGGTCTGGCGTATTTTAAGGCTTGAAAGACCAGATCTTATCAATGCCCATACCCCTGTTCCATTTATTGCCGATGTGACCGAAAGAGTAAGGGGCAATATACCCCTTGTTTTAAATTATCACAATGATCTTGTGAAAAGTAATTTGTTTGCAGATCTGCTTTGTCGCATATCCTATATCTTTATGATAAACAAAACACTGCGTGATGCAGATAAGATAATAGCGACATCTCAATATTACGCTTCGCAATCCAGTTATTTAAGGCCGCTAATCAGTAAAATTGATTTTGTTCCGCCCGGAGTAGATATTAATAGATATAAACTCAATCTTGATGCACGCTATTTTAAAGAACGTTTTAAAGATTTTCGCACTGTGCTTTTTGTTGGTCAATTGGATAAAACCCACAGACACAAAGGTCTGGACGATATAATAAAAGCCGTTGCCGAACTGAGGTCGTCGATAAAAAATATTAAACTTGTTGTTGTGGGTAAGGGTAATAATATTGATTCATATAAAAAATATGCTGCTTCTCTTGGTATTGAAAATCAAGTAAGTTTCGAGGGGTTTGTTGAAGATGATGTATTGCCACAATATTATGCGGGAGCGGACGTTTTGGTCTTGCCGTCCAAAGATAAGTCAGAAGGTTTCGGGATGGTTATAACTGAGGCAGCTGCCTGCGGTACGCCAGCTGTTGCAAGTAGAATCGGAGGAATCCCGGCAGCTCTAATAGACGGAGAGACCGGTATCCTGGTTTCACCTAATAATGTTTTACAACTTTCTGCGGCCATGAAAAAAATACTGGACAATGGAACTTTTGCCAAAAAGTTAGGTGATAATGCCAGTTTGCGTATTAAAAAAGAGTTTGCATTATCGGTAGTAACAAGCAAATTTGTGGATATAATTTGTAAGATCGAGAAGAAAATTTCTATACTGCAAGTAGTGCCTTATTATCCACCCCACATAGGAGGAATGGAATTAAGGGTCAGAGATTTATCTACAAACTTGGTTAAGGAAAAAGTTGATGTTAATGTCATCACTTCTAACATTGGCGCTCAAAGCGGTTATTCTGAACAGAACGGTGTCAAGGTTAACTATCTGCCAGCATTCAATTTTGCTAATACTCCATTTACCCCGGGACTTATATGGTACTTGCTTACTGTAAAAAAGCCCGATGTGTTTCACATACACATATCTCAAGCTTTTTTTCCGGAAATAGCTGCTATTGTTGCGAAAATAAGAGGTATTCCATACATAACCCATATACGTTTACTAGTTGAAGCATCAGGAGTTTTCGGAATTCTTCTGCCGATATACAGATATTTTGTATTAAAGCCGGTACTTCTTGGCTCAAAATACGTCATAACTTTGACAGAAGACGATAAGGAAATAGTGAATAATAAATTTAAGGTCCCGTTACCACGGATAAAAGTAATTCCAAACGCTACAGATTTTGGAATCATTGACTCACCAAGAACTATAACCAAACCTCTCAATATCCTTGCTGTTGGACGTATATCTCTTCAAAAAAATTATTCATTCATGTTGCAGGTTATGAGTGAATTCAAGAAAATATATGGCCCTGATTTTAAGTTAAAAATTGTTGGTACTGGTGACGGTTTATATAACCTTAAAAACGAGGCTGAAAAATTAAATCTCAAAAATAATATTCTATTCTTAGACGAAAAAATAGGTTCAGAACTGGAAGACATATACAGCAAATCTGATATTTTTCTGCATACATCTACTAAAGAAGGTTTTGGTACTGTTTTTATTGAAGCCATGACCAAGGGCTTGCCAGTGGTAGCTTCAAATATCCCTGGTTCACGTAATGTGATTATGAATGGAAGGAACGGCTTGTTAAGTGATTTTTCCTCTGAGGATATGGCTAAGAAGCTCGAACTTTTGTGCAGGGATCAATCCTTATACCAAAAAATCAGTGAAAATAATATTTCAGATGTTAAAAAATACAATTGGGACAATGTAGCGACTGATACGATCAACACTTACTTACATGCAAGAAATTTTTAATAAAAACACATTAATAGGGCAAATAAGCGCATACTATCCGCCCCACATAGGCGGAATTGAAAATGTGGTTGAGGCTGTTAGTAGGGAATTATCTGTGATGGGTCGGAATGTACAGGTGATTACAGCATCTAACTCACACTTATCAGAAAAAAACCATCCTCGTATAATCGGGTTGAAATATTTTGAAATTGCTCATGTACCTTTTACTCCCGGGCTTCTTTGGTATCTTTTGATGTTGCCCAAAAATTCTTTAATGCATCTTCATATTGCTCATGCATTTTTTCCAGAGCAAGTATTTATTGCTTCAAAAATAAGGAAGATACCATATATAGTTCATTTTCATCTCGACGTAGGACCATCGACTTTTTTAGGACCCCTATTCTTGTTATATAAAAAGATTGTCTGGGGGCCTGTTTTGCGCAGCGCAAGTAAGGTTATCGTTTTATCAAATGAACAATTAAGTTTGGTTTCCAGCAAGTATGGGGTTAAGAAAGAAAATATCGTCATTGTTTCTAATGGTGTGGGCCAAGAATTTATTAAGATCGGTAAGGAGCGTAAATCGTTTAGCAAAACTCTGCGTCTTCTGTCCGTCGGTCGTTTAGCAATACAAAAACGTCCGGAACGGCTATTGTATGCCATGTTGTCGTTGAATGTTCCTGTACATATGACTTTTGTTGGGGACGGTGAAGATAGAGAAAAACTTGAAACATTGGCCCGTGAATTGAAACTGACCAATGTCACTTTTGTCGGAAAAAAATTCGGAGACGAATTACTTGAGTATTACCGCAATTCAGATGTCTTTTTAATATCTTCAGATGAAGAGGGGATGCCCTTAGTGGTACTCGAAGCCATGGCTTCCGGTCTGCCTGTTATTGGTACGGATGTCATCGGTACACGTGAACTTGTAAAAGATACAGGGTTGCTTGTAGCCGAGCCATACCTCCAGAATTTTACATATGCCATAAGTAAACTTCATTATAATCCAGAATTAGTAAAAGAATTGTCACAAAAAAGTGTTGAGAAAGCCAGTTCTTATACTTGGGCCAGTGCGGTTGAAAAAATAACTAAAATTTATACCGATATTTTAAAAAATGATGTTGTCTCACAAAATCGTAACCGGGAAATTGAGTTCTGGGACAATGTTAGCAAGAGAGATAAAGAATGGATTGTCAGTACACCAAAGGAAGAAATCGAACAATTTATAGTTGATAAAATACGGAGAGGAAATACCAGATGGTGGGAGCCGATGATTGGCAAGTTAGAGGGCAAAAAAATATTAGACATAGGGTGTGGTACAACTTTTTTTGCGACATACTGGTCGTTGACGGGTAATGATTCTTTTGGTTCCGACTATTCACCAGAAACTATCAAAACAAATAATCTTTTACACGAAAAATTAGGATTGAAAAAGAATTTTTATGTTGCTTCGTCCGAGAAAATAGATGCAGCGGATAACTCTTTGGATGTAGTGCATATGCGTTGGGTAATACATCATATACCACCAGAATTACAAAATAGCTCTATGTATGAGATAAAACGAGTTCTTAAACCTGGCGGAAAACTTATCGTATTTGAAACCAATTATGCCTACCCATTTAGATGGATAGTTCAGACACCGATATTGCGTAGTTTAAATTTTTTAAGACATTACGCTATAAATAAAGGTTGGTTAGACCCAGAAGAAAAAGCTCTAACCAACGAAGGATATATAAATCTTATTGAGAATAATGGCTTTAAGATAAATATTGTTGACCACGATTTTACGTTCTTCTACTACCCAGTAAGTTTATTGACCCGAAATGAATTCATAAGAAACTTAGTTCGGGAGTTTGATAATACAATCAGATCAATTATATCGGATAGGTTTAGTAAGGATATTAAAATAATTGCAGAAAAATATGAATGAATAAAGTGCGTATTAAAATCTCGACAATATTAATTGTATCCATAGTTTGGTGGGCGGTCTTTGTGTGCCTGTCTTTGCTTCAGTTTAATCCGTTTGAAATTCTGAACATTACGGGTTTTCTTTTTCTAATTATTATTCCAGGCCTCTTAACCGTTTTGACTTTGGGTTTGGCCAATCTTGAATTCTGGGCAGCATCTGCTTTTGTTGTGGCATTCAGTATTTTTGAACTGATGTTAACCGCTCTTCTTGGCAACACCTTTTTGCCTTATATTGGTTTTCCACATCCGTTCCTGCCGAATATACTTATGACCCAGGTCTCGGTCCTGTTCTGGGTCCTGATTGGCATAAATTTATACGACGGAAATAAATTTGAATTTAATATCCCGCGCTATTTTATTTTCAAAGACTTTAAGAATTTCTGCTTTGCCACTCTTTCGGTCTTGTTTGTTGTCTTAAGTATTTTCGGCGCTATACGGCTGAATAACGGGGCAAGTAATATTCTGACTATGATTATGCTCGGTTCTATGGGTCTTTATTTTGCTGTGATGCTTTTTAATCAGGATAAGTTCG
The DNA here is from genome assembly GCA_964513645.1 of uncultured Candidatus Saccharibacteria bacterium. Taxonomy (GTDB): domain Bacteria; phylum Patescibacteriota; class Minisyncoccia; order 2-02-FULL-40-12; family GWA2-44-9; genus 2-01-FULL-39-28. The sequence continues at coordinate 161,415 of CAZENF010000003.1, forward strand.
AGGAGAACACGATACTTACAGGTTTGTATTTTATTGCTTTAGCTCTTCTTTTAATGACGAGTCTGCGTGGTTGGTATATTACCGGGCATGATATTCAGTCTGAATTCAAGGTTTTTCAGTTGCTTAAGGAAGATGCAGTCTGGAATATTGCGGCCTATCGTGATGCATACAATGCCTGTTTAAGCATTACTATTCTTCCGTCGATATTTTCATTCTTGCTCCGCATTCCTGACCAATACATATATAAACTTCTTTTCCAGATAATATTTGCCTTTTCTGTACCGGTTATATACATGACTGGACGCAAATGGGCAGGTCCGAGAATTTCTCTCCTTGGAATTTTATATTTCATCGGATTTCCAACATTTTTCACTGATATGCCGTTTCTTATTCGCCAGGAGACCGCCTTCCTGTTCTATGGGCTTATGCTCTATTCAATATTTGCAGCTGATCTTGAAATATTTACACGCCGGATGCTTTTTATCCTTATGGGCTTCGGTGTAATATTTTCCCACTACTCTACTACATATACGGTTTTGATGATATTTGGTTTAGCTGTTTTTTTCCGGCCAATACTTATCAAACTATTTGAAAGATTTGAAGACTCATATCTTGTCAAAAAATCAGGACTTGCGTCTTTGCTTGCTTATAACAGTCATGAAAAAGGTAAGATTACTATGGGCATGATTTTTCTCTTACTTGCGGCGAGCTTTTTCTGGACGTCCAGTATCACTCAGACAGGAGGAGGTTTATCCAAAGTAATAAATGAGACAGTCTCAGCAGTGCAAAACGGTTTTGGAGAGGGGAACCGCTCGATTGATATAAATACGCTTCTTAGTTTCAGCCATCCTGACCAAAACCAAGAAATGCAGGGGTTTATCAAAAATTCAATAGGTAAGATACGTGCCCAAGCAAATCCGGGCATATTTTATCCCGAAAAATCTTATAGCCAATACTCATTCTCCGCCTTACCGCAGGAATTAGTGCCTTTAACAGGCGGAGCTCAATGGCTGATTAATCACGGTATAAACATCGGAAAAATTATGACACTGTTTGGTTCCATTCTCGGAAAGCTGATAGAGGTTCTGGCTCCTTTGGGTATGATACATGTTTTGTTCAAAAAGAAGGTAGTTACATACATAGATGATGAGATCTATCTTATATCATTTTTCTCATTTGTGTTTATTCTTATGAACATCGTTTTGCCGGTGCTCTCGACTGAATACGGAATATTCCGTGCAATGCAGCAAGCAATGTTCATTATTGCCCCTATTATAGTATTGGGCAGTATGTCGTTGGGGGATATTTTGGCCAAAATTATCAGACATTCTAAAACAGCAATTATTTTTGCCACGCTTATGGCTCTGGTATTTTTCACTTATTCCACCTCTTTTGACCGCGAACTTATCGGCGGCTATTCAGCGGTTCTCCATTTAAGTAATTACGGTACCTATTATGACAACTATCTTATTCATGATGTTGAGGTTGTTGGTGTAGAATGGATAACCAATATAGCTACAGCCAACCCGGAGAACATCAACGGAGTCCGGCTCTCGGTTCAAACCGACAGATATTCACGGGCAAAATTCGCATCATTAACTACCTTGTCGACGGACAATGATATTTTTCCTGGGGTAGTTAGGAAATCGGCTTATGTATTCTTAAACCTGGCTAACGTAACCAAACAGCGTGCCGTAGCGTTCTATAATGGCGACCCTATTGCTTATGCTTATCCTGTAAAATTTTTGGATGAAAATAAAAACCTTATCTATGACAGCAACGGAGCCAGGGTTTATAAATAATATGAAATTCATAATCGTAAATTCATTTCACAGAGACGACAAAGGTGACGCAGCGCTCACCCATGTTTTGATCGATCAGCTTTTATCCATCGACCCGAAGGCCGACATTGCTGTTTCGAGCATGGAGGAACCGTCCAACTACCCTTCATTTTATAAGGGACGCAATATCGGTTCTATCGAGCTTTATTCATCCTCACAAATTCACCCCGGCTTGAGCCATATATTTTACAAAGTGTACTCGTTCTTAGCATTGTTTTTAACCGCCGAGGCTGGTAAAAAATTCTCATGGGTATTATCCAAAGACCTCGCTAAGATATACGAAGAATACAGAATAGCTGATATGATAATTTCTGTCGGAGGCGGATACTTTACAACTAAGCCTAACTTTGGCAGCCGTCTGCATTTGCTGTTTGCTCTTGAAACGTTAATGCTTTGCAAACGCATGGGCCTTAAAGTTGTTACCGCTCCGGTATCGGTCGGGCCGTTTCAGTATTCATACGAAGCCAGATATGCTTCCCGAATACTTAAAAAAATGGACTTGGTGATGTTGCGGGAAGATGTAAGTAAGAAATATTTTGTTGATAAGGAAGACAACCTGCCGGAAAACATTATTCGTGTACCTGACAGCGCTTTTGCTTTTAATCCGGAAGGGGATTTTGATTTGCGCGGTCTGGTTAAGGTAAAACCTGAACAAAAAATTCTTATTTTAAGCGTACGCAACTGGCTCTTGTCGGATAAACAATCAGTTTACGAAAAAGCCCATGCCGATCTAATTGACCACATTGCTCAAAAATATCCGGATATTTTGCCAGTATTCATAAATCAATGCACCTTTCCTGATGTCAGTGAAGATGACCGTCTTGTTGTCGAAAGGATAATGGCGATGTCCAAGTCGAAAAAAGCGGCGTTTATTGCCGAAGATCTCGACTATATAAAGGTAAAACTTGCATATAAGCAGGCGGATTTTGTGATAGGTACGAGATTTCATGCCATGGTATTCGGTCTGGCTTATCAGGTACCGGGAATTGCAATTGAGTATGAACATAAAACCCGCGGTATTATGCGTGACTTAGGTCTTGAAGAATGGGTAATTTCTATTAGCAAAGTAACTTCAGAAAAACTTATTCAGCTATTCGGCGATATAGTAAAATTCCGAGAATTTTATAAAGAGCATTTGAAGAAGATAATGCCAGGGTATAGTCACTCCACCGACAACGCCGTGAATATACTTTTAAATGTACTTCGAAAAAGAAACGAAGTTTATGTTCCCGGTAAAATAAGTCAAAAAATTAATAAAATAATTTCTAAATTATATAACGACAGCTTATACAGAAATTCTTTTTATCTTATATTGGCCACCGCCGTTTTAGCCGGATTTGGATTTTTCTTCTGGCTCATCAGTGCCCATTATATTTCGGCGGAGCAGATAGGAATTGCTACTGCTCTTATCTCGGCAATGAATATTATTGCCATTTTAAGTTTGATAGGTTTTGACAGCGCTATTGTCAGGTTTTTGTGGCATTCAACTAAGCGGAATGACAAACTCAATACCGCAATTATCTTGGTTGGTTCGGCTGCAACCCTGTTAAGCACAGCTTTCCTGTTGTTCTTGCCTTATATATCACCTAAGCTCGAATTTATCAGAAATAGTCCGCTAACTCTTTTTGCATTCATAATTTTCTGTGTCATGTCGTCTATAAATATCCTTACCGATGCTGTTTTTTTGGCGTATCGAAAAACTGATTTTTCAATGATTATAAATACGATCTTCAGTTTCGTTAAAATGCTGTTGCCTTTGCTTTTTGTAAGATGGGGTGCATTTGGGATATTTTCAGCCGCTGCCATCGGCCAGTCGGTCGGGTTCATTTTGAGTATTTTTGCGATGATATGGAAATTTGATTATAAACCTAAATTTGTTGTGAATATGGAAATAGTCCGCGAGGTCTGGGATTATTGCGCCGCTAATTATGTGGCCGGTATTTTTAACCTTATCCCGGTAATGCTTTTGCCCATAATTATTACTAATCACCTCGGTTCGGCCCAAGCGGCCTATTTCTATATCGTTATGATGATAGCTAACCTCCTTTATGTTATTCCGCAGGCCGCCAATCGTTCTCTTTTTGCCGAGGGAGCTTTTGATGAAAAATCTTTCCATAAAAACATAGACAAAGCCGTTAAGATGATAGGCATATTACTTTTGCCGGCAATAATTATCTTTATTCTGGGCGGCAATTTTATACTTTCATTTTTCGGTAAAAATTATTCCGCCGAGGGCATCAATTTCTTTTATCTTGTTATTTTTTCAGGTTTATCGGTAAGCATGTATTCTCTCTCAAACTCATTGTACCGGGTCAAGAAACAACTTACCCCGCTTATTATTTCAAACGCTGTCTATGCCTTCACGATCTTAGCTACCGCTTATCTCTTGCTTGATCACGGTCTGGTCGGCATTGGTCTTGCCTGGTTTGCCGGTAATACTTTGGCCTGTGTCGGATATTTATTTTATATGAAAGAAGCTGAATATAAAATGATAGGCCGCGGTTGGCAGTATACGGTCTATGATATGGGAAATAGCAGAGTAGAAAAGAAGTATAATTCAATTTTTTTGTCCTATTTTATGATGTTTAAGGACGCGTTCAGGTATTTAAGGATGCCGGACCTGGCTTTCAGGAAGTATTATCGGGAAACTCAAAAAATAGCCATGAACTCTCTTGAAAAAGTAATGGCTTCTCCTCTTGATAAAAATTTGTTCGGTAATCCGAAAATGATAGGAACTGTTGGATATGAGCAGGACCACCTTAAGTCTCTTGGTAAGTATTTTATGGAACATAGCGCGGACGAATCAAAGGATAAGATAGACCGGGTGGTCAAATTTTGTCTGATGCTGTTCGAGCACTCATTGGCGGAAAAATATTTTAATATAGCAGACAATTTTGGTCTGGATGCTTCAGGTAATATCGTGTTGATAGATCTTGGGGAAATTATTGATTCGCGGGAAGAAATATCCGTTCAGATAAAAAACCGGGCATGGTCCGCCCCGGACGTTATTTCCGAGTTTCCGGAAAAACTACGCGGGTATTTTGTCCGGTCAATGGATAATGCATTTGCCAATAAAATATAAACTGAACCATGAAAATATCCAACATTCGAACGAAGATAGATAGTGACACCGTTACTCTGATGGCCGACTGCAAGATAAGGCCGGTAGGTATTGACACAGTATATTTTAAATTCCCACTTAAATATAGGAATTTTATCTATGAAGATGCAAGTCCTTTCGCTGCGGCTTTATTGATACCTTCGATGTATTTTGATCAATCTCTCGAGATAGACGGAACGATAAGCGCCAAACTCTATGAAGGGATGCACAAGGCCCAAGACGTTCTTTTGGGCTGGAACTTAAAAGACCCAAGGTTAAATAGAATAGAGATAAAAGTTAAGAATACTGCCAGGGATTCCGCATCTCCGGATAAAGTTGCAATGTTTTTTTCCGGAGGGGTGGACTCCTTTCATACTTTTCTTAAACATGAACATGACAAAATTGACCCCCTCACACACTTAATACTGGTTAATGGCAATGATATCGATATTCGCAACAAACAATTATGGTCAGAAACAAGTGAGAGAATCGGAGCGGTCGCCAAAGAAACGGGCAAGGAAGTGATAGAAGTTGAAACAAACGTTCAGGTATTGACAGAGCCGATGTTAAACCCTGAATATACTCACGGTGGAAATCTCGGAGCGATGGGGTTATGCCTTCGAGGCGGACTTAAAAAAATATACATTGCTTCAACTTTCAGCTATGAACAGAATATGCCGTACGGTTCGAGTCCGGAGCTTGATTATTTATGGAGCAGTGAAGTTTTACAATTTGAACACGACGGTGCCGAAACCATAAGAGTTAAGAAAGTTGAGGATTTCATTGCCAAATCCCCGCTTGCATTGAAATATCTACGGGTCTGTAACCGCAATGTCAAAGGTACTTATAATTGCGGCAAATGTGAAAAATGTACCCGTACAATGCTTAACTTATATATGGCCGGGGCGTTGGATAAGGCACAAACTCTCCCGCATATTATTGATCCCAAACTTTTGGCATGTAATGTTTCTCTCGATGGTCCAACCAACGACAGTTATACGCGACTTCATAAGACTATGATCGAAAAGAATATCGATAAAGAACTTCGGGATGCGGTTAAGTGGGGAGTAGATAATATGATAACAGTCTCTCAAACCCCTAAAGAAAAAATTATCCGCGGGATGATACGCCTTGACCATATGTATTTAAGAGGTTTCCTGTTCAAGATATGGTTAAGTATCGTTCATCCGTATTAAACAGTAATAAACCTTGATAGTGTTACGGTAAAATATTTGTAAGAATAGTCATTTTTTCCACGTTTTTTAATTCGTTTTTTTAATGTAAATTTTAAAAAAATTACGTAAGTTTTAAGCCGGAAAAACGTCTTGTAGAAACAGTTTTAAACTGCTACAATGACATCATTAAATTTAGCTTTTTCAGGCCAGGACTTACTATTTCCAATGAACAACAATTCGGAGGGAAAATTATACATTGCGGGTATCTTGGTTGCCTTGGCCGTCATAATATTGGCGGGATATTTCCTATCCCCGTTTTCGTTTACTTTTGATCTTGCTAATTTACACGGTTCTCTTCAGGGCGGGAAGAATCCTCAACAGTACGCCGCTTTGGTTTCTCCCGGCCTTGATACAACTCCTCCGATTGTAAGTTCCTTCGATATGCAACCCCGGACTATCAGTGCGGGCAATTATGCCACCGCCTCTTTTAATGTTACCGACTCTGGTGGCTCTCATATTGTCCGTGTTGCTCTTAACCGTGCGCCGTATAGCTCCTCCGGTTGTAATGTCGCTGATAAGTCAAGTTGTGACTGGATAAGCGTTGCAAATTCAAATACTTCTTCTGGCCTCGATTCCTGGACCGGGACTTTGATGGATAACCCTGGCCAGGGTACTTGGTGGTACGGTTTTATGGTGGTGGACGGTGCCAATAATTTCGGCTATGAACCGGCTACAGTCGAGGTCATAGTTACAGCTGCTGTTCCGACCCCGACTCCGGGTGCGGATACTATCAAACCCAAAGTAACTTCTTTTGATGTTCAACCCCGAAATATAAATGTTGGTAGCTCTGTTAAAGTTTCCTTTACAGTAGTTGATTCTGGTGGTTCACATTTGAGTCGTGTTGGTATCAATCGGGCTTTATATAATTCAACCAACTGCAATGCTTCGGTAAAAACCGGTTGTCAGTGGGTCAGTGGCGGAAGATTGTATCCTACAAGCGGATTAGATTCATGGTCTTCAAGTGCTGATAATTCTCCTGCTCTTGGAACATGGTGGTATGGTATATATGTAACTGATAATGGCGGTAATTTCGGATACGAGCCATATCAGATACAGGTTATCGTAAATCCTGCCTCGACACCTACTGCAACTCCATCACCAACTGCGACTCCTACGCCCACACCAACTCCGACACCGAGGCCGAGTTCAACGTCGGTTCCGACGCCTACGCCCGGTTCAGGAGGACCTGGACCTACTACGCCTCCGACACCTACTCCGACTCCGACACCTGTTCCGACCGGCAGCGACACTATAAGACCGAAAGTAAACGCTTTTGATGTTCAACCTCGAACCCTTAACGTTGGCGGTTCAGTTCTGGCAACCTTTACTGTTTCTGATACCGGTGGCTCTCACTTATCTAAAGTCGGCTTCAGTCGGGCATCATATAATTCTTCAAATTGCAGCGAAACAGTAAAAACCACCTGCCAGTGGGTCAGTTTAGCAAAGACAGCGACACCTTATACCGACAACTGGAATTCTTCCTGGGCCGATACTCCTTCCGCCGGAACCTGGTGGTATGGAATGTCTGCGACAGATGGCGCCGGCAATGTTGGCTATGAACCGGCAACGCTCGAAGTGTTCGTGAATACTGTTTCTTCAACCCCGACTTCGACTCCTGTTCCGGTTCCTACTGCCACTCCAAGCCAAACTCCTGTTCCGACACCTGCCCCAACTCCAACTCCGATACCTACGCCCGTTCCTACGGCAATTCCGACACCGACTCCAACTCCGTCACCAACTGTAACCCAGAATTATTCTTTTGGTTTTTCTGTAGCTGAAAGTTTCCTACCTTTATCAAGTGCTGAACTAAATGCTCGTATGGATGATTTAGTGGCTTTGCATATTGGCTGGCTAAGGTTTGATATCGACTGGTCATCAGTGCAAGGACTAAATTCAACAATCTTTGATTGGACAGCTATAGATAATTTAATAAGTGCAGCCAATTCGCATCACATAAAGCTTATGCCGGTTATTGATTCGACTCCACCTTGGGCTCGGCCGGCTAATTGTACTTCTAATAAATGGTGTCCGCCGGCTGATAATAATGCTTTCGCAAATTTTGCCAAAGCTGTTGTTCAACGTTATACACCTCAAGGAGTCCATACTTGGGAAATATGGAACGAACCCAATATCAATAGTTTTTGGCAATCTGGCCCTAATTCATCAGCTTATGCAAATCTTTTGACGGCAACCTATAATGCGATCAAAAGCGTAGATTCTTCCGCAACTGTTATATCGGCAGGATTGGCTCCTGCCGCCACTCAAGGTTCAACTATATCGCCAGTAGATTTCTTAACCAGTATGTATCAGGCGGGAGCCAAAAATTACTTTGACGCTGTCGGTTTTCATCCATATTCATTCCCGGCCATGCCTTCTTACTACGCGGTTTGGAATGCCTGGTCGCAGATGTCCTCTACACCCACAAGTTTGCGAAGTGTAATGTCGGCCAACGGAGATTCGGCTAAACAGATATGGTTAACCGAATATGGCGCACCTACAGGAGGGCCAGGAGCCGTTGCAGACGTTAATAATTATAACTTCTCGGCCAGCCCGGATCATGTTACCGAAGCATTACAAGCGTCGATGTATCAGGATTCTATTAATTTGGTCCGGGGCTATTCATGGGCCGGACCAATGTTCTTCTATTCCTATAAAGACTTAGGTACCTCTTCGAGCACCAACGAGAACTTCTTTGGCGTAATAAGATATGACGGCACTCAAAAACCGGCTTATCAGACGGTAAAACAACTACTCGCCCAATAGCTTGAATAAATACGAATTAAAACTTATTCGTTCGCTTAGTTTGACGTTGTTTGTTTTCAGTTTTGCCGGCTGGGTTTATATTGCCGGGAACGCGATATCTCATCCCTGGACCCTCGATATGCCGCTGACTCATTTTGTTGATTTTCCGCGCGAAGATACTTTTGGTGTGGCTTGTTTCGGGATATCTTTTGTCTCGTTTTTTATCTATAATCTCGTAAAAGAAAACTGATATGAAAAAGCATTTACTCAACAAAAAATTCCTGTACGGATTGGTTGTTCTTTTTTTTATCATTCTGGTATTTACTTGGTATTCCGTCAGGAGCATGCCGGTTGTCGTTAATTTAAAAACTCCTCAACCCGCAAAGCTTAATTACCGTTTCGGTTTATCGGTCAGCCAGTCCTTGCTTTATAATTTAACCGATAACGAACTCAATTCCCGTTTAGACGATATTGCATCGATGAACATTGGTTGGCTAAGATTTGATATCGACTGGTCTTCTGTCCAGCCGTCCGGTCCGGATTATTATGACTGGTCAGAAATTGATCGTCTCGTTGCAGGTGCGAACGTGAGAAATATAAAGCTCTTGCCGATAATCGACAATGTCCCGGCTTGGGCCAGGATTTCCGGATGTCATACTGCCTGGTGTCCGCCGGCAGATGACAATACTTTTGCTAATTTTGTGTCAACTGTTGTAAGGCGGTACTCCTCCAAAGGCATTACCACTTGGGAAATATGGAATGAACCGAATATGAGAGGATTCTGGAAACCTGTACCTAACCCTGGAGCATATGCCGAACTTTTAAGAGCAGTATTCTTGGTGATAAAAAAACAGGAATCTTCCGCGACCGTTATTTTGGGCGGTCTCGGTTCAGCTGACCCTGATTACGGTGATATTTATGCCGCCGGTTTTTTGTCGTCGATTTATAAAGCCGGAGCCGGGCCGTATTTTGATGCGGTTGCATTTCATCCATACTCTTATCCCGGTGAACCTTCCTCTGATTTTCCGAGGAACAGTTGGCCCCAGATGCTTCAGACCGGTTCGGGTTTGCTTAGCGTGATGGCTTCGAACGGAGACTCGTATAAAAAAATATGGTTGACCGAATTCGGCGCGCCGACTGGCGGTCCTGATTCCGTAACCGAAGACGGGCAGGCCTCGATAATTCAGGATGCTGTCGGCTTGTGGCGGAACTATGACTGGGCAGGGCCTTTGTTCGTCTATACTTATAAGGATTCAGGCACCAATCCCAACACCAATGAAAATTTCTTCGGCCTCCTCCGTTATAATGGTACTCAAAAGCCTGCATATAATTTGCTCAAAAACTTTGCAACTACGGTAAAGTAAAGCTCTGAATTCTCACTTTTTAAGGCGCCGCTTTACGCGGCGCCTTGCTTATTGACTCTAATTTTTTTTGTGATAAAATATAGCAGCGACAAAAGACCGCCATTGGCGGCTCTTACCGTCTATTTGGCCATATTTATGGATATATTTGCGAGCGAAAAGAAGATATGCATTATCGGCTCCGGTCTGGTCGGGGCGCTTTTGGCTACGCTTTTGGCGGAAGCCGGTTTTGGGGTTGATGTGTATGAAAAACGGAATGATCCCCGGAAGATGAACGGAGGCGAAGGCCGGACGATAGCTTTGTCCCTGTCGGACCGCGGCTGGAAAGCTCTACGTTATGCCGGCCTCGAAAAAACTATCCGCCTCAACACCAATCCTGCCTACGGCCGTAGGATACATACCGGGAATGGCGAGGACCAGATACAGAAATACGGCAGCGGTTCGGAAGCGATACACACCGTCAACCGGAGCTATTTAAATACCGTTCTGATAGAAAGAGCTCTCGAAACAAAAAAAGTTAATTTCTTTTTCTCTTACGTCTGCGAAGACATCAAACAGGATACCGGTGAGATTATTTTTACGATCAACGGGACCGGCGAAAAGTTAAGCCGGAAATATGACCACATTTTCGGCGCCGACGGAATGTTCTCTGTGGTCAGAAAGAGTTTTACTGATAAAAATTTGTTCAAGTTCGACGAATCTAAGTTGGAGGTCGGTTATAAGGAAATGAGAATACCGGCCGACAGGAACGGGAATTCCGTTCTCGAGAAAAATCTCGTCCATGTCTGGCCACGCAAAAACTCGATGTTCATTTCATTTCCGACCAAGGCAGGGGAGTTCGTCTCAACTTTGTTCATGCCGGTAGCCGGCGAAGATTCCCTCGAGTCGATCAGCGACCCGGCCGCACTTAAAAACTTTTTAACCCGTGAATATCCTGAAATTATAAAATTGGTGCCGGATTTTGAGGAGCAATTTTTCAAAAATCCTTCCTCCCAGCTTTTCCAGGTCAAAGGCGGACCCTGGCATTACAAGGACAAAATACTTCTGATAGGTGATTCCTGTCATGCCATTACGCCTTTTTACGGCATGGGTATGAACATCGGTTTTGAGGACTGCACTGTTTTGCTCGACCTCCTAAGGAAAAATTCCTTTAATTTTGAAAAAGTTTTCGCCGAGTTCGGGACCTTAAGAAAACCTGACACCGATGCAATGACCGAACTCTCTCTCAACAACTTGAAAAGCATCAATGAAAGTCCAGACCCGGATTATCAGACCAAGTGGCTTATCGAAAGAAGGATATGGGAACTTTTTCCCAAACTCTGGACCCCGGCCTATGTGCTTATAGCTTTTTCACATGTTGCCTTGTCCAAGGTCGCCCAAATAAAAAAACAGCAGGACGGGATAGTTAACGAACTTGTTGTAAAATATCCGTCTATCCTTGATTTTACCGATAAAGAGCTTAAGATGGTTTTCAAACCGGTCTTTGCCGGATTTAACCGGACGATAAGACCCTTCAGTTTTAAGAGTTTTTTCAGGGCGAGCGTCTCTTAGTCAGTACTATGAATTCAAGTTTTAATAAAGATCTTACCAAAAGATTTATTATCGCTTTTTATGTTGGGGCGTTTTTGGCGTCTTATATCATCCAGCCCTTGATATTTTCTGTTTCGGCTCACGACAGCCCAGATTATGAATGTAAGGACCGCGGTTTTGACTTTGGTATTGTAAAATACGATTCAGGCGGTACGGGTCCGGATACTGACGGCGCTTCCGGTTCAGACGGATACCAAACCGGCGTTGAATGGGACGGCAATATCGTGAAATGGAATTCCGATCCGGGTGTATCCGGCGTGATAACCAAAGAGGGCGATATTTCTTATGTTAATTCGGGCGGCAGTCGGGGCAGTATTACCCAACACGGCCAGTATCCTTTTAGCCATATAACTTTTTGCGGAAAAAACTTTCATCCGACTCCGACACCGAGTCCAGTTTGTACGCCTTCTTCAACCCCGACACCTCGACCGACCACCACTCCGCATCCTACTTATACGCCGACTCCTCATCCAAGTGTAGGTCCAACTCCGACTCTAAGCCCGCTTCCTTCAGTCACTCCAAGTCCTTCACCCTCGCCAACATCAATGCCTACTCCGATACCCACACCTTCAGCAATTCCCTCTGTAACCCCAACACCAACTCCTACGCCTTCAACAACTCCGATGGTCACGGCTACACCTTCGCCAACTCTTGAACCTTCGGTAACTCCTGAAGTAACACCTGACCCTTCTGATACACCGATTCCGACTCCGGACCCTTCTGATACACCAACTCCGACCAATATACCTAATCCAAATCCGCCCCCTCCGCCTATCGGCGGCGGATGTTACGGCTGTGAACCTTATGTTCCGCCAAGTCCGTCTCCGATACCCGGTGAGGGTTCTGTAGTAACTCCGACTCCGACGCCGGACTCCTCCGGTTCCCAGCCGTCCCAAAGCTTTGGCGGGCAGTTTGTTCCGGTATTACCGCCTCAGGTTTTTGGTTACTCAACTTGTTGCCTTCCTGATACTGATTCATCTTTGTTCGAGAGATTTATGATATCCATATTTACCGCCTCGGCCATGACGGGACTCCTAATGATGATAATTGGTTTTGACCTCCTGCCTAAGTTTTTGCTCTCAACCGGCTATAAAAATTAAATTTTTTTAATGACGATGCCTAAACCGCTATATTTTAAGATAGGATTGATATTGTTGCTGGTGGGTGTTGCCGGAATTCTTTTGCCTTTTATTTCTTTCGGCGTTTCGGACGATTATGCCACTCTCGAAGTAATAGCCCAAAATGAAGAAGCGCAAAATTCTCAAAACAAATTTCTTCAGCAGGTGAGTATAAGCCTGGCAACACCGACTCCTGTTCCGTCGGTCAAATTTGACCCGAACCACCTTAATGTTACCGATCGGCTGGTCATTTCAAAGATAGGCGTCGATATGCCATTGTTTGAATCTGATAAACTGTCGATACTCTGGAAAGGCGGCTGGGTTTTCCCGGGTACATCCACTCCGGATAAAGGAGGGAATACGGTAATTTTCGGACACCGTTTCCGTTATCTTCCGCCGATAAACAATACTTTTTTCTCTTTAGATAAGATACAAATGGATGATACTTTCACGGTTGTCTGGAAAGGGACGATATATCACTACCAGGTTATCGATAAAAAAGTCATCGAGCCGAGCGATTTTTCCATTTTAAGCCAGAGTTCCGAACAGGAAGTAACCCTGGTAACCTGTACACCCTTATGGACAAGCAAACAACGCCTGGTCGTAGTCGGCAAACTTTTGCCAAATTAAAAACCGCAGGACAAAGGCGGTTTTACCATTTAACTCCCCATAGAAGGAGTATTTTTATAAAAAAGTATATCGAAGTGTTTGCGAAGATATGTGAAAGGACGGCCAGCTGCCATTCTCTCGTCCTGATTACTAACCAGCTCCAGGTCAGGCCGACAAAGAATATTGGCCCGAGGATGGGTAAAGAGTCGGAATGGCCGAGCGTCCACAAATAATTACCGATGATGAAAGGTATCCAAGCGAGAAAGTAAAAGAATTTTCCGGCTTCGTTCCCGATAAGTTCATTGTTGCGGGACTCCCACAATTTAATGAACATTATAAGCAATAGTAAACACAGCCACGGCAGAAGGCGGTACTGAATTTCTTCCGCTCCGATGGTAATGCTACTGGTAAGAAAAAATTTACCAAGGTCAGATATCGGATAAAGGAAGCTGATGTGAACATTCAGGTATGGTTTGAGTGTTCTGAACAATGGACTTGGGCCTGTTATCAGGGCTGACAAAAGAAATAATCCCGTGACTACTGTAATGTTGATGAGTGCTATTTTAAAAAATAAGAGCCACTTTTCTTTAGGAGCAGGCGGTGGAGCCAGGATATCGAACATTTTGATATTTTCAAGGGACCTTAGAACTGGCTGATTTATACCACATTTTTAGGAATTTGTCGATATACAGATGGTCTGATGTTTGTAGTAAAATTAACTGGTAACGCTGAATTATATGGGAACTTTTCTTGGAATTGATCTCGTTGCTCTGATTAAAACAGCCGGATATCTGGGCCTGTTTTTTATTGTCTTTGCCGAGTCGGGATTATTGATAGGATTCTTTTTTCCTGGAGATTCATTGTTATTCACGGCTGGGTTTTTAGCTTCGCAAGGATTTCTCGGAATTGTACCCTTAATTTTATTGATGGCGGTTGCGGCGATACTTGGCGATAATGTCGGCTATGCCTTCGGGCGCCGAATAGGAGTAAAAATATTTACTCGTGAGGACTCGGTTATATTTCACAAAGCTCATCTCGAGAGGGCCAGAGTTTTTTACGAGAAATATGGAGGTAAGACTATAGTTCTTGCCCGCTTTATGCCGGTGGTCAGGACATTCGCGCCGATAGTGGCCGGGGTGGGACAGATGAACTATGGTCAATTCGTTTTTTATAATTTTTTCGGCGGCCTCGTCTGGGGACTTGGAATGCCGTTGGCCGGTTATTTTCTCGGCCGCACTATACCGAATGTCGATCATTACTTGCTGCCGATAATTTTGCTGATAATCTTGATCTCGATAGCACCGCCTCTTTGGCATGCTTTGAAAGACAAAGAGGATAGGAAGCGTATCAAAGAAGCGGTTATAAGCATAGTTCACTCTCTTTTGGGCAGGAAATAGGATTTGTGGTATACTTACATATATGTACGTTTTTGGTCTGGCAATACTTCTTCTCGGTCTCGCATTTTTATTGAGGAATCTCGGTTTGCTTAGTTTTGCCGCGAGTTTCTGGTCGGTTTTTTATCCTCTGGTTATAATTCTGGTCGGGCTTGGGGTACTTGGAGCCACTTATGAAGGCCGGAAATTTCTCAAAAGACTAAAGGAACTCTTCGGCAAAGAAAAGTAAAAGGTCCTCATGAGGACCTTTTTAGAACCAAGTTAAGGTTTTCTATCCGCTGATCGTCTTCTTTTTCCCAATTCCATTTTTCGCTGCCATCCGAGTAAACCCACACGCGTTTGCCAGGAAGGAAAAATTGAGCCAACTGCCAATCTATTTCTGCCGTACCCGGTACTTCGTATCTTAGTCTTAATTCGTAGATCTTATAAGCACATATTTTGAGCCACTCTTCTCTTTCCATTTACACCTCCGGACACGATTCTTATACATTACAATATTAAATCAAATTTGTCAATTACTAAAACCGAACAATATCGCCGGGTTTGATATTGTTTCTGTCCGACCAGCCGGCGTTAACCTCGATAACATAGAGAACAGGCGACGGTGGTTGAAAAGTTGCGGGATAGGTGTCAGGTGAGATGTTTTTTGTGACAGCGACTATTTTGCCGCTCTTATCCGCCCAGAGCATATCAAGTGGAAAATGCATGTCTTTCATCCAGAACGAAGGCGTTTCGGGCAGAGGAAATATGAAGAGCATTCCGTGGTTCTCGACCATTGAAGTGCGGTATGAAAGGCCGAGAACCTGTTTATCCGGAGTATCCGCAACTTCGACGTTTAAAATTTCTCCGCCGATGTTTATTGTTTTCTGATTTTGAATACTAGCGGTATTGTTGTCCGTTTCCGATTTATGGTTGAAGGCGGTGAACACTAAAAGCGCCAGAAAACCGAGGCCGAAGATAAGAAGGGTTTTTTTGTACATTTGCATCGAAGTTTACTCCATTATACTCGGGATTTTAGGGTTTAGCCATCGGGCTTGCCTTAAAAGCCGTTCTATGATATCATATAGGCATTGTAGGTTTTTCTCGCGTTTCCTCTAAGCTTTTAGTAGGAACTGACGGGAGGTCGTTCCTACTAAAAATAGATAGGTCAGGGGAGGGTTACCATGAATTTTTCTTGGTTTATTTTCTCCTCGATCTAAACAATTAGGTGAAGAAATTATATGTAGGCAATCTGCCCTACTCAACCACTGATGCCGATTTGAAGAGCATGGTCTCTCAATACGGTTCAGTCGATTCTGCTTCTGTCCTCATGGACAGAATGTCGGGTCGTTCAAGAGGTTTCGGATTCGTCGAAATGTCGAACGATGATGAAGCCCAGGCCGCAATTGACGGTTTGAACGGTAAAGAGTTCGAAGGCAGGAAGCTGGTTGTCAATGAAGCCAGACCGCCTGCCGAACGAGGCCCTCGAAGGAGCTTCGGTGGCGGTGGCGGTGGACGTGGTGGATTTGGCGGCGGACGCGGAGGCTACGGCCGAGGCGGCGACAGCTACTAATCCTTGCCAATCAAAAACTCCCGTAAGGGAGTTTTTGATTTTCCTGGAATACGTGTATCATAAGCTTGTAATGTTTAAAATTCCGAAAAACGATGCTAAATACCACTGGACCCAACATGTTTTAAGGAAGATGGCTTTTTATGGTCTGACCCCGGACCGGGTTAAAAGGATAATCAGGACTCCGAGCCGTATCGAAGAGGGAATAGCCGAACAAACTATCGGGGTGATGCAGTTAGGGCCGAACAAGAAAAAACCGACAGAAATTTGGGCAATGTACCGGACAAAACCAAAATCTCATCAAAAGATAGTAATCAGTGCTTGGCGTTATCCCGGAATCAGTCCGGTCGGCAAACAAATTCCGATTCCGCAAGATATTTTGGAAGAGTTAAAAAAAGAGAATATAATTTAAAACACAGACAGTTTAGAACGCAGCTGGCTTGGCCAAGAGCGTATCCGCCCTGATCTTAGGCGGAAGCGACCAGCAAGTTATAACATGAGAATTGGGTGTCATGTATCTATCGCAGGTGGGGTGATTAATGCGCCGAAAAACGCGGCTGATTTAGGTTGCGAAGTTTTTCAAATGTTCACGCGGTCACCTCAAGGCGGGCCGGCACCGAAGATCGACGCTGAAGTTATCAAAAAATTTAAAGAAGAGATGGAAAAATACGGCCAGGAGAATTGTTATATCCACGCTCCATATTATATAAATTTTGCTTCAGGTAACGAAAAAACAAGAGAAGCATCGATCAAGGTTATCCGAGAGGAACTTGAGCGCGGGAGTCTTCTCGGTGCAAAATATTTGATGACCCACCTGGGCAGTTCCAAGGATTTTACACGCGCTGAAGCGTTAAAGCTTGTTACTTCCGGTGTTCAGGCGGTGATGAAAAGTTACAAAGGCACAACCCAATTTCTGCTTGAGATATCAGCCGGTTCGGGAAATACCATCGGAGATACTTTTGAAGAACTTCAAGAGATAATGGGTGACAATAAGAATATTGGTGTTTGTCTTGATTCTGCCCATATGTTCGCTTCGGGTTATGATATTAAGACCAAGAACGGAATGGCTGAAACCATGGCGATGCTCAAAAAAACCATCGGGCTTGAAAAAATAAAGCTCATTCATTCAAATGATTCCAAGGTTGGTCTGGGCGAACATAAAGATAGACACGACCATATTGGTGATGGTAAGATAGGCAAGGACGGCTTTATTAATCTTCTTAAAGCATTTCCTGGAGTTGATTTTATCCTTGAGACGAAGCCGGACAAAGTGGCTCAAGATATCAAATTACTAAAACAACTTCGGAAGTAAAATTATGGCAAATTTTTTCATGAACTATGCTAACTTATCCGCCTACGGCGGAATGAATATGGGTCTTTTCTCGGCGGTCTTTACGCCCATTGTTTTAGCTCTCCTTGTCTGGACACTTTACTGGAAGTATCGGGCCCTTTGGTATGCCGCCAAACATGATGATAAGTGGTGGTTCATCGCTTTAATGATTATAAATACTCTCGGTATTCTCGAGATAGTCTACCTTTATGTTATTAACAAACAATCCGGAGAACCTTCCGGCCATGACGAGAACAGTGTTCCGATGGTCCAATAATAAAAACACCCCGACGAAATGTCGGGGTTTGGTTTTATTTAACGGGGATTTTTAGCGCAACTGTTAGGGACTCCCCATATACCGCCTTTATCGCCGGAGCTATAAATTAATGTTCCCGTATATGTGTCGCAGATTGCGGCCAAAGTGTAGTAAATATTATTATTTGATTTTCCGGAGTAATCCCATTTTCCGAGTGCTTGAAATTGGAATCTAGCTTCTGATCTCTCAACTTGGGCCTCAACGGTAGCAGGGGCAAAATAATGGTCGGTCATTAGTCCAAATGAAAAACCCAGAACAATGAAAGCGGCCAGTACCAAGGTGCGCATTTTGGCTCCTAGGAAGTTTTAAATGTGCGAGTATAGTCTAATCTATTTATTGAATTTTGTCAAGAATTGTAATTTGAACTGGGTAAACTTTCCTTTGGTGATCGAGTCACGTATTTTCTCGACAAAATCATTGAAGAACCACATATTGTGCATGAGGGCGTAACGCTGGCCTCGGGCGAGCTCTTTGGGTGAAGCGCTTTTTAGCAGTTTTCTGATATTGCTTCGGGAAATTTTTGACTTACAGGTCGGGCAGCCGCATCTATGATCAATTATTTTTTTATCGTCCGAGAATTTGCCTCGCATAACATCCAGTGTGCCAGTTGAGGTGTACAGGCGGCCGTGGCGAGCTTCTCGGGTAGGAATAACACAATCGAAAGTATCGACGCCGTTTGAGACGGCCTCGAGGATATCTTCCAATTTGCCTACCCCGAGAAGGTGGCGAGGTTTCTCTTCGGGCAGATAGGGAATGATCCATTTTAAAATTTTAGAGATCTGTTTTTTGGTATATGAGCCGCCGATGCCGAAACCGTCAAAAGGCATACTACCGATGCTTTTCGCGCTTTTTATTCGAAGGTCTTTGAAAATCCCACCCTGAACAATGCCGAATAACGACTGGGAGTGGATTTCGCTTCGCTTCCCGTCTTGCTCCTGTTTCCTTTTTAGAACTTCCAGACAAATTTTGGCCCATTTATCCGTCAGTGCGACGGCTTTTTGATTATATTTATAATTATCCAAAGGCGAGGTGATGTGATCGAAAGCAAATATAATATCCGCACCGATGCGGTTTTGAATTTTCATAGATAAAGCCGGACCAAGAAAGAATAGTTTACCGTTAAAATAAAATTCAACTCCCTTGCCGCTTATTTTTACCCTTGTTCTTTTAAAATCTTTTTGGGCTTTGGCGTCACCAGTCATAAATTTGCCGACCTTACTCTTATTTCCAAAGGCAAGAGATAAAACCTGAAACCCTCCGCTGTCGGTCATTGTTGCAACCCGGCCGAAATTAAAAGGTCTCGGATTGTGCCAAAGGTGGAAAGTATTGGCAATTATAAGTTGGGTTTTTGTTTTTTTAATATCAGCCGGAGACAGGTTCCGGATCTGTCCGTAAGTGCCGACCATGACGTAAGACGGGGTCAAAACTTTGCCGTGAGGCGTGGTTAAAACACCCAGGCGGGCTTTTGTTCTTTTATCTTTTTTTAATATTTTGAAAATTGTTTGTGGCAATGTTTTTTAAAAACCCGCTTTTGCGGGTTTTATCTTGATCGGTAATTTCCCAGAGCATAAGTATATTTTTCTGTGCCGCGTTTCCTCACTTCATAATCAGCGGTGCCGGTCAGGTATTTTTCAATGACCATATCTTTATATTCGGTATACTCAACTGTAAACTCGAAATTATAAACGTCTACATTGATAGGGATAAAAAGAATAAAGATTGAACTGACATCGAAACTGAAATGATAGTTTATGTTTCCTTCAACTTTAACTACACTAAGGTTGTCGAGATTTAAATAAACTTTTCCTGATGTCCGGTTTATGAACTCATCGGCGGTTTTTCTGACCTTCAGGTCCGGTTTGGGTTTGAACTTTATGACCGCACATTTGACGTCGTTTATGACGGCGGCGGTTTCGTCGGAAGGGTCGATAAAGAATTCATACCGTGTTTGAAATGCCTGATATAACTCTTCCACGCTCAAGTTTATAAGCTTCGGCGGACCGGTAATGGTCCGCTTCTCGGTCTTTTTAGACTTAAGATGGCCCTGATCATCGTACTCTTCGCTGTTTGAGACCATATCCGTAATGATGTTCCTGCGTGCGGGATTGTTGATCTTTGAAAGACCTTTTTCAACCATTAATTTTGCGATTTCCTGACCTTTGGAAATTCTTCCGGCCAAGAAGATCACTAAAACCATGCTCAAAATGCTAATTTTCCTTTTCAATACGTTCTCTATGTGTAAAAATGCTGTACATAATATATAACAAAAATCGGATATTTGCAAGTTTTGAATTTACAAAATTATTTATGGTATAATGACCTTATGAATAAAATATTGATATATTCGACTCCGACCTGTCCGTGGTGCAAAAAGGTCAAAGCTTACCTGACCGAAAAGGGCTTTGAGTACAAAGATATAAACGTTGTTGAGGACCCGAAAGCCCAGGAAGAGATGATAGATAAGAGCGGCCAGCTCGGAGTTCCGGTCATAGATATCGACGGTAAGATAATCATTGGATTTGATAAGGAAAAGATAGACCAGATCTTAAGTATAAAAAATTAATTTAATAACATGCCAAAAAAAGAATTTAAAACACTATCGTATAAATCAGATTCTCTTAAGGGAATTTCTGAAAAAACCATTGAGATACATCACGGCAAACTTTATAAGGGTTACGTAGATAAGTCGAACGATATCAAGGAAAAACTGATGCCCATTGCCAAAAGCGGCAAAGCGGAAGGCAATCAGATATACAGCGAATTAAGGGCCCTCAAGAACGGCGAGAGTTTTGCCAATAACGGAGTCTATCTTCATGAGAATTATTTTGCTGTTATGGGCGGCGACGGAGTGCCAAGAGGAGAAGTGGCTGGCAAAGTGACAGAAAAATACGGCTCATTCGATAATTTTAAAAATTATTTTTCTGCCTGTGGCATGGCTGCCCGCGGCTGGGCGGTTCTGGCCTGGGATATGTACGAGAAGGACCTCCGGATATTTACCTGCGATGCCCAGAATCACGGTGGCATCTGGGGTACGGTCCCGGTTCTTTGTATGGATGTCTATGAACACTCCTATTTCATCGATACCGGTTCTGACCGCGCATCTTACATCAAATCATTTTTTGATAATCTCAACTGGGACAAGATAGAGGAATTCTATCAAAAGGCCAAGAAATACGAACTAGACTAAGGCCTTGACCTCGCATCTCTATTTTATTAATCTGCGTAAGCGATATGTCTTTTGTGGTTGAGAAATGAGTCTTTTGTCTTATCCGGCCGCTTTTGTCCTGGCGATATTTATTTTTGCCATAGGTTGGAGTTTGTACGGCGGAGCTTTAGAACAGAAGGACAAGATTAGCCTTCCGAGCCTCGAATATGCAAGCTTTACAACTGAAGAGAAAAAGAAATATAACGAAGATATTAAGTCTTGTAAAAAATGGGGGATAATCGTGATTTGTGCCAGTCTTCCTTTTGTTGTGTATTTTTTCATCAAAGCCGCAATGTAGCGGCTTTTTTATTCCCAGCTTGAGAACCAAACTCTGGCGTGGAAGGCCTTATCTGATAAAGGTGTGCCGTAGCTTAGAGGCGCGAAATAGATGAAAGAAATTACTGCAAGTACAACCAGGACCAAAAACATTTTCTGGGGATCTTTTTTAACCGAAAGTTTACCGTGTTTATGTGTAATTTGTTTGAAATAATTATCCAGAAGGTAAGCCATGATCATGACGGCAAATATCATCGCCGAAAGATAGTGGTAGAGAAACATTATTCTTTTTATCCCGACATAGGGCAGAAGGTCGAGGATGTATCCTGAAATAAGGATAAAAAGAATTGGGGTTACATATTCGGACCTGCTCTCATATCTTCTAAGTTTTTTCCAGAGATAACCGCCGATGAGAAGTAAGGAATAAAGTATCGCGACGCTCGATGACCACCAGACAACGGGATTGCCGATGAAATAGATGCGTGAATAACCTGGGTCGGGCGGGGTGACAGATGAACTGACCCAGTAATATATCGGTCTGAACATGAACGGCCAGGTGTACCATAAACTTGAATAGGGATGGGTTGCGGTCAGGCCCTGATTGACCAGGTACATTTGTTTGTTAAGTTCCCAGAAACGGCTGAAAATGTTCGGTACTTCTATGTTCGGATCGTTCTGATATTGGTTGCCGTCGAGGGTTTTTTGATAGCCTGCGCTCATGAATGCATCGCCGGTGCCGGACCTATGCAGTATTCCCGCGTAAGCCATTACTGCTGAAAAATAAACTATGACCGGTACGACAACCAAAGCTACGAGAGTTGTCAGGGTTTTCAGGTTTTTAAGATAGCCAAACCCGTTCCGGAACATATTTTTTAAAATATCCAATCCTTCAAAAATTACCGGGACCGCAAAGAACGAAAGGCCGACCCATTTTACCGCAAACGAACAACCGGCAAATACTCCGGTCAGAAACAGGAATTTTTTCTTATGGGTATTCCGATATTTGAAATAGAATAAAAGCGAGAGAAAACCATAAAGCAATAGGAAACCGTCCATTAACAGAAAACGTGTCTGGACCAGAAGACCGTTATCGAACACGAGCAATAACGCCCCCAGAAATGAAGTAAAAGGGGTTATGCCGAGTTCGAGCATTATCAGATAAACTACCGTCGGTAGAACGGCTCCGGCCAGAGACGGCAGGAATCTAAGGATAAAATATTGTTTATCCGGATATGTTTCGCCGATATTCTCGAAAGAAAAATTCGGCTGATAGTTCATAAGTTTTGCAAAACCGGAGATTGTCATTCTGGCTAAGGGCGGATGGCCGTCAAAATGAAAAGTTCCTTTGATATAGTCATTTACGTGGCGGCCGTACCAGACCTCATCGAAAACAACCTGATTCGGATTGCCATAATAAAGAAAATGGACTAAAAGTCCGGCGGTTATCAGAACGACGATATATAGTTTATTATTCATCCAGGGTATAGTATATTAATTTAAGATATTATGTTCAGGATATTAAAACAATCGGTAAAAAGCCACCTTTATTACATACTCTTCTTAATTCTAACGCTCGGAACTTATTTTTCAATACTCTTCTCGAAGATACTGTATTTTAAGGATGATGGTATATATGCCGGCCATGTGAATGTCTGGAG
This sequence comes from uncultured Candidatus Saccharibacteria bacterium, assembly GCA_964513645.1. GTDB lineage: Bacteria > Patescibacteriota > Minisyncoccia > 2-02-FULL-40-12 > GWA2-44-9 > 2-01-FULL-39-28. The sequence goes on from CAZENF010000003.1 coordinate 184,739, forward strand.
CGATTGGGCTCTTCATATCGCGATTGCAAATATTTTCGCTTTCAAAAGTCCTCGGTATTGGTTCGCTTATCATCCGCTTTATGCCGGCGGCAAGTTCACTTATCCTTTTATGGCTGATATGCTGTCGGGATTTTTAATGCGGCTTGGACTGCCACTAAGACCGGCTTTTATTTTGCCTTCTGTTCTGATGGTGCTGGTTTTGCTGACCGGTCTTTATTTTTTAATGTATCTTCTGACCCGTTCCAAAAAACTGGCTGTGGTCGCAGTTATGATATTTTTTCTGGCCGGTGGATTGGGTTTTATTGATTTTTTGAGAGATGCCTGGCAAAATCACTCGTTCTCTTTTCTGCCTTCAAACATAATGCTTGATTACGGCCGCCATGATAATTACCAGTGGTATGCCGGAAGTATGGTTGACGGATTGCTTCTGCCTCAACGTGCATTTCTGTTCGGTACGGCTTTGGGAGTCTGGGCTATTTTAGGTCTTTTTTATGTTGTTTCAAGAGAAGACAAATTGGCAAAAAATATTAAGACAAATATATTAATTGTTGCCGGTATTTTGGCTGGAATACTGCCCGTGACCCATGCCCACAGTTTTATTGCCGTCATGGTCACCACCGGACTTTTGTGTTTTTTTAATATAAAAAAATGGATGCTCCTCTGGCCTTACGTTGCTGTTGCCGGCGTTATCTCATCCGTTCTTTATCTCACGTTCATTTCAGGCGGAATTCAGTCCGGTTCGTTTATCCAGAACCACTTAGGATATACCTCACAAGGTGATTTCTTTGACTGGTTGAGAATGTGGACCTTATTGTGGGGACTGATGCTCCCGATTGTCATGCTCGCTTTGTTTTTTTTCAGAAAAGAAATAGGAACTTCGGGCTGGGCGTTGTATGCGGGGGCGGGCGCTCTTTTTGTGGCGGGAAATATTTTTTATTTTCAGCCGATCGCCTGGGATAATTCAAAAATTTTCTGGTGGGTTTATCTTCTGTTTTGTGCTCCGGCGGCGATGATACTCGGTAAACTTTGGTCAGGCAGGAACTTTATCTTGAGAGCGACGGCAGTTTTTATTTTTACCACCCTTATTTTTACCGGCGTGGTTGATCTGGTCGGTCTTATTCAGATAGACAAGCATAGTTATCAGATGACCTCGGCCGAAGACATGAAACTTGGTTCCGAGATAAGCCAAAAAACCGACCCTGTGGCGGTTTTCCTTACTGCGCCGTCCCACAATCATTTCATCATGATCTGGGGTATGCGGCCGATACTGATGGGCTATACGGCCTGGGTCTGGAATTTTGGATTTAATTATAATCAACGTGAAGCCGACTTGAAACAAATGTTCTTAGGCGGAGATAACGCGCCTTCATTGTTAAAAAAATACAACATCAGCTATGTTGCCATCGGGCCGACCGAACTCCATGACCTGAACGCGAACGAACAATATTTTAAAGGTAATTTTCCTTTAGCTTTCAAAGATAATAATTACAATATTTATGATACGCGGACTGTTTTAGGACGTTAGCCTGGGGCCGGAAACAGTTCGGCCAGTCAATCTGAACAAAAGGATCTCTTTAACCGCCCGCAATATAACTTTTACATTCGCTCCGGTTTGTTTGCCTGCAGTGCGAGGATAGTGGGTGACGGGGAGTTGCTTAATCTTGTAACCCATCCGTTTGGCCCTAACCAGAAGTTCTGTGTTTATCAGAGCGCCGTTAGATTCGAGATGAGCTTTTTCAATCACTTCACGTTTTATTAATTTGAAAGCACAGTCGATATCTTTGACCCAAAGGCCGAACAAAATATTTACCGCTAACTTAAAAGTTCCGGCGTTGAGCTTACGTATGAAAGGATCCTGACGGTCGTGGCGGTATCCGATGACCAGGTCATATTTATCGGCGTATTCACCGAGCTTAGCTATCTCTTTAATATCAAATTGCCTATCTGAATCTGTAAAGAAAACCCAGTCTTTCCGGGCGGCATCAAAACCGCTTCTGACTGCCGCTCCATAGCCACGGTTTTTAATGTGATGAACCCACCTTATCCGGTCGTCTTCACGGTTTAATTTTTCCAGAATCTCCTGGGTGTTATCGCTACTTCCGTCGTTAACTGTGATTACCTCGTAATCCCAACCCAAACTTTCCATGCAATTTTGGATATCTTTTATTAAAAGAGGCAGATTCTCGGCTTCGTTGTGGGCGGGCAGAACAATGCTTAAACTTAATTTGTTCATTTATGTATCTTAAACAATTTTTCCATTAATATCCCGGCCTGATATTGAGCCGGGGTTGAACTGACGCCGTAGCTTAAAGGGGCCATAAGGAAGAAAGCTATAATTGAGAAGACGGCCAGGAAACTGAATAATTTCATGCCTTTTTCCTGACGGGACAGCCAATAAGATAAGATAATAATAGCAAAAACAAGCGCGGCCAGGTAGTGATATAGGAACATTGTCCGCTTGATAGTTACGAAAGGTAAAAGATTTGCAAAATAACCTCCCAAAAGCAGAAGTTCTGTTTTGCGTCCAGGATTTGGCCGGAAACTTAAATTTCCAAACAAGAGCATGATCACGGTGGCCGTTCCAAAAGACCAGACAATTGGATTGCCCATCAGATCGATCTGTGGACCATTGGCCGGAGTATTCTCATCCGCGACCCAGTAATCTATCGAGCCGGCCATCAACGGCCACTCGAACCATTTGCTTGCAAAAGGATGTCCGACGTTGTTGTGGTTATTTGATTCATACATTGCAATATTTATTTCGAAGAATTTTTGCAGTACACTGGATGGCTTTACCGACGCGTCGGAAGCGTAATTATTATCCTCAAGGGTTTTACGAAAACCAGGTCCGACGGCGGTATCGGCCGGACTATCTTTATAAAGAAGGCGGAAATCAATGCCAAAGATCGTAAAATAAATCACGACAGGAATTACTATGAATGCGGCGATAAGCAGAAATACTTTTTTAAATTCAAACGTCCTCAAACCGTCCCGGTTTATTTCTGATATCATTTCGTAGCCCTCGAACAATAGAGGCAGACCTAAGAAAGAAAGGCCGGTCCATTTGATAGACAAAGCCAATCCGGCAAATATCCCCGAAGCCAGAAGATGGTAAGTGTCTTTAGTGTTTCGATATTTAAGATAAAAGAGGAAGGAGGTAAAACCGAACAAGAGAAGGAATGCGTCGAGTAATATATAATGCGACTGGACAAAAACCCCGTTCTCGAAAGTTACTAAAAGTCCTCCCAAAAAAGCCGGCTGATACTCAAGCCCAAGCTCGATAAGTATCAGGAACATAACGACCGGCAGAAGCGCTCCGGCCAGGTTAGGCAGGGCGCGGAGTATCATGTATTGTTTGTCCGGATAAACGTCTCCGATATTGGCGAAAGCAAACCCCGGCTTGAAATCGAACAGTTTAGCAAAACCTGCTATCATCATTTTTCCCAAAGGGGGATGGATATCGAAATAGAATTGGTGCGTGAAGTAAGATGAGACAAATTTACCGAAATGGACCTCGTCAAACACGACCTTATCCGGTTGCGTCAGGAAGATAAAATGCGTCAAAAGGCCAAGCGCCAGGAGAGTTAGTAAATAGTATTTTTTGGTCATTGGCGTTATGATATACTATATAGGTACAAAATTAAACCTCTAATAAATTTTATGTTCGACCTCATCATAATCGGCGGTTCGGCAGCTGCTACGACAGCGGCGATATACGGCGTCAGGCGCGGCCTTAAGTTAAAAATGCTCGCTAAAGATTTCGGCGGAGAAGTTGCAACTTCAGGTGATATCGGCAATTGGCCGGGCGAAGGCATGACGGATGGCATAACTTTAGCCGGTAAATTTAAAGACCACCTCAAACACTACAATGTCGATATGGAAGAAGGGGTCTGGGTTGAAAAAATAGCCAAAGAAGAAGACGGAACTTTTTGTATCTCGACCAACAAGGGCAAATCAAATATGGCCGTGGACAAAATGGCCTCTGACACGGCCGGAGGTCTTAAATGTGATTACAAAGCCAAAACCGTCATTGTTGCAACCGGGGTTCATCCCAGAGAACTCGATATTCCGGGTGAAAAAGAATACCGCAACAAGGGTGTCAGTTATTGCTCTACCTGTGATATGCCTTTGTTCATGGGCAAGACAGTAGCTGTGATAGGAGGCGGTAATTCTGCCCTCGAGTCCGGTCTGATGGCGGTTGATATTGCTAAAAAGGCCTACATCATAAACAAAAACGCTGTTTTCAAGGGCGATGACGTTTTGCTTAAAAAATTAGAAGCCGCAAAAGATAAAGTTGAAATAATTTACGAGGCCAAAACAAGCAGGGTCACAGGGGACAAGTTTGTAAATTCGTTGATGTATACTGATAAGAACGGAAAAGAACACGAGCTAAAAGTTGACGGGATATTTGTTCATATCGGCATGGTGCCGAATTCTGACCTTGTGCCGGATGATGTAGAAAAAAGCAAATTCGGAGAGATAAAGGTTAACAATAAATGCGAGACGAATATTCCCGGCCTATATGCTGCCGGTGATGTAACGGACGTGGCTTTTAAACAGATAGTTATCGCAGCCGGCCAGGGTTGTATGGCGGCGTTGAGCGCGGTCCAGTATCTTAATCAAATGAAATAATGATATACCTCGGTTCCGACCATCGTGGATTTGAATTTAAGGATAAATTAAAAAACACTCTGACAGAGTGGAGTTATGAGTTTGAGGATTTGGGTCCGTCCGAATACAACAAAGATGACGATTACCCGGATTATGCGGCCGTAGTTGGTGAAGCAGTGGCTGGTAAGGAAGACGCCAAGGGTATTCTCATCTGCGGTTCCGGCATTGGCGTTTGTATAGCAGCGAACAAGATAAAAGGCGTCCGGGCGGGAACGATGTCTACCCCCGAACAAACCAAGGCCTCGGTGTCAGACGAGGATACGAATGTACTTTGCTTATCGGCGGATTATACGGATGAGAAGGTGAGACTCGAGATAATTAAAACATTCCTTGAAACTAAATTCTCTGGCCTCGAAAGGCACGTCCGGCGGGTAAATAAAATAAAAAATCTCGAAAAATGACAGATATAATTCCCGCGATTCTGACCGATTCTCCTGAAAAGTTCAAAGAACTGGTTCGCCGTTTCGAACCCTATGCCAAAAGAATTCACATTGATTGTGCGGACGGGAATTTTGTGCCCAATCAAACCGTTAAAGCTTTTGAGCTTATCCCGTTGATAGAATCAGCTTCAAGATACGATATTCATCTGATGGTCCGTGAGCCGGCCCAGCATCTCAAACAATGGTTCTATACTCACGCTGACAGATTTATAATTCACGCTGAATCGGAAGGCGACCTGCTTAAAATAACCGATGAATTTCACAAGCATAACCGCAAGGTCGGTTTAGCGTTTAATCCCGAGACGGATATTGGTAGTTTTGAGGATATAATCAAGAACTTTGATTTTGTTCAGTTCATGACCGTTCACCCTGGTTTTCAGGGCGGGAAATTTGTAAAAGAAGTTGTTGATAAAATCTCGGCTTTTCATCAGAAATATCCTGATATAATGATTATGGCCGATGGCGGGATAACTCCCGAAACTGCTCCTCAATTAGCCAAGGCCGGAGTATCGTCCCTGGTTTCCGGCAGTTATTTAGTTAAGAGCAAAAATTTCGAGGAATCAATCAATGAACTAAAAAATTCATGTACGACATAATTTCCATCGGTTCTGCGACCCGCGACGTATTCTTCGGAGCCGATGATATCAAAAAATTCAAGATGGATGAGTTTCCGACCGGCGAGGCGGTCTGTTTAGGCTACGGCTCAAAGATAGAGATGAAAAAAATCGTCCTGACCTCAGGCGGCGGGGGTACGAATGCTGCGGTTACCTTTGCCCGTCAGGGCCTTAAGACAGCCAATATCGGAGTAGTCGGTAAGGACTTTAACGGTACTGAGATACTCAATGAGTTAAAAAGCGAAGGCATAGATGTGAGTCATTTTCAGAAACATGAGGATGACCTCACGGCCTATTCTGTCATCCTTGTTCATCCGGACGGCGAAAGGACGATATTATCATATAAAGGCGAAGGCCAGCATTTTGAAGCGGCTAAAATAGATTTTGATAAACTTCAATCAAAATGGCTTTTCCTCGATAGCTTGGGCGGCCATTTGGATTTTCTTGAAAAAGCGGTCAATTGGGCCAACAAGAACGGCGTCAAAATTGCCACCAATCCCGGCGGCAGAGAACTTGCCCAAGGCCTTGAAAAATTAAAACCATTTTTAAAAAATTACTCCATCGTGATAATGAATCAGGAGGAAGCGGCCGGACTCTCGGGTATAGATTATAAGAATGAGTCAGAGATATTTAAATTTATGGACAAGCTTATCGGCGGGATATTTGTTATGACCAAAGGACCGGAAGGGGTTGTGGTCTCGGACGGCAAAAATATATATTCGGCCGGGGTACCGGATTCGCCGGTCGTTGAGAGGACCGGGGCTGGGGATGCGTTCAGTTCAGGTTTCGTGGTAGAATACATTAGGTCAGGTGATATTGTGAAGGCAGTACAGTTTGCGACCGCTAATTCTTCTTCGGTCGTGACCCAGTATGGTGCTAAAGCCGGAATTTTGAAAAAAGGAGATTGGGGACCATGGAAATTGGTAGATGTGTCCGTAAAACCGGTATAAAAAAGCCCCACCCAGATTTCTCTGAATGGGGCTCGACGACAACGCCGGCGCCGCGGACGTGGATTATATGCCCTTCCACCGAATCGGGGTTCTCACATTGAGCCTCCTTCCTTGAAGAACTGACAGATCGGATCGACTCCGAACTGTTCGGTAAGAGTATATCATAAATCACATAGTTTTGTCAATAGATTAAAATATGGAAAATTCATATACAAAAATAGCAAAAATGCTCCGTATCTCCCCGGGAGATCTTTTGAACATTGACCAGAAAATGTCCGCAATAACGGGTCAGAAGGGCGTAATGGACGCAATTGCCCAGGAATCGGATGAACTGGTCAAGAAAAATTTAAATGAGCTTGGTCTGGCCAAAGATGCCACGGCCGAGGAGGTATATCGGGTTTTGATAAACCGTCTTACCCATCTTGATAATCATCTTTTCGAACTTTTAGGCAAGCCGGACCTGATGAGCATGTCCGCGACCTGCGGTAAGATGTGCGAAGTGGCATATCAGGTTTTCCCGCCGCCGAAAGGATTGTTTATCAAGAAGGAAAAAGTCGTTGAACTTCTCGAAAAATATAAACCGGACAATCTTCTGAACCATTTTGGATACAAGACCGTTAAGGAGTTGGTTGATAAAGAGGGCTTCTCATCGGTGGTCAGTTCTTTACGTTTTGCCCAGTCTGAAGAATGGATGCACAAGTTCTTCGATGAGGCATATAACGGTCTGAAACCGGATGATTTTGAGGAACGCGATGTCGAGATAAAAATTCTTGAGAAAAAATGGCTCGATGTGGCTGAGAAATTCCTTAAGAAGAAGTACCATAACGTCAGCCACCTTAAAGAATACGGCGTGATATTCGTTACGCCGATAGTCCTTGATATTCCGGGTGAAACCTCAAGGATGTTTACTCTTTTGCTCCACTACCTCCACGAAGTTCCTTTCTATTCAGGATTATTCAGGAAAATAATCCACGAACCGGATTTTGTCACCAAATTTAAATCTCTTCTGCGCGGTGATGTGCCTTCCGGCCCGATGCTTGATGGCGGTAAATTCACCTGGCGTATCGTCCAGAGATATCTTGCCAAAGACAACGAATCTGATCCGCGTTTGTTTGAACAGCATGTTAATCCCGAAGCCGAACATTGGTTCAAAGCCGAGGAAGATTTCGGGCGCTTGTCGAGAATGATGACAGAAGAAGACAGTCACCTCTCATTTAATTTCTGGATAGGCCAGGATTTTGTCGGTGACTTTTTCAAAGACAAAGAAGGCAAGGAACAGCTCATCGGTTTCAATTATATCGACCTGGTCATGTCTCTGGTTAAAAAAGGCCATATCAAATACCTCTATCATCATCAGGAGGCAATGTGGAACAAGATATTTCTAGAATACATGGGCCGTGAAACCATGAATCGGATGATCGAGGATAATATAATTAAAGGATTCATCGAGTTATAGGATTAATATTCCCTTACTCTTTCTCAACCCTTCGCAACTTTAACAAATTCAAATATATTTCTTAATTTTATCCGACCGCCGGGGACCCCCGACCTGACCATGCGGCCACAGGGCCGTTTCAGGTCACCCCCGTCGGTTCCCGGCAAAATGTCAGAAATATATGGAATTTGTTATAAAGTTTCTCAAAGGTTTCAAAATAGTAAGGAAATATTAATTGGATATTTTAAAATTTAAAATCGGTAATATATCTCAATCTCGGAATTTCCCATAGGCATTTCGGCTCATCATATAAACCATCATTTGTGCGTAACAAATGATGCGTCAATGCCATTTGTTCGAAAATCCGAGCCATGACGAAGGATTTTCGGTAACGAATAGTCATTGACTATAGATAGGTTCTTCGAAATGCCGAGGGTATAAGATGCGATTTCTCGCAGGAAGAAATCGACATCTGGTCTGAGAATGAGATATATTAACGATTTTCATAATGAAAACCTTAAACGACTATTTGAAAGAAGCTAAGGCCGAGGGATATGCCATCGGGCATTTTAATTTTGCGACAGAGGATGTGCTCCGCGGAATTGTCGAAGCCTCACGTGATGCCGGCGCGCCGGCGGTAATGGTGGGTACTTCGGAAGGCGAGTCGGATTTTGTCGGCCTCTATGAAGCGGTGGCGTTGGTTCAAGCGGTCAGTAAGCACTATAACTTTCCGGTTTTTTTGAATGCCGACCATTTCAAAAGTTTCGGCAAATGCCAAGAGGCGATAGATGTCGGATATGATTCGGTAATTATTGATGAGTCAAAAATGCCTTTTGCAGATAATATGTCAGCCTCAAAGAAAGTTGTTGAATATGCACGACAAGCCGGGCGCGACGTGACGGTTGAGGGTGAGATAGGATATTTGAAGGGTTCGTCCGAAGTTCAGACAAAAGTAGAAATAAGTCCGGCCGACTATACCAAACCAGAAGATGCTAAAGAATTTGTTTCTAAAACGGGCGTAGACCGTTTAGCCGTGGTTTTCGGCAATATCCATGGGATAGTGACCGAACAGGAAGAAAAACTCGATATAGAGCATTTTAAGACGATTGTGGAGGCAGTACCGGATGTTTACTATGTTCTTCACGGCGCTTCAGGGCTCAAAGACGATGATGTTCGGGCGGCGATAAAAGCCGGGGTGACGAATGTGCATTTCAATACCGAACTTAGAGTTGCGTATGCTCACGGTATTCACGAAGCGATGCATGCCAATCCCAACGAAACCACGCCATACAAATATCTCAAACCGGCGGTTGAAGAAATGAAAAAAGTCGTCTCGGCCAAAGTCAAAATGTTCATGGGGAAATAGGTTTATTATAATGGTTTTTCATAAAATCCCGCATTTGCGGGATTTTGCTTGATTAGTTGGGATATTTTTGTTATCATACTTAAGCTTATTATTTATGGCTCACAAACAGCATAAAATCGAATTAGAAGCCCAACCAAGAACCGTGTTAGGTTCTGGGGTTAAGGCCTTAAGACGCACCGGTTATATCCCGGCGGTTTTGTATGGTAAAGGTCAGAAAGCTTTGAATCTCCAGGTTGAAGCTAAAGGTTTCGGCAAAGCTTTTAAGGAAGCCGGCGAATCAACTTTAGTCTATATTCATGTTGGCAAAGAATCCTATCCGGTCATCATTCATGATGTTGCTCGTGACCCTGTTAAAGACGACATAGTTCACGCGGATTTCTATAAAGTTAGTTTAACCGAAAAAATAAAGGCTAAAATCCCGGTAGTTTTTGAAGGCGAATCATCCGCTGTTAAAGACCTGGCCGGAATATTCGTCAGAAATGTTAATGAACTTGAAGTCGAAGCTTTGCCTCAGAACTTACCTCACGAAATAACGATAAACATCTCTTCTCTTAAAAAATTCGGCGACCAGATATTGGCCAAAGATCTAAAACTTGGCTCAGATGTTAAATTAATGGCTGAAGCTGAGACGATATTAGCGACGGTTCAGGAACCCAAATCACAGGAAGAACTTGATGCCGACCTTGCTGCTCCAACCACTGGAGTAGAGGATGTCGAGGTTATCAAGAAAGAAAAAGAAGAAGAACCAGCCGAGGAAGAACCCGCAGCCACTCCTCAATAAAATTATAATATTCAAACAAAACCGGCTCTTAGCCGGTTTTGTTTGACTCTAATCTTATTTTGTTTTAAAATTCCGCCAGGTTTTATGTATCGGAGCATCGAATGGCGATTAGCGTTGATAAATTGCGGAAACAAACGGAGTCAGCCCGTAAAAGACAAGAAAATCGAAACATAAATTTAAAAAACAAACAGGATGCTTCTTTGAAGAGAGAAAGCAAGAAGATCGCTGATGAGGTAATTAAAACATTAGAAGTAAAGCTTGGTAAATCTTCAAAAAAAGGTGAAGATTCTTGTGAAGTTTTAAGTTCATCGGGTATGTCGGATGAACTATTCCGTAAAGCCGCTGGATTTATTATGACACATTGCTGGGATAATGGTTTGGATGTCGAAATAAAAAACAGAGGAGGTCGAAGTGACGAGGGTTATAATGATGATTATGTTCTCGTCTCTTGGCCGAAGTCAAGATAAAAGTAAATATAAACCCAAGCCCAGAACGGCGAAAGCCAGATAGGGCAGGATCATTCCAAAATGGCTTTTAAGCCATTTTTTTATTTTTCCACCCCAGCCGGGCCGAGGAGCAAAAAGAGGAGAGTTAAGATCAAGCGGTTCCTGGTTCATGCTTTCGGGGGTTCTTTTAATTCTGCCTGAAGTTTATCTAAAACCTTATCCAATTCGCCGTTGAGAATTCTCTCGATGTTGCCCCAATTTTTCTTGATACGGTGGTCGGTTATCCTGTCTTGAGGGAAGTTATATGTCCTTATCTTTTCTGAACGGTCGCCGGTGCCTATCTGGCGGCGGCGCTCTTCTGTGATGTTGCCGGTTGCTTCCGCGTTCTTTATTTCAAGAAGTTTGGTTCTTAAGAGTTCAAGAGCTTTTTCACGGTTGCCGTGCTGGCTTCTTTCCTGGCGGCAGGAAACTACGATTCCGCTGGGTTTATGAAGTATCCGGACGGCGGTTTCAACTTTGTTCACGTTCTGGCCGCCCGGACCGCCTGCTTTTGAAAAAGTAACTTCAATTTCATCGGGCCTTATCATAAGGTCTTTTTCGGTAGCTTTTTTAAGGACTGCGACCGTGGCAGTCGAGGTATGAACTCGGCCTGATTTTTCGGTCTTAGGAACGCGCTGAACCCGATGAACACCTGATTCAAATTTCATCTTATCGAATGTATCTGGACCTTTGAGTTCAAAGACCATTGATTTGTAACCGCCGAGGGGATTCTGATTATAGTCGACAACTTCAAGTCCCCAGCCCTTGTTTTGGGCATAGCGCTTGTACATATTGAACAGATCAGACGCAAAAAGGGCGGCCTCATCGCCGCCGGCACCGGCACGTATTTCAATTATCGCCTCATTAGCCATGGTTATTTGCCCAGAGATTTTGAGTGGGCTTTTTCCATACGTTTCTTGAACTTTTCGACTCTTCCGCGAGTATCGACTATTTTTTCCTGTCCCGTGTAAAAAGGATGGCAATTAGCACAAATTGCAACATTTGTTTCTTCAGATGTTGAACCCATGGTCCAAGTATAACCGCAGGCGCATTTGAACTTGGCATTTGGGTAGTATTTTGGGTGGATATCAATCTTCATAGATTAGCCCTATTTTATTACAAAACGTGAAAAATGTCCAGACTTAATCTTGCCCTTCTAATTTCTCATCCCTTCACCTCGTCAACAGAATTCAAAGATATTTCTTAATTTTCTCTGACCAATAGGGCACTCTGGTTGGACCATGCGGTCTGTCTAAATCCAGACCGAGTCCAACCATCCCTATTAGGTTCCCAGAAAAATAGTCAGAAATATCTTGAATTTGTAATGACTCGGCTCAAAGGATTCGAGAATGAGAAGGGCTGCAATAGGTTTTTAATAAAAATCCAAGCATAGCCGAAAGACTCTTGAGACACTGGAGACCCCGAAATTGGACGATGGTATAATGTAGGCCGGCCCGCTTCGCCGTAGCGTTATAGCGAGGCGAGTAGGACACCATCGGACAATTTCCGGGCGATTGTAGCCGAGGTCGGATAACTTAGGGACAAGTTATCCGACCGGAGGCGTGTCGGAAAGAGCCTTTTGGTGCAGCGATTGGTCTTGATTCCTAAACCTGAATCTGTTATCATTTCTTATTGCTATGGCGGAACAAGCATTACAACTAAATTACGAAGAGATGCTCAAGGCGGGCATGCATTTTGGGCGCAAAAAGACCGTTTTTAATCCCAAGATGAAGAAGTATGTTTTTACCGTCAAGGAAGGAATATGCATCATCGACCTGTTAAAAACCCAGTCCGAACTGCGCGCTCTTTCTGATCAGCTAAAGAAAATAATGGCTGACGGGGGATTGGTTCTTTTTGTAGGTTTGACCAAACAGTCGTCTGATTCAATAAAAGAATTGGCCAATACCCTTAACATGCCTTATGTTATTGACCGCTGGTTAGGAGGAACTCTGACCAATTTCAAGATAATTTCCGGCCGAGTAAAAAAAATGGAAGAAATGGAAAAAGAACAAAAAAACAACGAGCTTGGTAAGTATACCAAGAAAGAACGTTTGCTTTTTGAACGGGAACTTAAAAAAATGGAAGTAAGATTCGGCGGTTTGCGCAAACTCACGCGTTTACCGGATGTGGTTTTTGTCTCTTCACTCAAGGAAAGCGCTTTGCCGGTTCATGAAGCGGGAAGAATGAAAATAAAAGTCATGGCGATCGCCAATACTGATTCAGACCCTGAAGAAGTCGAGCAGGTTGTCCCGGCCAATGACCGTTCAAAGAAATCCATCGACTTGATACTTGATGCTCTCAAGAAAGAACTGGTAAAATAGTATTAATAACATAGACCCTTAAAGGGTCTCTTGATTCGCATGAGCGATTTAGAAAAAGTTAAAAAACTCCGTGATTCGACAGGTCTCTCGTTCAATGAGATAAAAAAGGCTTTGGATGAAGCCGGAGGTGATGAAGTGAAAGCGCGGGAAATACTGAACAAGCTTGGAGTGGCAATGGCCGCCAAGAAATCAATGCGTGAAGCGAAAGAAGGCGTTATTGAGGCTTATGTCCATAATACGCGCAAGATTGGGGCGATTCTCGAGCTATCCTGTGAGACGGACTTTGTCGCCAAAAACCTCGAATTTCAAAAATTGGCCAAAGATATAGCGATGCATGTGGCGGCGATGAAGCCAGGAGATGTGAATGATCTGATGTCCCAACCTTTTGTCCGTGAGCCGGATATGACCGTTAAAGACCTGATAAACCAGGCCATTGCCAAACTCGGTGAAAATATAAAGGTCAACCGTTTCGAGATACTCGAAATATAAGATGTTCATCTTAATACCCATTTCTCTAATAGCGTTTTCGTTGGCCGGAATTTCGGCCATAATTCTGCGTAAGAAAGGTCAGGTAGACAAGCTTCATGTTCTTAATACCGCCGGCACGGACATAACTTTGGCCGAAACAGATTTTAATTGGATTGCCTACGGTGAAGATTTTTTTCCTGAAATAAAAGTGCTTTTGAATAGAATAGAACTCCACAAATATCAGACCCAAGGTCTGATCGAACTGGAAAAATTATTGAGAAAAACACGCCTCGTTTTCTTGAAAGTAGAGCACTTATCGGATTCCTGGATAAAAAAGATAAGAAAGGTTCATTTGAACGGTAAAATAGCAAAAGAGCACTCTATACCTGGAATCGAAAAAGAAGTTGCACCTGTACTCGCGGCAGCCGGTTCTGAAACCTCATCTTCTCAGGAAAGTATCAGTCACGTGTTTCTTAAGAACGAAGAAGATCGTCTGATAATGGAAATCGCCAAGAATCCAAAGGACGACAGATTATATGCTGAGCTTGGAGACCTTTATGCCGAAATGCATAACTGGCAGGATTCCAAAGAATCCTACGAAGCTTCGATCGAACTTAATCCTCAGAACGAATCTCTCAAGCAAAAACTCTCATCTGTCCTCGAAAAATTAACTTCTCAAAATTAGTTTTTTGTGATAAAATAGCTTAAATTGCCGACCTAGCTCAACGGCAGAGCAACGCTTTTGTAAAGCGAAGGTTCCGAGTTCGAGTCTCGGGGTCGGCTCCGGCTGATCGTAAATTTAAAATTAAATAATTGGGGGGTGTGGTGGAGTAGTCAATCACAGCAGACTGTAAATCTGCCGGCCGAACGGCCTACGTAGGTGCAAATCCTACCGCCCCCACAATAATAATCAAAAGAAAACCCAAGTTTGGGTTTTCTTTTGATTATGCTGCGCTGCAGCAGATTTGCACCTGGATTCTGCTTCGCAGAATATGGTGCTAGGGAATTTTAAAACGGGCTCGACGGAGCTCGCCCTAAAATTCCTGCCGAAAGCAAAGCAGTTTGCTTTCGGCTCCATACCGCCCTTTCAATAAAACAGAACTGCCATTTAGGCAGTTCTGTTAGGATTTGCAAGGCGCAGCTATATTTCTGTCAGCAGGCAGAAATAGCGAGCCGGGGTCGCGGAAATTTGCGAGTGACTGACGAGCAAATTATTCGTGACCAAATCCTACCGCCCCATTCACACAATAAAAAACCCACCTTGAGGTGGGTTGGATCAGATCTCTTGTGACAGTTTCAAACGTTTTTGACGTTCTCGTTCAGCCAGACCGAACAGAGGATAACTGATAGCAAGTTTGTTGTAGATCAAATTCTTGACCTGTTTGAACGGGTCGGCCCGTTCCCAGCTGGCTGTTTCAACCGTTATGTCATCGATCGAATCGACAAGTTTATCTTTTTTGTCCATGAAATGCCGGGCAAGCATAACTACATTTGCGGCACGAGTTGCTTCACAGAAGATCGTGACCTTGTACTTTTGGGCCCAGAGAAGGGTATACATTATATCCGATGCTTTCCGGATGTTCTCGAGAGTTGTATAGGAATTTGTTTCTACAAAGGTTCTCGGCATTTTAACCGCAGATAATCGGTTATCTGTTAAATATTTGTGCATTAACTCCGCTTCGGAAACACCAGGCGCAGTTTTCTTCTGGGTGTATCCACCGCAGAAAATAACGGTGTCAGGTTGTTCATTTTTGATGAAATTGACAACTCGGTCGAGATATGGCCTCAAAGGTGTATCAAGGTGGCACCCGTAGCCACACACGACAAGAACGTGCTGTTTCTTCTCGGACACTTGGTGACCTCTTCCAGTAAAAGAACCAAAATCCTTTATATTATATCATCTTTCTTGTTTATTACAAGTACCTTTATTTCATTGATTTGAATTTTTTGCTAATATATATCCATGGAGCATAAAAACCTTAAATTCCTCTTGGTCGAAGATGATCCGATGATATGGGATATTTATGAGCAGGCTTTCCGCATGAAGGGCTATGATATAGAAGTAGCCGTTGACGGAGAAGAAGCCGTTAAAAAACTCGAAGCTATGGAGAAACTTCCCGACCTTGTTTTGCTTGATGTTATGATGCCGAAGATGAACGGACTCGATGTTCTGCGCCATATCAAAAAAACCGACCGTCTCAAAAACATAATCGTGGTAATGCTGACCAATCTTGCCGAGAATAAAAATATCGAAGAAGGTCTTCGGCTCGGTGTCTCAAAATATCTTGTCAAACAAGACTATACTCCGAGCGAAGTCGTAAAAGAGGTTGAAGCGGTTTTGGAGAAATAATAACGGAGCCGTTGGCCGGAATTGAACCGGCGACCTACTCCTTACCATGGAGTTGCTCTACCAGCTGAGCTACAACGGCACTAAGATATTTTAGCATAAAAGGCTTGGATTTCAATTCGCTTGCCTTTTTGTGCTTTTTGTGATAGTATCTTGTATCTAATTTAAACATAAAAACATGCCACAGGAGAATTTATTAAGATTAAAATGCTCGGTCTGCAAAAGGCCAAACTATTATACCACCAAGAACAAGAAAAAGGTGGAGCGTAAGCTTGAGTTTAAAAAGTTTTGTAAATGGTGCAGGAAGAGAACCAATCATAAGGAGGCCCGCCTCACTGGTTAGTTAACTAAAATTTGATAGAATAAAAGCGGGATAGCATCCCGCTTTTATGACGGGGGATTCGTTCAATGGTAGGACAGCGGTCTCCAAAACCGCTGATGTGGGTTCGATTCCTACATCCCCCGCAGTCAACATTTTTTATCGAGAACCGAGATACCTCGAAAAAAGATAAAAATAAAAAAAGCGCGAAATTATCGCGCTTTTGCCCAAGACCCACTATTTCCCCAGGTACAGTATGTACAGTGACATTCATCAGGATCAGGGGAAAATTTATTTTGTGGCAGGACTTTCCCCACATTTTTTACCGGTGGGATTTGTTTTACAGCATTCATGGTTATGACAGCTGAAAACACCGATGTCATGAGTGTAAAGAACTGACGTCTTTTCATGGCTCCTCCCGCTCTCAAATCAAGCAAATGATACATTATTATAGGGAATTTGTCAATTTTTATATTCTAACTATTTCAACACACTTATTAATATATTCAAGATTGTATCGAGTGACTCGTTTGTTATGATGCGCTCAAAGAACTTTGAAAATTTTAGAAGGAGAAGCGGATGTCGAAGAGGAAGGTTTTGAAACGCCCTTCTTTGAATAAATTTAGCGATAAAGATAAACAAGATCTCAAGAAAATGGTCGAACATCCCGGAGTGGATTTCGACGACATACTCAAAGACCAAAGATTTTCTCAACTGACCCAGCGTCAGATACGCGCCTGGGCCAAGAAGAATGGCTATAAGGTCAGAATGAATGGTAAACACAAGCCAGTTAAAAAGACTCGTCTTTATGACGGCCGTCTGAAAGAGCTTATTCAGTCCGGAGTTTTGAAGTCCAAAGGATTAGATTCGATTTACGAACAGATCCAGTCAGAATTTCCTGATTCAACCCGCGGTATGTCTAAGAGTTCTTTTGAGGATGTGGTTGATGAATTGGTTTGGACCAGAGAAGTTGAGAACCAGCTTAAGAATATCGTCGGACATGACCTGCCTCTTAAGATATTCGAAGAACATTACGGTTATGTTCCCAAGAAAATGTTGGCCGAAAAAGCCAAATGGCTTTCAGGAGTAAGCAACATAAAGCATCCGGTAACTTTCCTTAGGGGTTTGGGTCGGATAGGTGAACTTGAAGGTCTCGATGAGAACTTCTCGCTTCCCAAGACGTCTCTTTTGAAGCCTTTTGTGGTTACCACTCACGGCAATAATTCCACAGTAATGCTTATCAACGGTGCTAACATCGGTCTTAAGCATGAACGGCTTATCGAAGAAAACCCTGTTCGCCGAGCTCTGGTTGATGCAAAACGGCGGGGTGATTCAGCCGTAGTTATTACCAATCCGATGGACGTCGAAGTTAAAAAAGCAGGCGGTCCTGCGAGTGTGTTCCGGGCACTTTTTTCCGGGCACAATATCAATGTCGACATACTTGACCCGACCTATCAGGCCAAAGCTAAAAGGATAAAAGATAATCCCAATCTTCACAGTTTTATTTATGAGACCACAGCCGAAAAGATAATGAATATTGTCTCCGGTTGGGCTAAGATCGTCAGAAAAGATGACGGTCTTGAATATGACGGACCTGTCTATGTCCAATTCGGACACAAAGAAACCCAAATGATTGCTGCGGCGGCGTATTGGGAATTGCGTTACTGGACGATAGTCGAATGGCACAAAATTGGTGCCGAGATCCGGCTAGTCAAATCAGCTTTAGCTTCGGCTGAAAAAAGAAACTTGAGTTCTGCCCAGAAAAAAGAACTTGAAAAGCGTCTCGAGGTTCTTATTAACGAGCAATCAAGAACTATCATTTCCGATATCAGCGACGAAGATAAGCAGAATTATTACCATAAGGTCCTTCATTTCATCGTCAAAAAGTTCGAAGAATCTGTTCCAAATTCCAAGGTCATAAGCCAGGGAACGGCCTATGTTAAAGTTAAGAATGAAGTCGTCGAGTTTACTGTCCCTAAGAACCTTAACGTAAGCGATTCTCTTCTTGCCAACCATGTCAAAAAACATGGCCCAAGAGCGCTTCTGGGTGAAATGCCTAAAGCGGTCATAATTTGTCATCCGTATGCACTGAACATGAGGATGACGGTCAGAGAAAGCGTTGACAACGGACAGCGTTCAAGCGTCCAGTTCTTCGTGGCGCCGATAGCCGTGAACCATAAATTCCTGGCCGAAGCCCTCGAAGAATCCGATGCCAATGCGCACCCGATAGCCAAAGCTGTATTCTCCGGTCAGTTTAAATCCGGAGTCTTGCGGCTTAACTTTGCCAACGACATGCTGAACGTTGATGACATCAGTATTGATTCATTGCCTCGTTCGTCAAAGAAAATAGTCAAACTTAAGGATTCAACCTGTGATACTTATGCCGATAATGAATATATCTGGGTAATGGAAGCTTCTGACCCGCATTTTGGTTCCCGAGCGAGGGAAGAATTTTGGTCTGATTCAAGACAGGCCTATCTGGGTGTATCGGATGCCGCTATTCAAATGATGCGCGATGCCGGATTGATAGAAAAGGGTAAAGTCCCTCATTTCTATGTGGTGAACGATGACTGGGTTCAGGGTAACCATTTCAATACCCATCTTCAGCCGGACCATCACTCTCTTTCTTTTGCCAAAATAACCAATGAGGTTAAGGAAAGAAAAATCTCCATTGCTCATACATTGACCAGTTCACCTGATAAGGCCAAAGAACTTGTCACCGACCTTCAAAGGTTTGTTCTTGACCAGTTTCGGGCCCGAGGCTCGGATTATCTTCAGGAACAGGTTGTTCAAGTGTATGAAAGACATCTTGAACCGAACGTTGATTTCTGGAACGCCATGCTTTCCAACAACCTCAAGGCCGGTCTGACTCTCAAAGGTGTCAGTGAACACACAGGCGTCCGGTTTGACGCCCGTGACGTCGGTTTTATCAACTGTGGTACAGGTAACCATTTTGAAGCGACTATCGACAGGCACCTTACTGAAGGTTTCCTGTATGCCGATAAGATAAGAACATTGCTTCTGGGTCTGCCGGACTGGCAAGGAAAGAAGAATCTTCTTGATAAATTTGTTACCGCACCTTTGTACGGTAACAAATTCTTCGGTTGGGGAACGGTCAAAGCCCCCGGCGGTTATGAATGGGGCCTTGAGTTCAGAAGCGATCCGCCCAGGCTTTCAAGCTGGTCGGATACACTGTTGGCAGCAGTTAATAACGACTCCATTCGTGGAGATTATGGAAAATTCATGACAGGTCGGGTTACCTTGAAGACCTATGGCGATAAGCACTTTTTCGCCGCAGTCAGCACCAGATATGCTTTTTACCACATGAGTGCGGCCGGCACTCATACCGACCCTTATGGTGAAAGAGGATTTCCGCCAAACAATACCGGTGTCTCGTTCGTCGGCCTTCCGGTCAACGGACCCGCATCTGGCCCGATATTGCTTCGTACCCTCCGGGTCGAGCATTTCCGAGAATATTTCAAGAAAAATCTGAAAATAGACTGGGGTTTGTTTCTCCCAAACCCTGTTTAAAATTAAAAAACCCGAAATTTCGGGTTTTTATTTTGCAGCAACAGCATTTTTTTGTTGTGGCTTTGAATCAGAAGAAATATTCAATGATTTTTCAATATTCATTGAAATACCAACGCCGGTAATGCTACCGAGCGAGCCGCCTGTCGCATAAACGGGGTAGTTGGCCCAGTTCCAGTCATTCCGGTTAAGCTGCCGATAGGTTAAGAACCAGACACTGTTTGAAAATACGGAGGCGATCATATGATAGGTCAGATTTGCACGATTTCTAGACCGGCTCACCAGTGAAAAAGCGATTTGCTGGCCGAGAGAAAGTACGACGATATAAGTGATGAAACTCTTATCGGGCATAAATATAACAAGTGAGGATATAATAACGGCAAGAATTACGATGGACCGCCAGGGCATCAGGTTTTTGTTGGAGCTTAGGTGAGCATCAGCACTTGTGCCAAGGAATCTCTCAACCAATTCAGAAGCTTTTTGGCCGGCAAGGCCGCCGGTGATAGAACCGAAGCAGTAAGCCGGAAACAAGGCTAAGGCCATGCCGTTGAGGTTAAGATTTCGATAGATAAGGAAATAAAGGAAACTGTCCGCCAAAAAGGCAAAAATATGATACGTAGTGTTGTCCGAATTCCGTGAACGACGGACAAGTGCAAACGACACACTGCTGCCAAAAACAAGGATAGAAACATATAGTGAGTTCCAAAGATTGCTCGTAGTCACAACTGTAAACACCAACAGAGCGAAGGCGAATCCAAAGACCAATCTTTTCGCGAGTAAGGTTGCTTTTGTCGAAGCGGCTTTATCGGTACTTGTAGTAATGCCAAAATACTCTTCTATTTTTGCGGATACTTTAGCTCCGCTGATGCTTCCGAAAACGGTCGCAACCGTGTAAGGAACGAAAAGCTCAAGACTCAAATTGCTCAATCTGAGGCGATAAAGAACGGAATAAAAGACAATATTACTCATAAACAAGGCGCAGGCGTGATATAGGGCGCTATTCCTGACTGCTGAACGACTAACGCAGGTGTAAGTAAGGTTGGAAAGATAGGCCAGACCCATCAAGACTAAAACTGCTTTAGTATCGATAGTGTTCAGAACAGAATAAAATCCGACCAGGGACAATAAGACCGTCAAATTCCTGGTACTTACGTACTTACCCAGGTGGTCGAACACTCAAAGCCTCTTTTCAAAGAGCGTGTATAAAAGAGTACAAAATAAAAGTCAACTTGAGAAGTTGACTTTTAGAGGACATCGATTTTTAATTTTTTAAACGCAGGTTTTTCAGGCTCTTTCTTGGCTACTTTTTTTACCCCTTTACTTAAATCGAGTTCTTTTACCAGGTTCTCTATGTCAGCAACCTTGTATACCCGATAGTTATTGAGCGGGTGTCGATGGGCGACAAGCTTACCTCGGGCATCCCAATTCCTTACCGTCAGAGGGGTTACGCCCAACAATTTGGCAACTTCTTTTACAGTTAGTAGGTCTCTTGGCATGCTATTAACCTTTATATATCTTTTTTTTCAACAAATCAATGTTGATATCTATTGTCAGGGAGTTAAAATGGTTAGAATGGCTCCTGACAAGAAAAAAGAATATAAAAATATCTCTACCGCCAAAGCACTTCTCGGAGCGCTTTGGCAATCTCGTCAATCCGGACGTCAGAAGCTCCTTTCTCACCGCTATTTAAGATTGCTCTGTAAAGATAAGCACCCGAATACATATCGAAGTTCTATTTCGAGACTTTGCAAAACAGATTTATTGAAAAGAGATTACAATGATATTGTTACTTTAACCGAAAAAGGGGAGAAGCAAGCCCTCTTGGCTTTTATTGAAGCGGAATCACGCTTTCATAAAAAAGAAAGCGGCCAATGGGATGGCGGTTGGCGGATGGTTTTTTTTGATATCCCCGAAGAAAAGAGAAAACACAGGGATTATCTAAGGAAGATCCTTAAATTAATAGGTTTCTATGAATTCCAGAGAAGTATCTGGGTCTATCCATATCCCGTACCGCAATTTTTAAAGAATTTTATATTTGAGAAAGACATTAAACCTCACGTAAGATTCATAACCACAAATTCCATCGATAATGATAAAGACTTAAGGATAATTTTTGGCCTTTTAAGGGATGTTTAATGGCGTTCTAATTATATACGTTCGTAATGAATTAGAACGATGTGCATATTTTTTCTTTTTACTTCTGAACCACTGTGATATACTGATTTTAAATTAATAAAATTTTTATTTGCAACCTATCCATACAGAAATTCTAAGTGGATATACAAATAAGATTAGGATTTGAATGAATCTAAATTTTTGGAAAAAAGACAATGACCAGGTCGAAGCATCAGAGGGCGAATACCAATACTCTAACAATACTCAAGAAGGGAGTACGTCTTCGGATGAAGTTGTGCAATCACCGGAATATTATAAACCGGAACCGGCAGACCCCGAGAAAGCCCGTTTTTACAATAATATAAGCAAATGGGCCTTGTATGTCGCCGTATTCCTGATGCCTTTGTTTTTTCTGCCATGGACAAGCAATATTTTAAATGCCAACAAACAACTGCTTTTGATCCTTAGTGCCAGCGTGGCCTTGATATCCTGGCTCCTGGGCATTGTTTCTTCTGGTAATTTGTCCTGGCGAAACAATAAAATGGATAAAGGAGTTTTGGTTCTGTTGGGTGCCTTTGTTTTGGGAACAGTTTTTTCTATCGCCAGGTTTAAGAGTGTTTTTGGTTTTAATATGGATCCCGCAAATGCTCTTATCTCGGTCATATGCTTTACTCTTTTCTACTTCCTGGTCGTCAATAATACCGATGATGGCGGCAAAACCTTGAAATCACTGGCCGGAATATCTCTGGTTTTGGCTCTTTTATACGGTTTGCTTCAAATATTCGGGATTTATACTCTCGGATTCCTTTCCTTTGCCGGTTCGAGAGGATTTAATACCGTAGGTTCGGTAAATGTTCTGGGTCTTTTGGCTGCGATTGCTCTCCCTCTTTTCAGTAAATCAGAATTCGAACTGTTCGGTATGGGCTGGGTTAAAAAGACACATATTGAAAAGATAGGTATCGTTTTGTCACTGGTGTTGTTGGTTATCCTTAATTGGTGGGTTTTGTGGACTGTGGCGATTGGCGGAATGGTGGCAATGATAGTTTTTGAAAACTTAGGCGGCGGACGATTTAAGATAAAAAAGCTTATTCTGCCGATGACAGTTGTGGTTCTTGGTGTATTTATGATGGTGGTAAATCTCGACCTTAGTGCCTTGAAGAAGAATTTGCCAGTTGAGGTTGCCCCTTCTTTTAGTCTCTCGGTCAGTGTAATTAAATCCGTTCTCAAAGAGAATCTGATATTTGGATATGGACCGGGCAATTTTTCCATCGCTTTTGATAAATATGGAGCAGGAAGGCTTGCCAATACCAGCATTTCGGATGCAAAGTTTGCGAGCGCCACCTCAAATGCTATGACTCTTGTCGCCGAGGGCGGATTAGTGATGGCTCTGGCTCTGTTGTTCTTCTTAGTTTTGATCGTTCTTTTGTTCAAGAATTTCAGGTCTTACGCTGTTCAGAACCAGGCCGTACCTTCTTTAATGGAAGACGTCGGAACATTGGCGTCTTTTGCCGCGGTATTGGTTGCAATGTTCCTGTATCCTTTCAATATGACCCTGACCTTCTTGATGTATTTGTTCATGGGTCTTAGCGTTTTAGTCATTTATTCTGACAAAAAGAAAGACTTCAATATTGAAGAAAAGCCCTCGCTCTCTTTGGGCTCATCTCTCGGTTTTATCGGAGGATTGATATTGGTTCTGGTCGGTATTTACTTCGGGATGACAACTTATGTCGGTGATGTTAAATACGCCCAAGCACTTGCGGTCAAAGATAATAACACCCAGGCAAGTCTGCTCGTCGATTCCATTAACTGGAACAATAGCGATGATATTTATTACCGGACTGCGTCGCAAACCGCTCTTAAACTTTTGGCTGACCAGTTAAAACAAAAAGCCAGCGCGGAAAGAGATGCCCGCATACAAAATTATGTAACTACAGCAATCAGTCTTGCCAAGAAAGCGACCGATATTCAACCGCGGGAAGCTACCAACTGGGCTAACTTGGGCTTTATCTATCAAAATCTTTTGACGGTTGTTAATGGCGTCGATAAATTATCTGAGGATGCCTATATGAAAGCAGGTGAGTTGCGTCCCGGAGACCCGGCTTTCAATTATCAGATCGGCATACTTTATCTCACAAAATTCGATATCTATGACCAGTTGGTCGCTGCCCGTCAGATCAACCCTAATGCTGTCGCACAGGACGCCAAAAATTCACTGGCTAAAGCCGAGACCAACCTTCAGCAAGCCACCCAATATGCTCCGAATTTCGGATTGGCAATATATAATCTCGGTGTTGTCTACGAACGGGAAGGAAAACTAAACCAAGCTATCAACCAACTTGAAAAAGTCGCTCCGGCAAATTCAAATCAGCCCGGATTGGCCTTCGAGCTCGGACTCCTGTATTACAGGGCCGGAAGAAAAGATGACGCTTTCAATGCCCTTCAAAGAGCCGTTGCCCTTTCGTCTGACTATGCTAATGCGCGCTGGTATCTCGGTCTTATATATGAAGAAAGAGGGGATATTCCGGGTGCGATCGACCAGATGCAGAGAATACTTTCCATCGATGTTAACAAAAATAACACGCTGGTCCAAAATGAGCTGACAAAGCTCCAAGCAGGTAAACCCAGCATTCCGCCTCAAAAAGTCCTTGACCAGCAGCCGATCCAATAAAAAAGAATACAAGAGAGCATTAGAAGACTGGAAATTCAATGCCATGATAGCCGCTATTCTGATAGCGGCTGTTTGCCTTTCGTTTGTTATCAACGATTATTCTCCGGTCAAGCCAGGCGACACTTCTCCGGTCGAAGTTAGGGTACAAAAAGGCGATAACGTTTCCTCAATAGCTGGCAAACTATACGAAGTCGGGCTTATAAGGAATATTTTCTTATTCAAGCTCTATGTGCGAATTTTTGGCGGATATGACCAGATGAAAGCCGGGCTATATGTTTTTTCAGGATCTCTCAATGTTCCCGAAATCGTTTCGATGATAGTTTTAGGAAAGTCGAGACCGGACGATGTCAAAATATTTATGCCCGAAGGTTTTAATGCTTGGGAAGTTGATAGGCGCCTAACTCAAGCCGGTCTTATTTCGGAAGGCGAATTTGCTTTAAAATATTATAAAGACGAAGGTTATATGTTTCCGAATACTTATCAGCTTCGCCGGAGTTCGATTGACGGTGAAAAAAGAACTTCTGACCAGGTGATGAGTGAAATGCGGGTAAAAATGATGCAAAGTTTCAATGAAAAAACCAGGGACTTGTTAAAAAACCTTACGCCGGATGAAACACGGAATATAATAATCATTGCTTCCCTCTTAGAAAAAGAAGCCAGGATAAGGTCAGATATGAAATTAGTTTCAGGAATAATAAAAAAGCGTCTGAAGCTCGGAATGCCTCTCCAGGTCGACGCCGCGGTCATCTATGGTGCTTGTTTGCGCAAATTTACCGAATCTATAACCCAGACCAAAATAATCACGGCCGGCTCTTCCGGTGTGCGGGATTGTGACGTGACGCTTCAGGGTCCTGCCCGGGAGATTCAAATTAAGGGATCTTATAATACTTATACCAACAAGGGATTGCCGCCCGGTCCGATCTCAAATCCTGGAATTAGAGCAATTGATGCGGCTTTAAATCCGACCGACAGCCCGTACTTGTACTATCTTTCAACTCGAGACGGTAGTCAGATGATATATTCAAAAACCGCGGCTGAACATATTGCCAATCGGCAAAAATATTTAGGGTTATAAAAAGCCCGCCTTGCGATAAATCGCTTGGCGGGGTAATAAATTTATTCTGCTGCCTCCGGAAACATACAGTAGAAGCAGGTTACTTTATTTTTTTTGGCGCAGTCTGAACATACAACACAATCAGCACCACAATCAGAACATTTTACAATTTGACCCTTTTCACGCAGTGTTTCAACTGTCGATTTAGGTAGCTCATGCATTGAAGGTTTTAATCCCTCAACTTTAATTTTATTACTACAGCCGAAGTTACTACATAGATTTTGTCCGCCTTTTGAAGCCGTAACCAGACTGGGTACGAAAGTCATAGCCAATCTCCTCTCGAGATCACTTTAACATATTATACACATGATGTTTATTCTGTCAATATTTGCCAAAAAGGCTCAAGTTTGGTAACATATAGGCACCGTAGAAAGCGTGCAAATAAATAAGTCGCGCCGAGGCAAAACAGAGACCCTTTTTGATTGTCAGCACGTATCCCACATTGCCGTCTCGCGAGCATAAGGGGAGTGCAATGCGGGAGCCCTCGTGGACAATCAAGGGACCCTCTCTGCGAAGGTCGAACTACGGAAAACGTAGTTTTTGTTTAAATAAAAATATGAAGAGCAAAACACAGAAATCACAAGAGCTTAAATCACTCAAAGAAAAGCTTCCAAAATCCCAAATAACCGTTTTTACTTCATTTTCAAAAGCCGGTGAAAAGGGCATGTCAGTCGCCCAGATGACCGAATTAAAAAGACTTTTGAGGTCAATGAAGTCAGAATATCTGGTGACCAAGAAAACTCTGATGGACCTTGCTGTTAAAGATAAGAATTACGACGGCCTCGACATCTACAAGATGGAAGGTTCAGTCGGTCTTATCTTGGGCGGTGATGAGCCGTATCTTGTAGCCAAGAAAGTTTATGAATTTTCAAGAAAGAACCCGGCTCTTCATTTCTGGGGAGCAGTTCTTGAAGGAAAATTCGTAGGCAAGGAAGGGTTTTTGGAGATAGCTAAACTGCCGTCGAAAGAAATTCTTATCGGTCGTCTGGTCGGCATGCTGACCTATCCGATACGAGGCTTGGCGGTGGCGTTAAGTGAAATTGCTAAGAAACAAACTAATTAAACCAACATGTTAAATAAAGACGATTTTATCAAACAAGTAGAATCAATGTCTGTTTCCGAGTTGAATGAACTCGTTAAGGCATTGGAAGAAAAGTTCGGCGTTTCAGCTGCCACAATGGCAGTCGGAGCACCGGCCGGTGGAGCCGCTGATGGCGGACCGGCCGAAGAAAAAGACAGCTTTACGGTTGTCTTGAAATCTCCTGGTGAGGCAAAGATCCAGGTCATCAAAGTCCTTCGCGAAATTACTGGTCTTGGCTTGAAAGAAGCCAAAGACATGACCGATAAACCAGATTCAAAGGTCAAAGAGAACGTCAAAAAAGCCGATGCAGATGAGATGAAAACCAAACTCGAAGCCGTCGGCGCGGTAGTAGAACTCAAGTAAGCAAGCCAACTTGCCTGGCTTGGCCAAGATTGAGGCAAAAGCGAGGAGCAGAATAAGCCATATTGAAATATGGTGAATGAGCACCGGAGCTTTTAACGAAAATATTGGCCAAGAGCCTGCCCTAAAGATTGCCGAAGGCAATCTGGCAGAGCGGCCAGCAAGTTAAGGAGTGACTTTCCAGACTTTGTTATCAGCAGTAAGAAGATAGATTATACCCGCATCCGATATCGAAGCGCTTAAGAAGGGCTGGGTGTTGTCGAGTTTGATGGTTTTGGTGACAGCACCTGAATTTTTGTCTATAGCATATATTCTGCCCAGGTTCTTGTCCACCAGATAGAGATTGGTTGAGTTGCCGTTGGTCAGAAGGTCGCTGTTCGGATTGACAGGGATAGAGGTGTTAACTTCGGACTGCTTGCTGCCTCTGTAGTAAGTGACCAGAGAACCGGTCTGGGTCAGAACGAAAACTTTAGTATCGACGCTTATCAAGGCGGGTTGAGGCGGAAGTCCGGTGTTTTTGTTGAGCCAGTTGGTGATCACACTCTTGCCCTTATCGGCGTCGGCTATTTTATAAATTCCGTCCGAGGTCAGGATATATAAGTTGCCTTGTGAAGGATAGACATTGATGACAGAGCCGGAAGGTGATAGCGAAGCTGTTTTTAAGACTCCCTGCTGGGTTAAAGAAGCAATGTGGTCGGCCAAGTTATTTATCATTACGACCAAATTTTGTCCGCCCATAACATACGTCGGACTAAAGTTAGCAACCTTGGTTGTGGTCTCTATCCCAGATTCATTAGTTTGGAGAAGATTGCCTGAATTTGGGTCTTTGGGGTCGGACACATAGACTAAGAGTTTATCTTTAGCCGAAGTCATGACCGTACCTTTGCCTATATCCTGGGATATCTGATAAAGAAGATTAGGCGAAGCTGCTGCCGCGTTGTCGAGCTGGTCAAGGAGGGCGATGACTTTGTCTTTGGCTTTTTGGACATCTTGGTCGTTTAAATTAGCGGCTGCGATCGAGGTGAGGGTTTCGATCAGGGTTTTACGGGCATCAAAAGCATCATTCTGGTCTTTATAACCTTGCGCCATTTTGAGTTCTGAATTTACTTTATCAATAAATGTCTGGTTGGCTTTTTCAGCGGCGCTTTGGATACCGGGTACAGGCAGTGAGGGTAGAAGGGTAAGTTTGGCGGCAACCGCGGCACCGATGAAGACCCCGACACCTAAGACGGTCAGGACAACTCTTTTTTTGGTGAGAATAGGATGCTGTCCGATTATGTAAACTCCGCTCGGTTTATATTTCTTAAGGATTGCATCCAGGAAATTTTCCTTTTTGGCGGTCGAAAACTCGCTCGGTCTCATTAATGGTTGTTCTTCGGGTGCGGGATTTGTCAGAGGAGGGGGTAATGGAGATGGAGATTCTGAAACGCTCTTGTTTCCAGGGTAAAAAACATTTCCTTTATTGAGGTCTATGTTAGTGACCATTTCTGTTTTGGGGGCCCATGACGTCATGGGTTCTTGAGGTAATACGACTGGTTCGGGCACATCTGCGGGTTTTTTGGCCGGCCGGACACCAATAATTTCTTCTGGCATCGAAGCAATGCTTTCTCTGGCTTTAGATATTTTGGCAAGAAGAGTTTTAGGTTTGAGTTCCCGTGGCTGTGGCAGGACGACGACGGCGGGCTCGGAATATTTATTTATACTTACGTGAATACCGGAGCATAAAAAGTTTTCATTATCTTTTCGAATCTCGCCGAGTTTTTCCTTGAAATCATCCGGCCCCAGTTCGGTTAGATAGGTCTTGATTTGTTTTTCTCTGGCGATAATGGACCGACCCGGGTAAAAGGCAAATATCTTGTCTTTGGGTATTATTTTGCCGGAAATTATGTTCGAGAATTCTTTTTCTTGAATATGTTCTTTGCTGAAAAGATTTATGTTATTCAGAATATCTATTTCCTGATTATCACGGCTCAAAATTATCTTGAATTTACCGAGACGTGAAATAAAAATATTTTCGCCGGCAACGGCAAAGATCCCGATATTTATCTTAACGTCCTTGTTCCTGAAAAAATCCTGAAGGACCTCGTTTATTTTTTTAAGGGTTTTTGAGAATGATTCCTTGGGGCCGGTTGATGGAGCGGCGTAGTATTCACGCTTGGCCAGAGAGGCGACCAGATTGACCATATAAGATGTATCCTCGGTTTCGGGGGAGACGTGGCCGACTATGAAAAGACCGCCCATATCGCTGGCGGTTCCACCCTCATAGTTGTATGAAAAAGCGTCTACATGACCATCCTCGGGTTTGCCTCTGAAAATTATTTCTTTAGAATCTGGTTTGATTAATATCCGCTCCATCCCGTACAAAGTCGCTGCTGCGCAGTTTGAAAGTTAATCGTTATTGCGCAAGAGTGACGTTATTTTTAATATAAATTTTGACTTGCCTAACCCGTACGGGCGACTTTGTACGGGATCCATTTTGTGGTCTTGATTTATGAGGTAAATTTATATACTCTTATTGTAATTTATTTTATATAAACATGTCAAAAGCCAGAAAACGCTATCCGGTCATCGAGGGTCTGCTCGGTTCAAAGGTTAAAGCGAAAATGCTCAAATTTTTATTCCGAAATTATCCTGTCGGGGTAAGCGCCAGAGACCTGGCTTTACATATTCAGGAACCTTCGGAGGCGGTCGCTCGTGAGATCAGAACCTTTGAGAATATCGGTTTGGTAAAAAAAACCAGATGAAAAAGAACAAAACAAAAAAATCAACCAGCCCTCGCTACTGTCTTAATCCAGAATTTGAATTTTTCGGCGAGCTTAAAAACCTGATATTAAAGGCCTCTCCGGCTGAAAAAGATACAATGATAAAAAAAATATCCGGCCTGGGACGTATCCGGCTGGCTTTAATATCCGGTCTTTTCATAAACAATGATAATGCTGATACAATGAACTCGGAGGTTGACCTGTTCATTGTTGGCGATGATATCGACAAATTAAGATTGAAAAAATTTCTCCGTTCTCTTGAAGCCGAGGTCGGCAAAGAGATACGTTTTGGCTTGATGGAGAAAGAAGAGTTCGAATACCGTTACAGCATGTTCGACCGCTTTGTCAGGGTCTTGCTTGACGGTCCTCATGAAAAACTCATCGATAAATTCGGTCTCTAATTGGTAGGATATGGCCTGACAAGTTAAAGGTCAGTTAGTTCAGCGGGTACCTGCCTGACGACAGGCAGGGAGCATCGCATTCACATTTGCTCGCCACAACATGGGCCCATAGCTCAGCGGTAGAGCGTTCGGTTCACATCCGAAAGGCCGATGGTTCAAATCCATCTGGGCTCACATTAGGAAAAGGACGGCAGGCGGGTTGCGGGAAGGGGTCACAGGTTAAAATACCGTACCGTCCACCAGACTAAACTCGAGTCCGGTAAGCCCGGACTTAATATCCTTGACCGTTAAGGGGATTTAGGTTACCCTATGACCGAGTTCACTACAGGATCGGAACCTGACCGTGAGGTTCTTATGATAGTTACCATTAGCGGTGCATCCGGTTCTGGAAAGTCAACGATTGCGGCCGGACTATACCGGAAATTGGGCAATGCTTCTCCTGTTGTAAGTATTACGACCAGGACAAAAAGAGACAATGATAATCTGGGTGAATATGATTATGTCAGTCCGTTCAAATTCAGCTTGCTGAACAGGCTGGGTTCATTCCTCTGGACCGTATTTGTCCATGATGAGCATTACGGAACATTAAAAAGATCTATCAGAAAAGCTTTAAAAAGGTATGATGATGTCTCGGTATTGATTTTGGTACCGAAATGCGTAACCAACCTTCTTGAATATGCCGCAGACCGTGGTTCATCTGATTTTGTAATGTCATTTTATGTCCTTTCTCCTCCGCCGGCGACCTTGAGAAAGCGTCTCGAAGGCAGGGGCGAAAGCGAGTTACAGATAGCAAAACGTATCAGGGAATGTGAGAAATGGGATAACGAAGCTCATCGCTCATCAATGAACAATGAAATACCATATATTTTTATCAACAACGAAGGGGATGTTGAAGATTCTGTCGAGCAGGTTTTAGCTGAAATAAATAATAAATACGACCACGAGTTGATATGAACGGCCGGACCTTAAAAACCAGTTAAATACTGGTTTTTTGTTTAAAGTTATGCACAACTGATGTATTGCTTAGGGTGGTTCTGGTGGAATATAATATAAGTATAGTGTTAATCCGTGGATAGAAGTGTTAAAAAAGTATTAATTGCATGGGATGAATGGTGGCGAGAGTATCGCTATCTTCTCCCGTATCTTCATGTTAATAGGCGAATACAAGCACAACCTCGATCCGAAAAAAAGATTGTCTATCCCGTCAAAATTCAGGAAAGAGTTGGGAGAAGGCCAGCCTGCCGGCCAGGCAGGAGCGATACTTACCCGAGGGCTTGATAATTGCCTTTTCGTTTTCCCAGTAAATAGTTGGAGCCAGTTCGCTGAAAAACTTGCCGGCATATCCATCGGCCAGCAGGACAATCGGTCCTTCGCTAGGTTATTCCTGTCGGGGGCGGTTGAAGTTGAATTTGATTCGCTCGGCAGGATATTGATACCGGACCATTTAAAAAATTATGCCGGACTGAAAAAATTCGTGATAATTTCCGGTGTTTCCAACCGCCTCGAAATTTGGGACGAAGATAACTGGAAGGCCTACAAGGCAAACCTTGAAAAAAATTCGAATAACATAGCCGAGAAACTGGGGGAACTCGGAATTATTTAAATGCATAAGTCAGTAATGCTGAATGAGGTCATTGAATATCTGCAACTGAAAGCGGAAAGCAGAGTGATTGATGCAACGCTTAACGGCGCCGGCCATACCATCGGACTTCTTCAAAAATTCCCGGAGATGAAAATAGTCGGGATAGAATGGGACCCGGACATTTTTAAAGAAGCCGGAGAGAAAATAGAGAAAGCTGGATTTCAAGACAAAGTGATAGTGGTTAATGACAGCTATGTAAATTTAAAAAAGATAGCTGAGAAATATGATTTCAAACCGGACGGAATATTGTTCGATCTGGGTTTGTCATCTTGGCATTATGAATCGAGCGGCCGAGGGTTTTCTTTTCAGAAGGACGAGATGCTGGATATGAGGTTTAATCCCAAAGAAACACCCCGGACTGCAGCAGATATCATCAATACTTCCGAACGATCCGAGCTTGAAGAGATATTAACTCTGTATGGAGAAGAAGAGTTTGCGGTTGAAATTGCCGGGAACATTGTCAAGAAGCGTTCGGTCAAACCGATAATCACAACGACTGAACTGGTCAGCGTGGTCAAAGATTCGGTGCCGGGCTGGTACCAGAGAAGGAAGATACATCCTGCCACAAAGACATTCCAGGCTTTAAGGATAGCGGTCAACGGAGAACTGGATAATGTCGAAGAAGGAATTCTTGCGGCGATAGATCTGTTGAAGAGCAAGGGAAGACTGGTTGTCATCTCCTTTCACGGTCTCGAAGATAAGATAGTCAGGGAAATTTTTAAACAAAAAGCTGAAGCCGGAGTCGTAAAATGGGCGGTCAAAGGAACGGTAAAACCGAAATGGGAAGAAGTTAAAGTAAATCTGCGGGCTCGGTCAGCAAAAATGAAAATAGTCGAAAAATTATAAATAAATGTCTAAACAAACTAACACCATAAAACAAAAAGACGTAATTATCTGGGTTAACATTGCTTTTATCGGGATGTCTGTTTTGCTACTCTTCTATTATATAATGGAAGCCAATTCTATTACCTCGAAGAGCTATAAGGTTCAGATCCTGCGTGATAAGATAGAATCTCTGGCCGAAGATAACGGGGTTTTGATGTCCAAGAAACTTACTCTCGAAGCGCCGGGTGCAATAGAAGATTTTGCCAAATTGAACGGCCTTGTTGCCGCAAAGAATATTTCTTATATTTTTGAGAATAAGAATGTAGCCCAGAGATAAGGATAAGTTTGAAGGCAGGACGGCGAGTTTATGAAAAAGTATGTTAACGGAAGGATAAATTTATTTTTGATAGCTTTAATTCTGGTCTCAGGCCTGGTTTTATACAGGCTTTTTGTTTTATCCATCCTTAGACATTCGGTCTATTCTAAAACAGCCCAAGCTCAAAATGAAGGTATTACGAATATTATGGCCCGGGGCAATATTTACCTTTCAGACAAAAATTCGGATACATTTCTGGCGGCGACAAATAAAAAATTCCCTTTGGCATACATTATTCCCGACAAGATAACGGCCGATAAGAAAAATGACACTGCTGATCGGTTGGCTGCGATCTTGGGTCTCAATCACGACGAACTTGCGGCTAAAATTAATTTAAGCTCGGATTCTTTGAAAGTCATTGCCAGAAAAATAAATGACCAGCAGGTAGAGGCGGTCAAACAGCTCGGTCTTAAAGGCGCCGGGGTATCATACGAGAACGACCGTTTTTACCCGGGTGGAGAATTGGCTTCAAATGTAATAGGATTTCTCGGATATAATGCTACCGATGAAAAAACCGGCCAATATGGTATCGAATCATACTATGATACTGAATTGACTGGCCAGTCAGCGGTTGTTCCGAGTTTGTTTAATTTTTCTGACCCGGTCTTTGTCTGGTCCGAACTTAAAAATTTATTTCTTAAAAAAACCGGCGATTCCGTCAAAACTCCGAGTTTTGATCGTCCGGCAGATGTTGTTCTGACGATAGATAAAAATATTCAGTTTTTTGTTCAGCAGGAGCTTAAGGATATCCTTCACAAATGGAATGCCGAAAAGGGGACGGTTATTGTTGAAGAACCGGTTACAGGCAGAATATTGGCGATGGCCGACTGGCCGAGTTTTGACCCGAATAATTATGGTGCATTCAGTCCTGAACTTTTTTTGAACCACAATGTTCAGGAAGTTTACGAGCCGGGCTCGTCTTTTAAACCCGTAACAATGACAGCTGGGCTCGATCTTGGGAAAATAACGCCCGATACTTCGTATGATGATGTCGGCTATGTATCGGCTGGCGGTTACACCATCCATAATTTCAGTGATAAGGTTTTTGGTCACTCAACTATGACGCAGGTCCTTGAAAAGTCGATAAATACCGGAACAATGTTCGTTGAAAATCTTATCGGGGACGATAATTTTCTGAATTATGTTGTTAATATGGGTTTTGGCCAGAAAACTGGAGTTGACTTACCGGGCGAAGTTTCAGGAGATATAACAAATCTTTACAGCGGGAGGAAAATAAATTTTCTGACCGCTTCCTTCGGGCAGGGTATTGCTGTCACACCTCTGCAGCTTATCAATGCTTATTCTACGATAGCTAACGGCGGCAAATTGATGAGACCTTATGTAGTTGATAAGATAATCAAGGATGGTGGCGAAGAAGTCGTGACCAAACCTGAAGTTATCAGCATCCCGATGTCCCAGAAAACCGCGGAAAAACTTCAGAACATGTTAGTCGGGGTAGTAGACAACGGTTTTGATAAGGCGAGGATAAAGGGCTACGATGTTGCCGGCAAGACCGGAACTGCCCAAATTCCTGACGGCAACGGCGGCTACACTCAAGACAAATTCATACATAATTTTTTGGGCTTCGCCCCGGCCTACAACGCTAAGTTCGTAGTTCTGGTGAAGATGGACAAACCTCAAGGCATAACCTTTGCCGCCGACAGTTTATCGCCGGTCTACCGGGATATCGCCGCATTTTTGCTGAACTACTATAATATACCGCCATCGAGGAAGTAGTTGTTAGTCTGTAGCAAGTAGCAAGGATAATGAAGAATTTTATAAAAAAAATAATTGTTTGGAAACTTAATTTCATCGCCAGAATGTATCTCCGGCGCTTTAAGCCGGAAATAATTGCAATTACTGGAAATGTCGGAAAGACTTCGACTAAAGAAGCGGTAGCGCTGGTTTTGGGCAAGATAAAAAATGTCCGTTCAGGCAAAGGTAATTTAAACAATGAATTCGGGGTTCCGTTAACTATAATCGGCAATTGGGCCGATAATTATTATGATTTCAGGAATACTTTCTGGTTCTGGTTCAAAGTTCTGTCCTTCTCATTTTTTAAATTCTTTTTTGAAAATAATTATCCCGAGGTCTTGGTTTTGGAGTTCGGCGCTGACCGCCCCGGTGATATTGCCGAACTGACGGCTAAATATAAACCAAAAGTCGGGATAATTACCGCGGTCGGTGAAATACCGGTTCACGTTGAGTATTTCTCGGACCCGGCTGGTCTGGCCAAAGAGAAATCACGTCTTATTACCGCTTTGAGATCATCCGATTATGCGGTTTTAAACCACGATGATCCGGTTGTTTATGAAATGAAAGAGAAGACCAGGGCCAGGACGATGAGTTACGGTTTTTCTGAAGGAGCGACGGTCCGTTTATCCAATTTTGATTTTCGTTTTGATGAACAGGATAAACCGGCTGGCATCGGATTCAAGGTAAATTATGGGGAAAGCACTTTTGTTCCTGTGACACTTCATAATGTTTTAGGCCGGTCACAGGCCTTGGCGGCCGGAGCTGCTTTCTCTGTCGGTATTATCTATGGCATGAATCTTATCGAGATAAGCCAGGCCCTGAATGACTATAAGGGTTCGAACGGGCGGCTCAAACTTTTAGAAGGTATCAAAAACACTCTCATCATTGATGACACTTATAACGCCGCTCCGGCCTCGATGCATCTGGCTCTGGAAACTCTCAAACATCTTTCGGCCAAAAGAAAAATTGCCGTTCTCGGTGACATGCTTGAACTTGGAAAATATACTGTAGAAGCGCATGAAAATATCGGGAGACTGGCATCAGAAATATCAGATATTCTTGTAACGGTCGGGTTGCGCGGAAAATTCATTGCCTATGCCGCTGAAAAAAATATGCCCAAAGAAAATATATATTCTTTTCCAACTTCGGATGCGGCTAAATTAAAGGTCCAAGAATTGCTCAAAGAAGAGGATTTAGTCCTGATCAAAGGTTCTCAAGGCGTGAGGATGGAAAAGATCGTTGAGGAAATAATGGCAGAACCTGAAAAGAAACAAGAACTTTTAGTTCGTCAAGGTAAAAAATGGCGTAAAAAATAAAAGACCTCGCGTGAAGCGAGGTCCGGCCGTGCAGGCCTTGGTGGATATCAACGGGGAATGTTGAGAAAGTCGACGGCCGTTCTGAAAACCGGAACACCGAACTTCACGAACATCGTGGCGAACAGTATGCCGACGAAGGCAAGAAACAGTAAGAGGGCTAAACTCTTCAGCACCGTCTCCTCCTATTTTTGAATTATAACATATTTTAATACTATTTGTCAAATAAGGTAAATGTGTTAAAATTAGTCTTGTTTAATGGCGCCATCGTCTAGCCCGGTTAGGACACATGGTTCTCATCCATGTAACACCGGTTCAAATCCGGTTGGCGCTGCCAAATCGGATTGCGACTGCCGAAATGGGACAATAGCCCTTGTGCAGTAAGGATTACTTTTGGTTCGAAATTGTTGCGAAAAAATGGACCCTAATCGAATATTTGAATCTTTCGGGTTCAAACTGCAAGAAAGTTGGCCTGCCATTATGGAAAATTGGCCGTTCAGCAATTAAGTTGAACGGCTTTTTCCATACCAGATCAAGACTACTTCCATCCCAGTAAAAGTTTTCCACCATAGATTTAATAAAATTATTAAAACACCACAAACTCTAAATTTATAGGATTTTGTAATAAATAGTTATAGATACTATTGAACAAAGTTTTTCCCGCCTGCGTCTGTCAGCTGACGGACTACGGACAGGCAGGCAGTGTTCTCCATTATTTCTGCAACCTCACCCTGGCTACTAAGTCGGTTTTTTTATATAATTTAAATGATGTCATCTCAATTATCCCATTATATAAAACACAATCATCATCATTTTCATTTTCTTTTTATTCTTATCGTCTCAACGGCCATGGCAATGGGAATATTTATTCTGGGCGTTGATAACCATAAGACAAAAGAAGCTAATGCTCAGTTAGCAACTATTCCTGCACCACCACCTCCTAATACAACTTCGCCAGCCTGTCAGATATTGGCCGGTGCAACCAATCTCAAGTACTTTGGGTTCTTTGCAGATTCTTATATAGAATTGGCAAATGCGGATGAAACGAGAAGTTTCTCTAATATCTCAATGGTCAGGGCCAATGATGTGAATTTCTGGACGAATACAATGATAAAGGCAAGAAATGCCGGCCAGCAGATAATTATTTCGTTCCCACTAAATGAGACCGGCC
The DNA here is from genome assembly GCA_964513645.1 of uncultured Candidatus Saccharibacteria bacterium. Taxonomy (GTDB): domain Bacteria; phylum Patescibacteriota; class Minisyncoccia; order 2-02-FULL-40-12; family GWA2-44-9; genus 2-01-FULL-39-28. The sequence goes on from CAZENF010000003.1 coordinate 222,047, forward strand.
TTCTTAGTCAGGCAACATGGGATAGCTGGGTTCCAATAATAAAACCTTTTTATGACACAGGAACAGTTTTAGGATTTTATGTTGTGGATGACGGATGGCCGACAAGTTTTACTTCCGTCCAGATATCGGGTCAGATACAGATGTTTAAAACAAGTTTTCCGCAGGCAAAAGTAATGGGAGCTTTTACAAGTCCGGGTGCGATTAGGGATATATCCGGTTTTGACTGGATAGGTTTAGAGATGTATCCAAATCCGAGCTTTAACTATCTTGACCCGGCAACATGGCAAAGGGAGATAAACCTCGCATTATCTAAGATGACACCTGGTCAGATGTTAATTATTCTACCTGGAGCATTTGCATCGTCAACAACCTGTAATCCCGTAACCTCTACATGTGTTCAAGAAAATATGACATATATGAACGCCGTTTTAAGTAACGTTAAAAATAATCCTAGAGTTGCTGCTATAGTGCCTTTTATCTGGCAGAGCATGCTTGCGGATCCTTATTATTATGGAACCAAAGATTTAGCTAATTACAGAAATTATTTTACCTCTTTGGCTGGATGTTTTAAAAAAGCCTTTCACACTATTCACGTCGGTGACTATAACGGTGATGGAATAAGCGATATTGCAGTTTGGCGGCCTTCAAACGGAACTTACTACATCCGTAACGTCGCTTCGACGGTCTGGGGTGTAGCTGGCGATATCCCTGTCCCAGGTGATTACAACGGCGACGGCAAAACAGATTTAGCTATCTGGCGTCCTTCAACCGGTGAATGGTTTATACAAGGTATGGCAGCTGTTCCTTGGGGTGTAGCTGGCGATATCCCTGTCCCAGGTGATTACAACGGCGACGGCAAAA
>CAZENF010000003.1:223007-264921 GCA_964513645.1 uncultured Candidatus Saccharibacteria bacterium
GGTTTATACAAGGTATGGCAGCTGTTCCTTGGGGTGTAGCTGGCGATATCCCTGTTGTTAATACTATGATTCCACCAATAATAACAAATTCCGTTCCAACTCCAACCCCTATAAGTGGAACTCCGACTCCTACGCCAAGTGCAACACCTGTAGTGACTCCAATACCGAGACCCCAAGCTTTTATTAATTGCAACGGGAATTATAATTCTTGCAGCGTTACTTCGGGCTCTTCTATTTCGATTAGTTGGACCTGTCTTAATTCAACTTCGGGCATTATTTCAAATAATTTGAACACGGTCACTTGGAATGGTCTTAGCAACGTACAGACGGTTAATAATGTGACTTCTGCAATAACATATACTTTGAATTGCACCGGACCTGGCGGTTCAGCAAATTCAAACGTAAACGTCATTATTGGATCTGCTGCTACTCCAACTCCCGTGCCTGTAGGTAATACTCCGACCCCAACCCCAACTCCGATCTTAGGAACAACGCCTACTCCGACTCCGATCTATTCCTATCCTCCACAACCAAATCCTTCTTCTCAAGGTGTATTTGCTAATTTTAATGCCCAAGCGGTACCGAAGATAATGGCCGCCTTAGCTTGCTATACGGTTAAATTTGCTCTCATTGCTGTCGGGATAGCAATGCTAATATCTGGCATAGCCTTCTTCTTTGCCAGAGGTAATCCGGCGGCATTTACCGCTGCCAAAAAAGGTCTTTTGTACTCCATTATCGGAACCCTGGTCATCTACAGTGTCTATACAATTATTGTCAGTGTGGCTGCTTATTTCGGTGTAACGAGTTTGCCCTGGATACCATTGACTTGCTCGTAATTTTTGCTAATATATAAGCGATGATGTTCGCTATTATTAAAACAGGAGGTAAACAGTACTCGGTTCGGGAGGGGGATACTTTAACCGTTGAGAAACTGGAGCATAAAGGTTCAAGTTTGGTTTTTGACCAAGTCTTGCTTACCGATGACGGTAAAACAACCAAAATAGGCAGGCCTTTTGTTTCGGGTGCAAAAGTCGAGGCAAGAGTTATCGAGGACGGAAAAGGGGATAAAAAAATAGTTTTCAGATATAAAGCCAAAACTCGCCGGAGAAAGAAAAAGGGTCACCGCCAGCCGTATACTAAAGTTCAAATAACAAAAATCACCTCTTGATATGAGGTGATTTTTGTTGTATAATATAAAAATCAATGTTCGTTGTCAAAACAAATAACAGGAGCAAAATGGGGGTCAAAAAAGAGATCGAAAGAAGATTTTTTCCCAAAAGGAAGGATCTTCCCAAGAACTTAAGGACCAAACAGAGTCACAAAATAAAGCAGGGTTTCTTTAAAGTTAAGGGAACCGGTTTCAGGGTCAGGAAAATAGATAACTCGTATTTTCTGACCAATAAAAGCGGTCAGGGCATGGTCAGGCCTGAAGACGAAGTCGAGATCTCCAAGAAGGCGTTCAAGGGATTGTGGCCGAAAACCAAAGGCGCCAGGATCTGGAAGATACGCTATTATCTCCAGCAAAAATCCGGACTGGTTTTTGAAGTGAATAAATATCTGCGTAAACTCAGCGGCTTGTACACTATCGAAGTTGAGTTTACTTCGGTCGCGAGGGCCAAAAAATTTCAACCTCCGGACTGGTTCGGCAAGGAAGTAACAGATGACAAACGTTACACAAACAGAAGCCTGGCCATCAACGGGCTACCGGATAAATAGATCCGGACAGGAGATGAAACATGGATGACGACGACCTTTTGTTCGATGAATTGGATGAGCTCGTTGATTTTGCAAGAGAAAGTTCCAAAAAAACAGGTACACTGGACCAGAAGTATGATACTCGGTTGGATCTGATCAATCTGATCCTTGAAGAATCTTTGCCTGAACTTGTAAAAATATATCAGCAGATGGGTGAGCATTGGGTGGCGGAAGTAAAGTATCGTGGGATAAATTTTGTATGCGTTGCTCCTGACAAAATCCTTCCCAAGGAATGGGAAGATTTCAAAAAATAACGGCCGCAGATGCGGCCGTTCTATTTTCTATATTCCAGAGCGTTTTTAAGGGTCAATTCGTCGGCGTATTCGAGATTCGAACCTGAAGCGAGACCGCGTCCGAGACGGGTCAAGGTCAGGTCTTTTTTATTTTTTACTAACTCTTTGATATAAAGCGCGGTTGTTTCGCCGGTCGTAGTCGGGTTGGTCGCGATTATCATTTCTATATTTTTATCTTTCGACAATTCATCGGTTCGTCTTATCAATTCACGGAATTTTAAAGTTTCTGGTGAATTATTGTTAAGTGGATCTATCGCTCCGCCCAGAACATGATAAAGGCCTTTATATAGGCCGGTTTTTTCCACCGGTTCGAGATCAGTTATCTTTTCAACCACCATAAGCTTGGTCCGGTCTCGTTTGGGATCGGAACATATATGGCAGAGGCCATTTTCTGATACGTTAAAACATTCTTTGCATGTCCGGATGTCTTTTTTTAGGTTTGATATCGCGAGACCAAGTTCTCTTAATTCTGATTCGTCTTTTTCGAGCAAAGATAGAATAAATCTGGCCGCCTGACGGGGTCCGACACCAGGTAGTTTTTGCAATAACTTAACCGTTTGTTTGAATTTTGTATTCATTTAGAATGTCAAAACCTCTTCTTGATCCTGACGGCTCTTGTCTATCTCAAGAAATCTCAAGCTTTCTGGATCAATGCGGAAATCTATTTCACCGGTTGGACCGTTCCTGTGTTTAGCGACGAGAAGCTGGGCATAATTAAGCTTGTTCTCACTTTTAGCTCGTTCATAATTTATTTTATCATCCCGGTGAATGAACATCACAACGTCAGCATCCTGTTCTATTGAACCCGAATCCCGTAGATCGGATAATCTTGGTTTATGGCCTTCGCGCTGTTCAACGGCTCTGGATAATTGGGAGAGAGCAATGACCGGAATGTTCAGGTCTTTAGCCAGGCCCTTAAGACCTCTCGAAATTTCTGTTACCTGTTGAACCGGACTGTCGTAACTTCTCCTGGCACTCATTAATTGAAGATAGTCCACGATTAAAAGTCCGAGTCCTTGGTTGGCCTGAAGACGTCTTGCCATCGCTCTCATTTGGAGAATGTTGGGAGAGGAAGCATCATCGACGTATATCGGCATTTTTTTAAGTTCATCACAGGCGGTGGTTATTCGGAGAAAATCATCGTCTTCATGAGAAAGCTTGCCAGTTCTCAAGCGCCACAAACTGACTCCGGCCCGGGAAGCGATGAAACGGTCGACGACCTGGTCAACCGACATTTCCATGCTGAATATGCCGACCGGTACGTTTTGTTCGGCGACTTTGGCGGCAAGGTCGATGGCAAGAGCCGTTTTACCGACCGAAGGTCTTGCGGCCAGAATGATAAGGTCCGATTTTTGAAGCCCGCCCAGAATATTATCGAGATATTTGTGTTTGGTCGGATAACCCCGAAGGTTGCCGAGGTCCTGGTTGGTTATCCTTTCCATCGCATCATTAAGTCCGGAGCCAAGGTGCGAGAAGGCGTGGCTCAATGAACGCTGGGAAACCGAATATATCCTTTGTTCCGCTTCATCCAGGAGGTGTTCGACGTCTTCTTCTTCATTGTGGCCCAAACTTGATATTTCACCTGCCGCGGAAATAAGGTCCCGGAGCATTTTCTTTCTCTGAACTATTTTGCCGTAACTTGTGATATGACTTGAAGTCGGAACAGAATTTGCCAGAGCAGTAAGATAACTCGCTCCGCCGGCCTCGCTTAATTTTCCAAACTCTTCAAGACGGTTCGACATGCTCAAAAGGTCTATCGGTTCGTGCTTTTCGAACAAGTTCATCGCTGTAGCGTAAATGACCTGGTGCGCCGGATTGTAAAAATCTTCAGGCATCAGAAAATCAACGATCTTGTTCATTGAATCTTTATCAATCAGGATCGAACCGAGAACGGATTTCTCGGCGTCGATGTTCTGCGGAGGCAGTTTGTCGGGAGAAAATTTAGGCATTAAGGAATTATACATTTAATTTTTAGAAACAAGCAAGAAAAATTGTTCATGACCTGTTTAGATTCATAAGGAATGAGTTGATTATGGGTTTAATAGGTATATAATACCGTCAGTTTGTTAAAAAAGCCCTCTATATGGCACCAGGCCTGCTTACTTTTCTGGCTTTGACGGGTTTGCTTGGGGGCGGAGTCTATTTTATCAAAGCGGTGTCTCTTGAATTGAGCAAAAGGCAAATTTCTAAAAGAGAGTATCTTGAAAAATACGTTTCTAATTCTTACCAACTTAAAGCTTTTTTAACAAATTTTTTATCTCTTGCTGTTCTGATCTACGTTTATTTTTCAAGCGAAATTTTCGCCGGAAACAGGACCCTCTTGGGCAAGTTTATTGCCTTGGGTACGGTTATGTTCGTAGGAGCTTTGATATCTTTCAGGGCACGTAAAAACAGAAGAGACGAGCTTAATAAAATAAAAGCGATATCAGGATAACTTTTATTTTTTAACCAACAACGGTCCGTAAAGAGTGTCTTCTATCTCCCAGCCCAGAGCTTGTATCTGGGCTCTTATTTTGTCGGAGTCACTATATTTTTTTTCTTTGCGGAATTGTTCGCGTTTTTGGGTTAAATCTTTTATTTCCTCAGGAATTTTTTGTTCTTCAGGTTTTGGAATTATACCAAGAGAAACATTAACTTTATTGAAAAAACCTCGTATCTCTAAAGCCTCGGTTTTAGATATCTCGCCAGGAGTGTCCAGAGGTTTGTTAAGTATCCTTATCAGGGTAAAAATTATGCCCGTTGCTTTTGCGGTATTAATATCATCATCCATTGCTTCTTCAAATTCTTCATAATAATTTTTAAGATTTAAGATTATTCCATGATCTTCGTTGCCGCTTGTTATTTTTGAAAGGCGATACAAGAAATCTGCTATTCTGTTGACCGCTGCTTGGGCATCATTCAGGAGCTTTTCCTCATAAGCTAAACCTGCGGTATGGTCAGCCATTAAGAAATAAAAACGCAAAACTTCTTTCGGATATTTTTTTAATGCTTCACGCAGGGTCATGAAATTACCCAAGGATTTGGACATTTTCTGTTCCTTATTCACCAAAAATCCGACATGTACCCAGTATTTAACGAACGGTTTTTTACCGGAAGCTGATTCTTGCTGGGCTATTTCGGCCTCGTGATGTGGAAACATCAGGTCCTGGCCGCCGCCGTGAATGTCATATTGTGGACCGAACTCGGTTTCGGTAATTGCCGTATCTTCGATGTGCCAGCCGGGCCGGCCGTTACCCAGTTCTTCATCTTCCCAATATTTTTCTCCCTCGCCTGACAATTTCCACAAACAAAAATCACCCGGATTTTTCTTTTTGGCGCTATCATCTATCCGACTGAATGCATCATTTGCCATCTGGGCGGTCCGGTTGGACAATTTTCCGTATTCCGGGAATTTGGAAAGTTCAAAATACCAACCGTCATTCTCGATAAGATAGGCAAATTCTTTTTCTTTTAGTGTTTTTACCTGCTTTTTGACTTCCTCTATACGGTCGGTTGCTTTTATATATCGCGGACTGTCGATACCCAGGGCGTGGACGTCTTTTTTGAATTCGTCGAAATAAAATTCAGAAACCTCTTGCCAGGTTTTATTTTCTTCTTTGGCTTTTTTAATTATCTTATCGTCGATATCAGTAATGTTCTGAATATAGTCGACATCGTAACCTTTATGTTTCAGGTATTTGGCAACAACGTCAAAAAATACAAAAGTCCGGGCATTGCCGATATGGATATAGTCATAAACCGTCGGTCCGCAGACGAACATTTGTATCTTTCCTGTCTTGCCGGCAGGCAGATTATCGTGGCGAGGGACAAGTTCTTCTTTGGTTCTGCTTAAGGTATTGTAGAGCTGTATCATAATACGAGCATTAAGATAACACTTGCTGACATAACAATAAATAGTATATAGGCGATGACGTTTGAGTAATGGCGGCTGGTAAATTTACCCATTATCTTGGGGTTATTCGCCATATGGATGACCATTAATATTAAAAATGGAGAGATCGTGCCGAAAATAACGGCTGTGTAAAAAAGTATCTTCACCGGCTGTAGGTTAAAGGCGGGTATCAGAAGGCCAAGAAGGGTTGAAAGGATGAGGATAAAATAAAATCCCTTGGCGCTTGAGAAATTATTTTCAAATCCGTCCCGCCAACCAAAAAGTTCTGCCACAGCATAAGCCGCCGAACCGGCCAGAACCGGGATGGCCAAAATTCCCGAAGCAGCGATACCGACCAGGAAAAGTATATTTGCATAAGGCCCGGCAAGAGGTCTTAATATCTGGGCGATCTGTTCTATTGTTGCCACATCCGTGTAGTGGTTGGCGTTTAAGGTCGCGGCTGAAAGGGCGATTATAAAAAAAGTTATCAGGTTGGAAAATATCATCCCGTAATTCAGGTCATGGTACATGTAGCTTATTTCGTTCTTGATAACCGAAGCGGTGTGTTTTTTGTGGGGTTTTGTGTCAGGTATCATGCTTGCACTGCCGTCGAGTCCATGGCGCATGCGCTCCTCTTCCACTACCTCGGATGCCTGCCAGAAGAATAGGTAAGGCGAAATTGTCGTGCCGAATATTGCGACTATCATCGAAAGATATTCACGGCTCCAGATTATTTTTGGCACAAAGGTTCGGAATAGTATTTCTTTCCAGGGTTCATCCACCAGAAAAGCGGCCAGCATGTACGAAAAAAGAACTATCGCTATCCATTTAAGATATTTAGCAATGTGCCGATAGGATAAAAATATCAGAAGCAAAATGATGACAATAGAAATTATCGCGGATAAAATTATCGGTGGGAAGGGGATCAGAAGGTTAAAAGCCGCCGCCATTCCTGAAATATCGGCCCCGATATTTACTATAGTTGCGCCGACGATCATAAATGTCAGGATAACCAGTAACCAACCCGGATAATGCTTTTTCATGTTTCCGGCCAGACCCTTGCCGGATATCAGGCCGATGCGTCCGGCCATCCGCTCGATAACTATCATGAAAGGCAGGGTCGCAATCACGGTCCATAAGGCAGCCAGGCCGAACTTGGCTCCGGCAATTGAATAGACGGTGATACCTGACGGGTCATCATCCGAAGCCCCGGTAATAAGACCCGGGCCGAGAGATTTCCATAGTTTATTTGCCTTTTCGAACATACAGGAATTATATCATAAATACCGGTTGTTAAAATTTATCCGGATATGTTACCATTGGCCTGTATCTTAAGAAGAGAATTGGACTATGGTGTCCATTGTTTGGCTGCTCTCTTATCTGATATTTTTTGCACTTATCTGGAAAGGTCTTTACAAATTGCGGATGAAACTTTTTCCTAACAGGCCTTTTAATGGGGTTGATTGGGTGTTCACTTTTCTAATATCTTTCTGTTGGGCTTACGCATTTTCGGTGTTGGTTCTGTTATGGTTAAATCATTATCTAAGCGGCAATTAAGCCGCTTTTATTTCGCAACAAATTAGCAGTCTTGACCTTAGAGTGCTAATTTGATAAACTTCAGATATGTTAAGCGAAAGGCAAGAAAAACTACTCACAATCCTCATCGACCGCTACATCAAGACTGCAGAACCGGTCAGCTCTAAATCCTTGGTAAATTCAAGGTCGTTTGATCTTAGTTCTGCAACCTTAAGGAATGAAATGAATGATCTTGAGCATCTTGGTTATCTGGCCCAGCTTCATACTTCGGGCGGACGTGTACCGACCGACCGAGCCTACCGTTTCTATGTGGATAACCTTCTCGGTTCGGATGATTTTAATATTAATTCTTCTTGGCAGAAAAAAATGGATTCTGTCTTGGCTGGTATCGGCGGCGATCCGCGCGACATTAATCGGATCATTGCCCAGACATTGTCAGATTTATCTGAGAACGTTGTTATTGCGGGTATTGCTGAAGAAGATGAGTTTTACAAAACCGGCTTAGCGAGTTTGTTTGAACTACCGGAATTTCAAGAGATGAACAAAATTTTCAGATTGACCAGTTTTTTTGATGAGTTTGACCGAGTATTCGACCAGATAGAGAAAGAATTTTTCGGCGTTATAAATGGTCACAGGTCGGAAGAAATAAATATTTTTATCGGACATGAAAACCGCCATCCTTTAGTCAGGAATGAAACTGTAATGACCGCCAAATATATTTTGCCGAATAATCTTGTTGGTTCTTTGACGATGATAGGGCCAACGAGGATGGATTACCGTAAAAATATCGGATTGGTCAGATACGCAACTGATAAATTAAATAAAATAGTAAAAAATATATAAATATGGACGAAGAAAAACAAGAACAAAATAAGGAATTAGAAGAAGTTAAAAAACAGGCCGAAGAATATTTGAATAATTGGAAGAGAGAAAGGGCGGATTTTATAAATTATAAGAATAATGAAGGAAAACGAATGGAAGAATTTCTTAAATTCGGCACCGAAGGCCTGATAATGGAATTGATAGATGTCATAGATGGCGTCGAAGTCTCGCGAGATAACTTGCCTCAAATCAAAGAACTTAAAGAATGGACGGAAGGTTTTGACAGCGCGCTTGATAAGATAGATAAATTCCTGAAAAAGTTTGATGTCGAGAAGATTAAGGTAAAAGGCGAGAAATTCGATCCGTTACTTCACGAAGCGGTCGAGGTAAAGGATAAAGACGGCGATAAGATTGTAGAAATACGGCCGGGATATACAATGCACGGAAAAGTCATCCGTCCGGCAAGAGTCAAAATTATCAAATAATTTTAACAAATCCCAAATCCCAAAGACCAAATCTCAAACAAATCCCAATAACCAAATCTAAAAAGTTTAGGTCATTGGAATTTGAAGATTGAAAATTGTTTGGAGCTTGGTCATTGGCATTTGGAGTTTAATTGTAATGTCAAAGATACTTGGAATTGACCTGGGGACTACTAATTCAGCCATGGCGGTCGTAGAAATCGGCCAGCCGAGGATTTTGGAAAACAAAGAAGGTATGCGCACTACGCCTTCGGTCGTTGCAGTTGGTAAGAACGGCGAGCGTTACGTCGGCATCACCGCCAAAAGACAAGCAGTTACAAATCCGGCAAATACTATTTATTCGGTCAAAAGACTGATTGGTAGGAGATTTTCAGACTCTGAAGTCCAGCGTGACAAAAAACTTTTGCCATATGAAATAAAAGAAGGTGCACATGGTGATGTCGAGGTTAAGATGCATGACAAATACTATAAACCGGCTGAAATTTCAGCGATGGTCCTCCAGAAATTAAAACAGGATGCCGAAGATAAATTGGGTGAAAAAATAACCGAAGCGATAATCACCGTTCCGGCATATTTTGATGATTCACAACGTAAAGCAACCAAAGACGCCGGTGAAATTGCGGGTTTAACCGTAAAAAGAGTCATCAATGAACCGACTGCGGCGGCTTTGGCTTACGGTTTGAACAAAAAAAAAGACGAGAAGATCGTTGTTTATGATTTTGGCGGCGGAACCTTTGACGTTTCGGTCCTTGAGATCGGCGACGATACCATTGAAGTAAAAGGTACTGGCGGCGATACACATTTAGGCGGCGATGACATTGACCAGAAGATAATCCAGTATTTGATAGAAGAGTTTAAAAAAGAACAAGGTGTCGATGTTTCAAAAGACCAGCTCGCGGTTCAGCGTCTGAAAGATGCGGCTGAAAAAGCCAAACACGAACTTTCAAGCACGATGCAGACAGAGATAAATATCCCGTTCCTGACTGCGGACGCTTCGGGTGCCAAGCATTTCAATATGGCTTTTTCACGGGCCAAGCTTGAGAGTTTGGTCAAAGATCTGGTTGACCGTTCGGTCATGCTGACCAAGAAAACCGTCGAAGATGCAGGATTTAAGATGTCGGATATAAATGAAGTGGTTATGGTCGGTGGACAGACCCGAATGCCTTTGATAACCGAAGAAGTTAAGAAATTATTCGGCAAAGAACCTCACAAAGATATCAATCCGGACGAAGTAGTTGCGGTCGGTGCGGCTATTCAAGGCGGAATTATGCAGGGCCAAGTCAGAGATGTTCTACTTCTTGATGTGACACCATTATCGCTTGGTATCGAGACTCTTGGCCAGGTATTTACCAAAATGATAGAAAAAAATACAACCGTTCCGGTCTCGAAAACCCAGACTTTTTCGACTGCAGCTGATAATCAGCCGTCGGTTGAGATACATGTTTTGCAAGGCGAACGGGCGATGGCACATGACAACAAAACTCTTGGCCAGTTTATTCTCGATGGAATTCCTCCGGCTCCGCGTGGCATCCCGCAGATCGAAGTTTCGTTCGATATCGATGCTAACGGTATCTTAAATGTTAAAGCAAAAGACAAAGGCACCGGCAAAGAGCAGTCAGTCAGAATAGAAGGATCATCCGGTCTGTCGGATGAAGAGAAAAAGCGGATGACTTCAGATGCTGAGAAATATGCAGCTGAAGATTCAAAGCGAAAAGAAATGGCCGAAAGTAAGAATTTAGCCGAAACACTTGTCTACACCACCGAGAAGATGGTTAAGGAAAATGATGCTAAAATAAAGGAAGAAGATAAGAAAGAGATAAGCGAGAAGTCAGAAGCCCTTAAAAACGCTATAAAGTCCGAAAATCTCGAGGATATCAAAAAAGCCTCTGAAGAATTGTCTAAAGTTGCTCAAAAAGTCGGCACAGCCTTGTATCAACAGGAAAAAGATAAGCCGAAAGAGGAAACTCAGGAGGCGAAGGCGGAGGAAGTTAAAGAGGAGAAGAAATAAAAATCCCTTTCGTCCTTACCGATTCTCATCCAGCACGCTCCATTAACAAATCCTCGATAATTTAATTATTTTACTCTGACCGTTCGGGACAACCCTGGTTCGGCCATGCGGCCACAGGGCCGTTCCGGACCATCCCGAACGGGTTCCCAGGAAAATAACCAAATTATCTGAGGATTTGTAGTAAAGGAGCTGAAAGGATTCGAATCGCCAAGGACTGCGAGATTAAAAATTCTTTCCAGCCAATAATTATTTAGTCAAACCAATTACAATTTTTAATGGAGTAAAAAAATAAAATATTCGCCCAGCCATTATTAATTTATATCCTTCCGCAGACAAGGAGATGCCTGAAGAACTGGGTCGGATTTATCCGATAATGCGCGAAGTCGAGCGCCGAACGATAGTGAGGGGGCAAGCGAGGTTTACTTGCGATTATCGGTTTATAAATCCAGACCCATGTTCAAAGACATCGACGCAGGTGAGGACCCGGATATAAATTAACAATGGCGAGAGCGAATTCCCAATGTCCAAACAAAATAAATTCATCTTGTGGTGCGTGTTCGTTGCGGTGACGAGTTTTTGGTTTTGGGTCAATGTCCAGATATGGTTGCGTGGTCCGTTATTTGAAGTTCGGGATTATAACACTCTGGGCTACCTGAGCGTTCTACTGGTCCTCCTTCTAAGCATTATATCCGTCGGGATGATAATTTTTCACCGACGGCCGACGAATGTCATCCTCGGGCTTATTGTCGGTGTCACTTATTTTTTACTTTTTAAGATAAGCAATCTGAACCTTTTGGGAGTTTTTGTCCTGGTGCTTTTATTCTTTCACGCTGAAGATCTGGTCATGGGTGAAATGGCTGCGAGGATAAAAATAAGTCCCTGGATTCTAATACGAAAAGGCATCACGAATTTTATAGTTTCTTTCTTTATTCTGATGTCTTTTGCGGCTTATCAGAGTCCGGCTATCGATGAGTTCAAAAACATGGAGAAACTGCCATCATCGAGCGAACTATTCGTTAAGACGGTAGTTGAACAATCTGTTGGAGCTCAGTTAAACGAAGCTACGCCTCAAGAAAAACAGCTTGTGCTTAATCAGGTTAGCGGAGAAATAATAGGCCGGGCGAATACATTTCTTAAACCTTATTTTCAATATGCCCCTCCGGCCTTGGCTTTTGGTTTGTTCCTGATATTATGGGGGGTCGGCTGGATATTTACATTGCTAAGCGGATTGGTTGGAATACTTATAATTTGGATATTAAAGAAAATTAAATTCTTTACCATCGAAGAATATGATGTAAAAGCTCAAAGGATAATTATTTAATGAATAAAGACTACTACACAATTTTAGGAGTGTCTCGGACTGCTTCGGAGGATGAAATAAAAAAGGCTTATCGCAAACTCGCTCATCAGTTTCATCCGGATAAACAAGGAGGTAATGAAGCAAAGTTCAAGGAAGTTAACGAGGCCTATCAGGTTTTGTCAGATCCCAAAAAGCGTTCAAGCTATGACTCTTTCGGTTCCGCATTTAATGATGGAGCGTATCAGGGCCAGGAGTATGCGGATTTCTCTGATATTTTCGGCGGGTTTAGAGGCGGCCGAGCCGGAGGATTTGAAGATATCTTAGAAGCTTTTTCTGAAGCGATGGGTGGCGGTTATGCCAGACCAAGTTATCATGAAGAATCAAAAAAAGGTGAGGATGTGTATCTTGAAACAACTTTAAGCAAAAAAGATCTCGGTACAACTAAGGTTTTTGAATATTCTATTTTCGAAAAATGTTCGACCTGTGAAGGTAACGGTCTTGAAAAAGGTTATAAGATGGTCAATTGCGATACCTGCGGCGGGACAGGCCAAGTCAGACAACAGACCCGGAGCGCTTTCGGGGTTTTTACCCGTATCGGGGTTTGCCCTAAATGTAATGGCAAAAGGCGCATGCCTGAAAAAGAATGCCATTCCTGTTCTGGCTCAGGCCGTATAAAAGTCAAAAGAAAATTTGAGATACAAATTCCCGAGGCGCTCGAATCCAATTACACCGTCATTGTTCCTAAAGGCGGCAACGTCGGAAAAGAAAGTCTGCCTGCCGGAGACCTCATAATAAATTTAAAGTTGAAATAATTTAATATTTATGATTTCCCCTTCCTTATAGTAGGGCATTAATAAGGAATATTTTGTTTCGCCACTTTTCGGTATACTCAGCTCTTCAAATGAATAGACGATCGAAACGTCGGTGGCGTTTAGCCTCGGGCGGGCATACGCGGTTTGTTTCTCACATTGAAGCGGAGCCGCTGGGTATCTGCGATCCGATATTTGGCGGCGCGAGTCCTTTTCTTTCTGGCAGGAAAAGCGGTTGGAAATTTGTATAGATTATTTTATCTTATTTTTAAAGATTAGAATAACGGGTTTTTTATTTCCCCGGTATATACCAGATAAATATGGAGTTGCCGATGGTAGTGAGTTTGGCGTAGTTATCGAGCCAGGCGTAACTGGCATTCGGGTCGCCAAAGGAGCCCATAAAGAATGAGGCTGAGATAGCAATGTATCCGCCGTTCGGATTTTCTTTTAAGAAATTTTCAATGCTGTTGTATTTGGTGCTTGAAATATTATTTATACGTTTGTAGTTTATATAAAATCCGGGGTCAGCCCAGCCAAAGTAATCGAGATTTATTTTATCAATCTTATTTTTATCCATCCATTGAGCGAGGCGGTTCAAGTCCTGACCCCAGTCGATATTTGAATCAACAACATAGCGGTATCCACCCGAAGGTCCGCCAGCAGCTTGATTGAAGTAGGTCAGATAATATGGATATATCGATATGTTCTCAATTAAGTACCAGCTCAAGAATGTAGCAAGTAGTATCGAGTATATCCTAAGGAGTTTAGGGTTACGGATTGATTTAAATACAGAGACCAGAACGTCAGCAACTAATATAAAAGTAAATCCGTAGACTGGCATCAAATGCCTCACGCCGATGTTTAGATTAGCGCGGATGCTGACATACCAGTAGAGAACTAGCCATAAAAGCATAAATACTTTGTCAAAATTCTCAGCTGACCAATCACATAAAGACCGGCCCATTTTCCTGACCGGTTCCGGCCGGAATTTTATACCTAAGAACAGGAGAACGATTATAACCAATCCCCAGAAAGGCAAAGGTTCTTTGATGAAGTAAACGATGGGGAAATACTGCGGCCAGGCGTATTTGGAAACTTCGCCCATGAAATATGTAGTGTTGCCGCCGATAGCGCGCTGATTGACCATTAACAATCCCAGACCGTAATGATCAAGCGCCCGGATAATGGGTTTGTCTGAAAAATAAACTATTGGGTCGGCAAAGTGGCGGTTGCCGTAGCTTTCAAGGATGCTTTGGGTTTCAGCATGCTGTACTGCGGGCGGCATATTCCAGGTATTGAAAAGGTAAACTGGCCAGACGACGAATATGAAAGCAAAAGCGATAATTCCAATAGTGCCGAGGAGCAGGTTAAATGAGTTTTTAAGTTTGGATTCTTTGTATTTCAGGAGACCATACAAGACTGCCATTACAGGGAAGAAAAGAACAAGGAGAAAGACCGAGAATTTGGTCAGTAAGCCGATACCTAAACCTATTCCGGCGAATATTATGTGCTGACGGTCAGGCTTTTTTAAATAATGTAAAAAGAAATAAGAAGCGAAAAGAACGCCGAAAAGTGCCGGAACATCTGTAGTCACAAGGCGGGAATGGGCCATCACTGTCGGTGAATAAGCGAACAGGAACAGAGCCATCAAGGCGGCAAACGGTCCGGATAGTTCTCCTGACCAAGTAAAAATTAAAATCGCCGACAGAACGAAGAAAATAAACATTGGCAACTTAGCGGCATGAACGATTCGCTGAGCGTCATTACCCGATTCGAATATGAGAGTCCGGCCGAAATTCCACTGACCATTTATGTCTTTGTTCCAGGCGGCACTGTTAAAAGCCATCTGGTCATGGATCCCGTAAAGCTTGAGCATTATTCCCGCCAAGTCTTTGACTAATGGCGGGTGTTCTGGGTTTAAACGGTAATCAAGTTTGGCGATATAAGAGTAGCCCGAACCGATGTGGGGTATTTCGTCGACGACCGGCGATTCATTCCAAACACTTGAAACAGCGAGTAAAAGCGCTGAAATAATTATCACACCAGCAAGGATATCTTTTTTGGAATTTAGCATTATGATTATAACTTTCTCTGTTTGAGCCGAGTTTGAGGCAACGGCGCAGGAGTTATTTACCCAGAGGAATTATAATCGAATCTTTGTCATATCGTCCAGCGGCATAATCATCTTGGGTCAGATAGAATATATTTTTGGCGGCCTGTTTTTCGGGAGTATAAGTGTCGGTCAAGAACATCACGGTCTGGGATGAAACAGGGATGCCATTAACAAGAACGTCACCGTTATTGACCAGGATATATTTTTTTCTTTGTTGATCAGACGGCGAGAGACGATTAAGATAACCGGCCAGGTCGACATAATTCTGGTTAAAAGTTGTGATGGTTTCCGGAGCCGAAGCGTAGACTATAAAATATCGGAAATATTCCAAAAAACCCAGAGATGAAAGAAAGATAGCGAGAACTGTCAGAACGAGAACTTTTGATTCACGAATGTTTACATGGGGGTCGATGGAAACATGCCAGCGGTATAATTTTTCAAAAAGCCAGTAAAGACCCAGAGCCGAAAATATCATAACCACCGGAATGACGCCGATGTTTCTTAAGGCATGAGGAGCTTCGGTCGACAAAAAACCTGGCAGAAGCATGATAAAGAACCAGGTAAACAAAAAAGTGTGAATGACCGAAAAGTGTCCGCCCTTTTTTCTCAACCAATGCCCGAGTTCGCGCAAAAAACCGATAGCGAATAATATGGCGAGAGGCAAAGAAAGTTCTGGCCAGCCGGAAATATTGTGGCGCCAGTTATAATCGCCGGCAAAAATGAACATGCCGAGGGTTTTGGCTGTGCTTAAGGCAAGCTGTTTGAAAGGTTCGGCTTGGGCAAAGACCGATATCGGTGCGCCGTCGCGTTTAAGAAAATCACCTGGATGAAGCATGAAATACATTCCGATCGCGACAGCGAGCATGACCGAAGCGAACAGGAACATACCGAGACCTTGAATTATCTTGGTTTTGGCTTGTTTGAATTGGGGATCGGGGAATTTTTTATTGGCCGAAAACCAATAGGTTAGAACCATGACCAGGGCGATGAGAGGGGCAATGCGGTATGAAAAATAAGTGTAAAATCCGAGCCCGCCGATAATTCCGGCGATAAGAAAATCCGATTGCCTAATTTTGTGAAGTCCGCGATATAAGAAATAAAATCCCCAGACCAAGACTAAGGGCAACATTATCGCGCGGAAACCGATACGTGAAAAAATAACGTGCCAGGAAGAGACCGACATCAGAAAAGCCGCAAGAGCGGCTATTTCCCAGCCGAAAAGTTCTTTGGTCAGGAAATATAACCCGGCTACGGTCAGGACGCCGATAATGGCCGAGACCAAGCGTAACGACCAAGGATGAATGCCGAATATCCCGACTGAAAGGGCTTCGATATTTATGAACAAACCTTCACGGCCGTTGTTCTCCGGGTAGAATATTTTGAAATTACCGGTAGTGAGAGCCTGAATGGCGTTGTTGCCGTTCATTGCCTCGTCAGGATAAAGGCCTGGAGGCAAGGAGGTCAGTTTGTAGAACCTAAAAAAAGAGGCCACGGCCATTATCAAGAGAAAAATGACTATTTCTGTTTTGAGCTTCTTAACCAAGGATACTGTTCATTATTTGGCTATCACCATTCTATCATAATTGTGATATAATTTCATAAGAATGGAATCAAAAACCTCAACAATCCAACACGATATCGTGGAACTTGAACAGCTTCTCGAACAAAAAAGATCGGCTTTAGAGCGGCAAAAAACCACTTCTTCTGAAGGCAATAAACCTGAAAAAGAAATTGTCCGTGAAGTTGTCGGTGAAAAGATACAACAACAACTCCCGGCCTATGTCCCATCTCTGCCGAGTTCATCCGCTCCGGTTCCTTTGTCAACCGATACGCCAAGCTATCTCGACCCGGAACTGGCCGATAAAGTTAAGTCACTGGTTGATATAGTTTTCTCAAAGAATCTCGAAGAGGGTATCCGTGAGGCCGCTAAAACCGCTAATCCGGCGCTGATAGACGCTTTTCATGACATGTTGACAGATGAACTTTACGGAAAATTAATAGAAAACAGAAAACTCGACAAAGTTGAGTAATTTATTTTTTTTCATTGCCTATCTTATTGGTTTAGCGATGATAGTGGTCGCAGTTTTTGCATTATTTGACTCTTTCAGGAACAAGGGCAAGGTCAGCCGGGCTCTGAACATGTCTCTTTTTCTTGTCACTCTGCCGCGCGAAAATGAAGGCCAGAACCAAAAGCCAGCCAAAGAGCTCATCGCAGTTATGGAACAGTTGTATTCTTCTTTTTCAAACCTTCATTCAACGGGTGTGAGCAAGTTTCTTTACGGTGAACCGTATCTATCCCTTGAAATGTCCGTCCATCATATTGGTGAAGAGATACATTTTTATGCCGCAGTGCCCAGGAACTTTGAACAATCTTTTGAGAAACAGCTTCATGCGATTTTCCCATCAGCCGAAATAGAAAGGGTCAAGGATTATAATGTTTTTAATCCTCACGGTTTTTCCGCCGGTGCTTTTTTGAAGGTCAAAGAAAATATGGTCCTGCCGATCAAAACCTACCAGAGCCTCGAGACCGATCCTTTGAATAGTTTGATAGCTTCTCTGTCAAAACTGGAAAAAGAAGGCGAAGGGGCGGCGGTCCAGATACTTATCCGGCCATCGCATAATTCAGAAGTCAGTTCTTTGGCCGGTAAGGCGGCCAAAGAAATGCAGGGCGGCCATGATTTCAGAACCGCGCTGTCTCGAGCCAAAAACCCCCCGACCAAAGAGGAGCTTCAGAAAGAGAAAGAAAATTCTCCGCTATCTCGCAACGTGACGCCTTATGACGGGGAGATAATCAAAGCGATCCAGACCAAGGTATCGCGTAAGCTTTTTGACGTGAACATAAATCTTGTTGCTTCCGCCGGTTCAGCTGAACGTGCCGAACGTCTACTGGAGGATATTGCCGGTTCGTTTACCCAGTATTCTGCCCAAGAGATGAACAGCCTTGCTGTCAATAAAGTTAAAGCCAGATTTCTTAACCGGCTTTTGTTTAATTTCTCGTTCAGGATATTTGAAGGTTCACATGCGTTCATCCTTTCGACCGAAGAGGTGGCGAGTTTGTATCATTTTCCGTTGGCTTCAACTTCCGCGCCTAAGGTTAAATTTTTAAAATCAAAAATGGCCGAACCGTCTCCGAATCTGCCGGGAGAAGGAGTGGTTATCGGCAAGACTGCTTTCCGTGGAGAAGAAAAGCTTGTCAGAATGCAGGTTCCAGACCGCGAGCGTCATTTGTATGTCATCGGTCAGACTGGAACCGGTAAATCGACTTTGATGAAAGCGATGCTTCGGCAGGATATCGAGTCCGGTCAGGGTATCTGTCTGATAGATCCGCACGGCGAATTTGCCGAATTTGCTCTTTCGGTTGTGCCTAAGAACCGAATGGACGATGTCATATATTTTGACCCTGGGGATGTTGAGCGTCCAATGGGTCTGAATATGCTTGAAATAGACCCGAAGCACCCGGAACAGAAGACCCGTGTTATTGATGAACTTTTTGCAATATTCGATAAGCTTTACAACTTGAAAGAAACCGGCGGTCCGATGTTCGAAAAGTATTTCAAAAATTCTGCTTACTTACTTCTCGATGATTATGAGCATGACGTTCCGACCTTGGCAGATATTTCGCGTGTTCTGGTCAATAGCGCTTACCGGGCCGATAAATTAAGCCGCGAGAAAAATCCTCTGGTCAAAGAATTTTGGGAACTTGAAGCGGCCAAAGCCGGCGGCGAAGCATCTCTGGCGAACATGGCACCGTATATTTCATCAAAGGTTACCTCATTTGTTTTCAATGAATTTCTCCGGCCGATAATCAATCAGAAAAAAAGCGCTTTTAATTTCAGGGAGGTAATGGACGGACAGAAAATTTTGATAATCAATCTTTCCAAAGGGCGGATAGGGGATTTGAACGCGAATTTACTGGGGATGGTGATAGTCGGCAAGCTTCTGATGGCGGCTTTATCGCGGGTTGATATAGCTGAATCGAGCCGTAAGGATTTTTATCTGTATATCGACGAGTTCCAGAATTTCACGACCGATTCAATCGGCATAATCTTGTCCGAAGCCCGCAAATATCGCCTCGACCTCGTCATTGCCCACCAATTCATCAAACAATTAAAAGACAGTATCCGAGATGCGGTTTTCGGTAACGTCGGTTCAATGGTCTCATTCAGGGTCGGGCCGGATGACGCCGAGTTCCTCAAGAACAAATTTGCTCCAGTTTTTTCGCCGCAGGACCTTATGAACATAGACAATTTGAACGCCTATGTTAATTTGTTAATTAACGGCCAGACAACGAGACCTTTTAATATCAAACTTGATACGGCCGGGGTTTTTAATGCCGGTTCACCCGAGACAGCAGAAAGTGTTAAACAATATTCAAGACTAAAATACGGCCGGCCGAGAGAAGAAATAGAAAAAGAAATTCAGGAACGGGTCTTGACGATAATAAAATAAACCGACAAACATGATAAAATTTTCCAAAAAAGACCTGATCTTTTCGGTCGTGACCGGTTTTTACGCCGGGCTTATCGCCTCCTGGATATTTGATTTTTTGAAGGTTGATGTTTTTGATAAGTTAAGGGTGAATATATTTTTCCACCTGCTCGGTATGGGTAATCAGCACGTATCTTCTGCCTGGATGATGCTTTTGGTGCCTGTTTGCTGGATACTTGGGGTCAATTTCGGATATTTTCTTGGGATATGGATGCCGTTTTTCAATCAATTTGGTAAATTTGCCGCGATAGGTTTTACCAATTTTATTCTCGGTTTGGGGATTTTGAACTTGTTTATTTGGCAGACCGGAATTTCAAGTGGCGTCTGGTACTCAGTTTTTGTATCGGTCGCTTTTCTGGTCAGTGTTTTTCACAGCTATGGCTGGAATAAGTTCTGGGTCTTTGGCAATGCTCCTGGTCAGGATGGTCAGGCCAGTGGAACCGGAGTTCAGTTCACTAAGTTCGTAGTCGTGACAGGTATCGCCGGGCTGATAAATATCGCCGCCGCGTCTTTTCTGGTGGACGTGGTTCATCCGCTTGGCGGCATGACGCCCGAGGCCTGGGCGAATGTAGGCAACATCTTCGGTTCGGCGGTAGCATTGATTTTCAGCTTTGTGGGATTTAGATTGGTAGTATTCAAAAAGAATACTGTAGCAAGTAGCATGAATTAAGTAGTAAGGAAAATGTTTTAAGGATCTTTATCCAACAGCCATACTACATACTACATACTACATATCGCGTTGTTGTATCGTAAATACCGTCCCCAGACGTTCTCTGAAGTTGTGGGACAAGAACATGTGGTTAAGACACTCGAAGGTGCATTGACGACGGGCCGAATAGGCCACGCTTATTTATTTACCGGACCGCGAGGTACAGGTAAGACAACGCTCGCTCGGCTTTTTGCCAAAGCTCTTAATTGCGACCAAAAAACCAAGAACGGAGATTGCGATAACGCATGCCCATATTGTCTGGCGGTTGCCGATAACAAGTCTCTCGATCTAATCGAAGTGGATGCCGCATCTAATCGTGGTATAGATGAGATCCGGAGTCTTAAGGAATCAGCCATGGTTGCCGCTCCTGGCGGGAAATATAAAGTTTTCATAATCGACGAGGTTCACATGCTGACCCGAGAGGCATTCAATGCTTTGCTTAAGCTTCTCGAGGAGCCGCCATCACATGTGGTTTTTGTCCTGGCCACGACCGAACCGCACAAGGTTCCGGTGACGATCCTTTCACGTGTTCAGAGGTTTGATTTTAAGCGTCTGACGCCCGCCCAAATAACCGATAAATTAAAAACCATCGTCCGGTCGGAAAAATTAAAAATAGAAGAAGAAGGGCTGACGGCGATAGCGGTTTCTTCGGAAGGCGCTTTGCGGGATGCCGAAGTCGCTTTGTCCAAGGTTATTGCCTCAAACGAGAAAGGCCAGATGATAAGTGAAGAGAACGTCTATGAAGCTCTCGGTCTCATCCCGGCCAGGTTTTATCCCGAATTCGTCGGATATTTGGCTTTAAATGATAAAAATTCGGCCCTGGATTTTATCAACCGAATATATGCCGGTGGGGTGGATGTCGGACATTTTACCGACGGCCTGGTGGATTATTTAAGGAAGATATTGGTTAATTCGATAAACCCGGCAGTGCTAACCTCCGTCGGCCAGGAACTTTTTGATAATGATAAAAAACTTATTGCCACTTACTCTCAAGTTCTTACCGTGGACCGGCTTATCAGAATGTTGAATGTTTTTGTCTCGGCCAAGAACAATCTCCGTTCATCGCCGGTGCCGCAATTGCCTCTTGAACTCGCGGTGCTTGAGCTTGCTCGCTAAAGATTGCCATTCTATGTTTTCGATGGTATAATTTGCCCACCTTAACAATCAGGTGAGCAGATGGAAAAGAGCTTCTTTAGCTTCAAAGAAGGCTGTACGCCCATTTTACTCGAAATGCCTCACAGTGGAATATTGGGATTGCATACACCGTATTCTCTTACGCCTTTCATAGCCGGCAAAGTTAATTTTAATTCACCGGAAGTCCGGAAGACTATCGGCTTCGGATGTGATGCGGCGGTTCCGGCAATGTCAGGATATATCCACTTGATGCAGTATGGTTTGTCTGGTATTCGAAATGACTTGGCCAGGGTTTTTTGCGATACCAACCGCGAGGAGCACGAAATATCCGGCTTGGCCCTTGAAGGCGCCGATAACAATAAAGGCCACCACGGCATTGTCTGGGCGAGAACCGTTCCGGTTGAGGTTGATCTCTCTTTGCCCAGAGAACAGCTTGAAGAATTTGTCCGCACAAAATGCGAACCATTGCTTCAGAAACCTTATACTCTCCAGGAATTCAGTCAGCTGATATCGGAAGTGTATTATCCCTACCATGCGACCATTAAGCGCCTTCACAAAAAGGCCGTTGAAAAACATGGCTTCTGTATCCATCTGGCGTTGCATTCTTTGCCGCCGGTTTCTATCGACCTGGTCAACGGAGGATATGTTTGCGGCCAAAAAGCAAAGCGAGGACCTTATAACAGAGACAAAGGTACTTTGCCTGACGTGATTCTGATTCATAATAATTTTGAAGCTGCCGAGCGAAGTTTGGTTGAGACTGTTCGGATAGCATTTGAATCGGCCGGGCTTCTGGTCGAAGACGGCCAGGGTCCTTTCGTCGGTTCCAACGGGGTGACCAAGATGTACGGTAATCCTTACAAAGGCCTTCATGTTATCGGTATCGAACATGTAACCCACGAGACAGAACCTTTAAGATACTTGGGTAATCCGACGGTCAATCTCGAAAAAGCTAAAAAATTCCAATATGTATATGAAAAGGCGGTAATGGACCTCTTGCATCATTGTTAGGAAAAGCGTTGAATAAACGCTTTTTTTATTGTAAAATAAGGTTGAATGTAGACCTCGCGCCTAAAAATTTTTGCTTGAGCTGCGGGGTCGTCTAATGGTAGGACAGCGGCCTTTGAAGCCGTTTATCTTGGTCCGAATCCAAGTCCCGCAGCTCAAGCCGAAATAGAAACTAAGCCGATAGCTAAAAATATGAATAATTCCCCAATTGGAATTTTTGATTCTGGTGTTGGCGGGCTAAGCATTTTAAGGGAAATTAAAAAAATTCTTCCAAACGAAAGTTTTATTTTTTTTGCCGACCAGAAAAATGTGCCTTATGGCGGAAAAACAAAAGAAGAACTCATCTCGCTTTCTTCAAGAATAGTGGAGTTTCTTTTATTAAAAAAGGTAAAATTAGTGGTCGTTGCCTGCAATACCTCTACATGTTACTCGATCGAGGAATTGCGGAAACGATTTCCGATACCCATTGTCGGTGTGGTGCCTGCTATAAAACCTGCGGCAGGGGTCACAAAAACTGGCAAAATTGCCCTCATTGCCACACCTGCCACGGTCCAAAGTCAATATGTTGCCGAACTTATAAAAAGATTTGCCATTGGTATTGAGGTTTTAAAAATAGGTTGTGAAGGATTGGAAGATTGTGTTGAAAACGGAGATTTTGAAAGCAAAGAAACAGCCGAGCTTATGTCCAAATATATATACCCCTTAAAAAACAAAAACATTGATCAATTGGTTCTTGGCTGCACGCATTACCCTTTTTTAAAAGAAAAAATTTCTAAGATATTGGGTTCGTCAATAAATTTGGTCGACTCCGGCAAAGCCGTAGCTCTCCATGTCAGGGGTATTTTAAAAGAAAGGAATCTTCTTTCAAATAATTTACAACTGACAAACTTCTTTTTTACCAACAAAGACGAGTCTAAATTTTCAAAAGTAGCATCCAAATTTCTTGGTCACCTTGTTGTTGGAGAAAGAATTTCTATCTGAAATTTAAAAATTTAGAATTTTCGAGATTCTCTGACTAAGAAGCCCAATTTAGTATCTGGCTAAAAGCCTCAAAAACCTTTAGAATTGTCACAGAGAGGACATTAGACACAAGTATTATGTATTTTGTTTATCTTCTCGAATGCAAGGATAAAAGTATCTATACCGGAATAACTACTGACGTTCAGAGGAGATTTAATGAACACAAAAACAAGAAAGGCGGCCACTATACGAGCGCCAAACAAGTCGTCAGGATTTTATATACTGAAAAATACCAAACCCGCAGCAAGGCGTTAAAAAGAGAAGCGGAGATAAAACATTGGACGCATCAAAAGAAATTAGAGTTAATTAAGAAGAGACGACCGAACGAGAGTGAGGAAGTACCGAGGTCAGCAGACCGAATGTAAGCTGAAATCAAAAGCTGGTCGAGAGAAAAGAAATTTTCCCTTATCATCTCAAAATAAATAAAGTATAATTTTAGTGTGAACGGAATCGATAAAAACAAGGAAATAGCTCTTAAATTCTTGAAAGACCGTAAGTCAGCGGTTATAGCCACCGCATCCAGAGCCGGAGACCCTCAAGCGTCTACGGTTTGGTATGCTATTGACGACGATTTACTTTTAACTTTATAACCGACAATACGAGCAGAAAATTTAAGAATTTAAAAGAAAATCCTCACATAGCAGTAGTTGTCGGAGCCGGCCCCGACGTTATAACTGTTCAGTGCGGCGGCCATATTGAAATAATCGACCAGGTTAAAGAACTTAATCGGGCGGAAACGGTAATAAGGAAAGTTATCGAAAATACAAAACTCCACGGTTCTCCGCCGGCATTACCAATCTTGATTAACCCAAAATTAGAGTTAGGAATTTTTACCTTAAAGCCTGAATGGATGGTTCTGCTCAATCTGGAAATAAATAAAGAAGGGGAAATGTATCCGCACGAATACATTAAAGTTCTTCCTTGATATTTTTAAAATATGAATAACGGGATAATAAAAAATGCTTTGATCAATTCGGTGCTCACCCTCTTCTACATTGAAAATACCAAGAGCTATTTCACTTTTTATAAAAACGGAATATAATAGGGCCATGAAGGCCTTATTCTCAACTATTCTGCTTCTCTCTATCTTTTATATTTTTAGCTTAGGAGCGATGGCTATGAATATGAACGAAGACGGTTCAATGTCATGGTGTCCCTTCATGGACAGCGGTTCATCCATTTGTCCTATGGGCGTGTTTGAGCATATAACTATGGTCCAAAGCGTCTTTGCCGGAGTAACCAAAGATGCAATTTGGGCGGCATCATTATTGATCTTCTTAGCCTTGTCCGGGGCCTCCTTACTGTTCTCATGTGAACGACCAAATATTGCATATCGGCGCTACTTTTACTTGTTGAAAAGTTATCCTTTGATATTTAATAAATTTCTTCTTGCTCTTTCAAACGGACTTATCCAGCCAAAGCTCTACGCCTAATCCGGAACAGCTTAATAGCCTATGAACGGGATATTAAGTTCGGGTTAGGTTTTTTTAATTTATATTAAATTTAAAAATATGAATGAGCTTAAAAAGGAGAACTATCATATAAGCGGCATGCATTGCCGGTCATGTGAGATATTGATAGAAGATAATATTTCTGAAATAAAAGGCGTTAAGAAGGTTAATGTTAATTATAAAAAGGGCATAGCAGAGATTTTTTATGAGAAGAAGCCGGAATATTCAGAAATTGAAAATGCAGTAAGAAATGCTGGATATACTCTGGGAGTCGGCAAAAAAAGACCCCTGCTCTCAAGTAGCCCAGAAACTTATTATGAATTGGTATATTCGGGCGGAGTTTTGTTGATGATCTGGATGTGGTTAAAGATATTCAACATATCAGGTTTGAATTTAAACTTTAGCTCGACGCCAAGCCTGCTCGTTGTCGGTTTAATAGGTTTAGTTGCAGGCGTGTCCACGTGTATGGCTTTGGTTGGCGGCCTGGTTCTGGGAATATCAGCCCGATATTCTGAGATGCATCCTGAAGCTTCGGCTGGCCAGAAATTCAAACCTCATATATTTTTCAACCTTGGACGACTCGTGTCGTATGCCGTGCTTGGAGCCTTGATCGGTTTTATGGGTTCATTGCTCAGTTTCTCGACTTCTTTCATCGGCTTTCTTATTATTTTTGCAGGTGTTGTAATGTTTGTCTTGGGTTTGAAGATGACGGAGGTTTTTCCGAGATTGGATAATGGTTTGGTTTTGCCTAAAAGTCTAAGCCGTTTTTTAGGCATTAATCAGGAAATAAAGGAATATAACCACAAGAGCGCATTTATTACCGGAGTGCTGACGTTTTTTTTGCCCTGCGGATTCACCCAGGCTATGCAGATATATGCTGTAAGTACCGGGAGTTTTGTTCAAGGAGGATTGATAATGTTTCTTTTCGCACTTGGGACAATGCCGGGATTATTGGGCATCGGCGGATTAACCTCTTTCGTTAAAGGTGCTTTTGCCCGATACTTTTTCAAGTTCGTGGCCCTGATCTTATTGATTCTTTCAGTGTGGAACATATCGAACGGGTATAACTTAACAGGTTTTACGGTGACCGGTTTCGGCCAGACCAAGAATGTTAAAGAGCAGCCATTAAGTGGTAAAATAGTAAATGGTGAACAGTTCGTCGAAATGACCCAATTACCGAACGGATATTTACCCAGAGAATTAACCGTAAAAAAAGATGTTCCGGTAAAAATTCTTATGAAGGCAACCAGCCTTTATACTTGCACAGTTCTGTTCGTAATTCCTAAATTCAATATTTCATCAAAATTACACGAAGGTATAAACGAGATCATATTTACACCAACCGAGACAGGCCCAGTGAAATTCAGTTGTGCTATGGGCATGTATACGGGCAACATTAATGTGATCGATTAAATCCATGAGGACTACTACATTTAAAATTTCGGGTATGCATTGCGCCTCTTGTGTTACCCGGAATGAGAAAAGTCTTAAAAAAATTCACGGAGTTAAAGATGCTTCGGTAAATTTCGGTACAGAGAGCGCAACAGTTGAATATGATGATAAAACCGTTTCTGAGCATATGCTCCACGAAGCCATCACAAAAAACGGTTATAAGGTCGTAGACGGAACATCAACGCATGACCATCATCAACAAAATAAAGAAGAATTGTCTTTATCAAAGAAAAGAGCTTTTTCATCATTGGCACTGGCTATACCGACAATGGCTCTGGCAATGTTTATGATCGAACTGCCTCTTTCTTTTGCGGGACACAATCTCAGTATCTGGATACAAGCAGTTCTGGGTTCGATAGTTATTCTGTATTTTGGTCAGGAGTTCCATCTCGGTATGGTTAAAGAACTTCAGCACGGGGCAGCGGATATGGACACTCTTGTTTCGCTGGGCACTTTAGCCGCTCTGACATACAGTTTTTGGGCGATGTTTACCGGCCATCCTAATTTATATTTTGAAACAGGGGCGATCATAACTGCTTTGATATTGTTGGGCAGATATTTTGAGGCAAAGAGCCGCGGCCAGGCCGGTGAAGCAATAAAAAAGTTATTAGAGCTCGGAGCTAAAACAGCCCGGATAATTGAAAATAATGAAGAAAAAGAAATTCCGGTTGAAAAAGTTGTTATCGGTAATATTCTGCTTGTAAAACCCGGAGAAAAAATACCGGTAGATGCCAGAATAATATCAGGCGGAACGAGTATAGACGAATCAATGCTTACCGGAGAAAGCATTCCTGTCGACAAAAAATCCGGCGATAAGGTGTTCGGTGCAACCATAAATATCCAAGGTTCGATCAGGATAGAAGCGACAAAAGTCGGTGAAAATACAGTCCTTTCTCAGATAGTGAAAATGGTTTCTGAGGCCCAGACCCGAAAAGCTCCTATTCAGAAATTGGCAGACACTGTTTCAGGGATTTTTGTGCCGATAGTTTTGATCATCTCTGTAATCACTGCCGTCGCTTGGTATTTTATTACCAGAGACGTATCCCAAAGTCTGGTTACCGCAGTTGCGGTTTTGGTCATTGCTTGCCCTTGTGCTTTGGGTTTGGCCACACCAACCGCAATAATGGTGGGAACGGGATTGGGTGCCAAGAAGGGAATTCTTATAAAGAACGGAGAAGCTTTGGAACGGGGCAAAAAAATCGATGTGGTTGTTTTTGACAAGACAGGAACTCTTACCGAAGGTAAGCCTAAAGTGACTGATATCATTTCTCTTTCGTCAGATATTCCGGAAAAGGACTTACTTTCCTATGCTGGTAGCCTTGAAAAATTATCAGAACACCCTTTAGCCAAGGCAGTTGTTGATATGGCTGTTGCAAGATTGGTTTTGTTAGAAAATGTCGATAGTTTTGAAAATATTGCCGGTAAGGGGATAAAAGGTGTGATACGCGGAAAAACAATGATGATCGGCAGTCCAAGATTATTCAAAGAAATGGGGATATCCATTGACGAAGAACTTGGAAAAATAGAAGAATTGGAAAATAAAGCCAAAACCGTTGTAATATTTGCAGTCAGAGAACGGCCCATCGGACTGATAGGGATAGCAGATACCTTAAAGGCAGATGCCAAAGAAGCCGTAACGAAATTGATAAATTCCGGGATCGAGCCGATAATGATAACGGGGGATAACAAAAGAACGGCTGAAGCCATAGCAAAGCAGCTTGGCCTCAAAAAAATATTTGCCGAGGTGTTACCAAATGATAAAGCAGAAAAGGTTAAATTACTTCAGCAAAACGGCCAAAAAGTGGCCTTTGTCGGCGACGGAATAAATGATGCGCCGGCGTTGGTTCAATCAGATCTGGGTGTTGCCATCGGGACTGGTACGGATATTGCAATTGAAGCGGGTAGCATCGTTCTTGTAAAAGGCAGTCCGTTAAAAGTCGTCGAGGCGCTTAACTTGGCTAAGATAACCTTTAAGACTATCAGACAAAACATGTTTTGGGCATTTTTCTATAACATTGCCGCTATCCCTCTTGCTGCTTTAGGTTTGCTTAACCCTGTTATTGCCGCCGGGGCAATGGCCTTTTCAAGTGTTAGTGTTGTCGGGAATAGCTTAAGAATAAAGAATAAAATCTAACCGCAACCTGTTAAATAATCATGACCAAGACATTTATCTCATACAAACGGGAAGATTTTCGGAAATGGCTCGAGAAGAATCACATCAAGGAGAATAAGGTAGCGATAGTTCTCCATAAACGTCATACCGGCAAAAACGCTCCGACCCACCGCGAACTTCTCGAAGAAGCGATATGTTTCGGCTGGGTCGATACGACGATTAAGCGGATAGATGAGCATACTTTTATCCGCCACTTTTCAAAACGGAACGAAAAAGGCAAGTGGAGCGATAATACTCTTAGTTATGCTAAAAAACTCATCAAAGAAGGCAAAATGACCCCAGAAGGAATGAGATTTTATAAACTCGGTCTGTCACGCCCAACCCATGATCACGGTATTCCCAAAAACCCGGATATGCCTCCTGAGATAAAACAAGCTCTGGCCAAAGACCCTGCGGCCGCGAAAAATTTCGAGAAACTTGCGCCCTCAATGAAAAGGACGCTTTACCGCTGGTTCCTTCATGCCAAACAAGAGGAAACAAAAGCCAAGCGGGTTAAAAAGATAATCGATAGCGTACGTTCGGACAAAAAAGTTTTCTAATTTTTATTAAAATAAAAAACGGGAGTATATCCCGTTTTAAACAATTCTCTTCATCTTTCTTTTAGTTGCTCTGATAGATTCCCCGAGAACATCGATGACCGTTCGCAGGTCATTCGGGCCGCCTTCTTCGCCACTGCTGATAACGAGAGGCGGAGTCAGGCGGATGGCGGAAATTCCCGCATCCAGGAACAGAACGCCCCGTTTGCGGGCGGCGCTAACAACTTCTTCTCTGAACCGGACGGCCGGCTTCCGGGTGTTAGGGTTCCAGAATTCGATGCCGTGCATAAGCCCGAGTCCGCGGACGCAATGAATGACGTCGGAATGGTCTTGGGCCAAGGTTCTTAGAGCGGGTCCGAGAACCTTGTCGCCAAGGTCTTCCGCTCTTTTGGGCAGATTTTCTTCGTGCAGGCATTTCAAAACTTCAAGCGCGATAGCCGAACCCATTGGCGAACCGGCAAAAGTGCTTGACTGGCGTCCTTTCTCGGTCCAGCGGAGGTCTTTCCGGTAAATGACGGCGCTGAAAGGCCAGCCGTAGGCCAGAGATTTTGACAGGACGACAATGTCCGGCTCAATGTTGAAATGTTCGAAGGCGAACATCTTTCCGGTCCGTCCGAGACCGGTCTGAATCTCATCAAAAATTACGAAAACGCCGTTGTCCCTGAAAAATTTTACCAAATCCTGAAGAGCTTCTTTAGAAACAACATTCAAACCGCCCTCGCCTTGGATAAGTTCGAAAACCACCGCATTGACAGAGTCAATGTCTATTCGGCCTTTACGGCAGTCTTTTTTTACTTCTTCGACGTATTCATTTGCCGAGTAATCGATGTACTGAATATTGCCGTCATCATCATAGACAAAATAAGGATGCTTGGCCGGAAAGATTATATGGTCGACCGGATAGGCGTTGATGGGGTAATGTTCCCGGTGGATAGGCTTCGAACAGGTCAAAGATAGAGAACCGAGCGTCCGGCCGTGAAAAGCGCCGTAACAGGCGATGAAATCTTTGCGCCGGCGGTTAATGCCCGACATTTTTGCTCTGGCGTTGTAGCAGACTTTTATTGCGCCCTCGATTCCTTCGGTACCTGAATTGGCGAAAACGACCTCTTTCTCGCCTTTAAGAGGGGTAAGTTCGGTCAGAGCATAGGCCAGGTCTAAAGCATAATCATTGGCCATGTCATGATGAGGATAACTGGTGATATCTTTTTCATCCCGGAGTATTTGCCGGACGACCTGGAGGATCTTAGGGTTGCCGTAACCGATGTTTTTGGTGCTGACCCCGGCCGAAGTGTCGATAAGTGTCCGAACCGTGCCGTTGTCGAGAACCCTGATACGGGATCCCTTACCGTTAATGCAAAAAAGGTTACTATCGATGCAAGTAGTTAAGGCATAGCGGTTTTGTTTGGCTTTTCTTGGCACTTTTTCGATACGGGAGAAGAAATTTTGAGGAACAGACGATATTTTGTCCATATTGTCAAGGTCTCCTTTTTGTTTTCAAAAAGCTGTTCGTTTTGTGTTATAGCCAAAATTTATACCTTAGTCAAACAAGGATATTTTCTTGAAAATATTGGAAATTTATCTGATTTTTATGGTAGAATAGAACCGTAAGATTAATTTATCTTTTAAACTATGTCTTCAAAAACTTTGATCTGGGGCGGGATGACGCTGGGTTCGACCATTGGCAGTATGGTCCCGGCTTTGTGGGGAGATTTTTCTCTATTTTCTTTTACGTCTATGATCTCCACTCTTATCGGCGGAGCGGCCGGCATTTGGCTGGGAATCCGGATCAGCCGTTATATGGAAGGGCTTTGATTTGTTTTATAATTTTCTCAAAAATTTAAAAGAATGTTTTAGGGGCCGTAATTTGTGGTGGCATCTGTCGGCTATCATTGTAACTTTTATTTTTGTGGTTTCGGGTTTTGATTGGTTCATTTACCTCGGAACCAGAAGTCAGATTTTAAGAGCCGCTGCTTTTCCAGCGGTTATCCTGGGCGGATTACTGCCTTTGATTTTTCCTTTGTTTCTGCTGATTGTCGGAAAGATAAATAAAAAAGACAGAACGGTTAATGCCGCTTGGGGTTTGGCTCAAGCGGAACTTGTCGGCTGGCTTGTGGTCGCGTTTTATAAATCTCTCACTGGACGGGTTCATCCTGATCTGACAAATTCCATAGTTGATATAAGTCGGAATTTCAGGTTCGGTTTCTGGCGGGGAGGAATATTCTGGGGCTGGCCTTCATCGCACACAACTGTGGCTTTCGCCGGCGCGATAGCTCTTCTTATCCTTTACCGGGAAAGCAAAAAAGTAAGATATGCTTCTGTCTTTTACGCTTTTTATGTCGGGCTCTCCGTCTCAATAACCATTCATTGGTTCTCCGAGTTTGCGGCCGGAGCAATATTTGGAACTTTGATCGGCAGGGTAGTTGGGAAGAGTTTTCTGGAACATTATAAAAATAAAAATGGCTGATATTTTATTTTTTATCCTTCTTTTGTCGGGTTCAGTGGCGGTTTTTCAGCTAATATTTTTTGTATTGCCGGTATTTTTGACCAAAGGTGGGGCGCCTTATGTCCCAAGTAGCAGGAGTGCGGTCAAAAAAATATTAAAACTTGCCGAACCTAAGTCCGACGAGAATATACTTGACCTTGGTTCGGGCGACGGGAGGATAGTGGTTGCTTTTGCCAAACTTGGCATTGAAGCTCATGGTTATGAAATAAGTCCGGCTTTGGTTCTGTGGTCGAGGTTCAGGATAATCCTTTCGGGTTTATGGAATAAAGCCCATATTCATCAGGAAAGTTTGTGGAACGCCGATTTGTCAGGATTTGATACGATAATCCTCTTCGGCTATAGGAAAATAATGCCTGACCTTGAGAAAAAGTTCAGGCAGGAATTAAAACCCGGTGCCAAGGTTATTTCTAACTTATTCAAAATACCCGGCCTGGAGCCTTCAAAAACAGACGGAGAGATATATCGGTACGATGGTATTTAAATAGAGCGAACGATTGTTTTAAACCGCGACCAGGCGGTTTTTGGTTTCTTGATGACTTGAATTATCTTGCCGTTAACAATGAAATTGGCGGCTTCTTGGAAATGAATGAAAATAGGGGAGAAGTTGGCACTTGATTCGGCCAGTAATATTATTCTCTGATTATCGGAGTCCCGGAAATACCTTTTGATTGTCGCGGTGTTGTCTATGACCGCCAAGACATAGTCGCCGTTCTTCAAAGTTCTTGGGGTCGGATCAACCACGACGTAATCTCCATCGTGGATGGATTCGCCGTTAACGTTGGCCTTGTTCATGGAATACCCCGAGGCCTGGATGGCAAAAATATCCCTTTTTCTGGAAAGCAATCTGCCCGAGATGCGCAGATAACCTTCAACATTCTGATCAGCGTAGATAGTTGCCGGTCCGCAGTTGGCAGAGCCGAGGATGGGTACGGCAACCAGAGAACTGTTACGGATGGGGCCGGCTTTTGTTTTTAAACGGGCCAAACTCAAGAGACCGTTCTTTTCAAGCTGATTGAGGTGATGTTTTATTTTCTGGGGCTGGTTTTCCTGGCCGATGAGCTTGCCTATTTCACGCAGGCTTAATTTGGACAGGTCATGCTTCAGAGAGATCTTTAAAATTTGTTCCTGGGTTTTATGCATTAGCGTCGAGGGCTTATGGCTACCGGCTTGAACGGATAGCAATCGAGCCGAGATTAGTTTATACTTAATTATAATCCTTGACATTATCCACAGTCAAGAACAAAGTTGACATTGTTGACGGATAAAAATCTGCTAAGATAAAAAAATGCTCAAACGCTGCCATTGGGTTTCTGAAAAAGATAAGCTGATGATGGAATATCACGATAAGGAGTGGGGAACTCCTTTAAGGAACGATAACAAGATATTCGAGTTCCTGTGTCTTGAAAGTTTTCAGGCCGGTTTAAGCTGGAGAACGATATTGAACAAGAGAAAGAATTTTGAAAAAGCTTTTGCCGGTTTCGATCCGGTCAAAGTTGCCAAGTTCGGCAAAAAAGACATCAGCCGACTTTTAAAGGATAAGAGCATTGTCCGCAACAGGGCAAAAATAGAAGCGGCGATAAATAACGCTTCAAGATTTCTCGAAGTTAAAAAAGAATTTGAGACCTTTTCAAAATATATGTGGAGTTTTACCGGCGGTAAAACCATTAACAACAATATACGCAAACCCAGCGATTATAAACCTTTAAGCCCTGAAGCCGAAGTATGGGCCAAAAATCTCAAAAAAAGAGGGTTTAAATTTCTCGGGCCTACCACAATTTATGCCCACATGCAGGCAGTGGGAATGGTCAACGACCATATGGCGGGGTGTTTTAAGAAAAAAGGTTAAGACAAAGGGCCTGGTTTATGCTAAAATGATGTATTATCGGGGCTATTGAATAAAACTCCGGTGTTTTGAGAGCCGGATTTTAATTTTAAATCTTGAACAGGAAAAAAATAAATAAATACCTTCACGGCGCCTTTGAGGTAGGTCTTTTCATGAAGGCCTTTAACGGTATTTGGGAAACTTTAAGCGGGACCTTGATGCTTATTCTTGGCGGCAGACTGGTCCGTCATTTATTTTATATAATGTCCCGGAATGAACTTTTTGAATATCCCAAGGACGACCTTATAAATTTTTTAAGCCAGACCTTTGACCGTATTCCGGCCGGAGCGATGAAGTTCGCCGCCGTATATATCCTTATCCACGGTGTTCTTAATATTTTTCTTGTCGTCCAGCTTTACCGTGAACGGCTCTGGGCTTATTTGGTTACAATAGGGGCAATGATAATTTTTATAATTTATCAGATCTACCGGATATCTATCTATCACTCGCGGGTTTTAACCGTCATAACTGTAATTGACGTTGTTTTTATATTCCTGGCCTGGAACGAATATAAACTTCACAAAGAAGCCAAGATGTCTTAAAATATATCCAATATGGATGTTAAAGAAGAAATAAAAAAGTTTTTAAAAGGCGATATTGATGATGCTCCAGCGACGATAGAAAAATACAGCCGGGATGCCAGCTTGTTCTATATAAAACCTAAACTGGTTGTTTACCCTAAAGATACTGAAGATGTTCAGGCCCTGGTTTCGTTTGTCAGTAAGGCGGTTGACGCAGGAGAAAAGATATCTCTGACCGCTCGTTCTGCCGGGACTGATATGACCGGCGGGCCTTTGACCACTTCCGTGGTCGTTGATTTTACCCGTTATTTCAACCGGATACTTGAAGTGGGCGAGGATTATGCGGTGGTTGAACCGGGAGTTTACTTCAGAGATTTTGATAAAGAAACTGTTAAAAAGGGTCTCATCCTTCCGAGCTATCCGGCTTCACGGGAATTTTGTACGGTTGGCGGAATGGTTTCCAACAATTCGGGTGGAGAAAAAACTTTAAAATACGGCAAGACCGAAAATTATGTTGAAGAACTGAATATGGTCCTGGCCGACGGAAAAGAGTATGTTTTTAAAAAGATATCAACGAGCGAACTTTCCGGAAAAACTTCAGAAAATAATTTTGAAGGCGAGGTTTATTTGAAAATCTCCAAACTGATAAATGATAATTATGACCTTTTAAAATCAGCCAAACCTCAAGTCAGCAAGAACTCCGCCGGTTATTATCTTTGGAATGTCATGAACAAAGATACCGGGATATTCGATATGAACAAACTCCTGGTCGGTTCCCAGGGTACGTTAGGATTTATAACTAAAATAAAATTTCGGCTTATAAAACCTAAACCCGCCTCTCGTCTTCTGGTCATATTTATGAATAATCTTGACCCGTTAGGCGAACTGACCAAAGTTATTCTGCGATATGGGCCCGAAAGTTTTGAATCTTACGACGACAACACTTTCAGACTTGCGATAAAATTCCTGCCCGAAATGATAGAAAGAGTGAAGGGGAATATTTTGAAGATAGGTCTTAGTTTTATCCCTGAATTATGGCTTTTTTTGAGAGGCGGGATGCCTAAACTTGTCCTTTTAGCCGAGTTTACAGGCGATACGGCCAAGGAGGCGGATGATAAGGCGCGCCTGGCTGCTCTCGAATCAAAAAGAGACTTCCCGGCCCTTAATATGAGGGTGACGGTAAGCGATGAAGAAACAGAAGAGTTCTGGCTTATCCGGCGTGAAAGTTTCAGCTTGCTTCGGAATCATATCAAAGGATTAAGAACAGCTCCGTTCATTGATGATTTTTCGGTCAAACCAGAATCTTTACCTCAATTCCTGCCCGAACTTAATGCTATTTTAAAAAATTATAAAATATTATACACTGTGGCAGGACATGTCGGTGACGGAAATTTTCACATTATACCTTTGATGGATTTTAAAGACCCCAAGACCAAAGGCATAATCTCCGAATTATCCAAGAAAGTTTATGCTCTGGTCCTGAAATACCGCGGTTCCATCACCGGTGAGCATAATGACGGTCTGATAAGAAGTCCGTTCCTGAAAGAACAGTTCGGAGAGGAAGTTTACAAATGTTTCATTGAAACTAAGAAAATATTCGACCCGAAGAACATTTTTAATCCGGGCAAGAAGGTCAATGCCGAGTTTGATTACGCTTTATCAAATTTAGATATCGCCAATAAGCATTAGCTGCACCCTCTGCACTGTCTTAGGCGTATTATTAATTATCATGAAAAAAATCGCACTTTCAGCCGCGGCCGTTGCCTTGTTTTTTGTCTATGCCCTTTACCAAAAGGGTTTGTTCGCTGATATGCTGTCCAATGTTAATAACGATAAAGAACCGGTAATTATACCCTCGTCGGATGTTTCAGGTCCAGGGAACACTCCGTCCGACAACATGGCTACGGCTACGGCGACACCTTTGCCTTCTCCGACCTCAACCCCGGTCCCGACCGGCAAGTCGACAGGTCTCTATCGTGACGGTTCTTATCTCGGCAATGTCGCCGATGCGATCTACGGGCCTTTGCAGGTCAAGGCAGTAGTTTCGGGTGGCAAACTGACAGACGTTCAATTTCTCAAATATCCGAATGACCGGCCCACTTCAACGAAAATAAATGAAGGCGCCATACCAACCCTCAAGCAGGAAGCCATAAAAGCCCAGGGATCAAATGTCGACATAGTTTCAGGTGCAACTCAATCCAGCGAAGCTTTCAACGAATCTCTGACCAATGCCTTAGCCCAAGCGGCCAACTAAGATGGAAAAAACTCGCCTCACAATGGGTATGCCGGTGACGGTTAAAATTGCCGACTCTAATGTGACGGAAGAGGTGTTTAATGATGTCTTCAACTACTTCTATTACGTAGATGCGAAGTTCAGTACTTATAAAAATGACAGCGAGATATCCAAGATAAACCGAGGTGAGATAGCCGAAGAAGACAGGAGCGAAGATATGAGAACAGTTTTTAAATTATCGGAAATAACCAAACAGGAATCGAACGGTTATTTTGATATCAAAAGGCCGGATGGAACCTATGATCCGTCGGGTACGGTTAAGGGCTGGGCGATATTTAATGCTGCGGATATAATAAGAAAAAAGGGATTTAACGATTTTTTTGTCGATGCCGGGGGTGATATTCAGGTTTCAGGTTTTAATTTTGAGGGCAATAATTGGCGGGTTGGGATCAAGAACCCTTTTGACCAAAAAGAAATAGTTAAAGCTGTTGAACTTAAAGACGGCTGTGGAATAGCAACTTCCGGGACTTATATACGTGGCCAGCATATCTATGACCCGAAAGACGGCAAGTCGCTGACAGAAGTTGTGAGTCTGACAGTTATCGGCCCCGATGTTTATGAGGCTGACCGTTTTGCGACCGCGGCTTTTGCAATGGGTCTGGCGGGTATAAATTTCATAGAGAAACTCCCAGGTCTGGAAGGTTATTCGATAGATGCAAAAGGCGTGGCAACTATGACCAGCGGTTTTGAAAAATATATCAATGGAAATAATTAACTTTATTGATAATTGGCTGAACGGTATTACGATGTATCGGCTGGTACTTTATTTTTTGCTCCTTCTTATCGGAGCCGGATTTATTTTTAGTTTTTTCGGTTTAATGCCTTTTAGACCCACTGAACTTATCCTGTCGATAGTGCTTTTAACCGGGGTATCGATGGCGGTAAACGAATTATTCGTCAGAATTTTTAGATCCCAAGCGAATGTCGAATCGGTCTATATAACCGCTTTTATTCTTGTTCTAATAATTACGCCAGTGAAATTGGGCGATATCGGAGGATTTATATTCCTTTTTTGGGCTTCGGTTCTCGCGATGGCCTCAAAATTTATCTTAGCTATAAATAAAAAACATATTTTTAATCCAGCGGCGGTCTCGGTCGCAATCACGGCCTTTGCCCTTGGTCGTTCAGCAAGTTGGTGGGTCGGAGGGAATTTACCCCTGATGGCTTTGGTTTTAATCGGCGGATTTTTGGTGATAAAAAAAGTTCAGAGATTCGAGATGGTTTTCGGTTTTTTGGCGACCGCTTTGGCTGGTGTAGCCCTGACTTCTATATCCGGCCCGGTCATAGGAATAGAAAAAGCTTTTCTCCATACTCCGATATTGTTCTTTGCTTCAATAATGCTGACTGAACCTCTGACTACGCCCCCAACGAGGTATAAACGTCTATTCTACGGTCTTTTGACCGGATCGTTGTTTGCTCCCGCCGTTCATTTGGGCGGTGTTTATTCAACTCCCGAACTGGCTCTTTTAACCGCGAATATTTTTTCTTTTGCGGTCAGTCCCAAATCTAAATTTATGTTGACTCTTAAAGAAAAAAAGGTTCTCGGAGAGGGGATCTATGATTTTATTTTCAGTTCCGATAAGAAATTTACTTTCCGGCCGGGACAATACCTTGAGCTGACCTTGGCTCATCCAAAATCTGATACGCGTGGCAATCGGCGTTATTTTACTTTGGCTTCATCACCGACCGAAGAAGACTTACATTTTGGTATCAAATTCTATAAAGAACCAAGCAGTTTTAAGAACTTTCTTTTTGGCCTGTCTGTCGGAAGCAAAATTATAGCCGGTCAGCTGGCGGGAGATTTTACTCTGCCTCTGGAAAAAGACAGGAAATTTGTTTTTATCGCAGGCGGCATCGGAATAACCCCGTTCAGAAGTATTTTGAAATATATGCTTGATAAAAACGAATCACGTCCGGTAACAATGTTTTACTCCAATAAAAGTTACCAGGAAGCGGTTTATACCGAATTGTTCGAGGAAGCCGGCCGTAAATTGGGAATAAAACTAATTTATACTTTTACAGAAAAACAGCCGCCCGGCTGGCAAGGTTATGCCTGTATGTTGGACACCGAGATGATAAAAAAAGAAGTGCCTGACTACAAAGACAGAGTATTTTATATTTCCGGGCCGCGCTCAATGGTAGTTCATTTTAAGAATGAACTTTCAGAACTTGGTATTCCTCTCAACCGCATTAAAGTAGATTTCTTTCCGGGATTTGTTTAGAACGAGCCCGGATACAATCCTCCGTAAGATTTTATTTGTATGCCGGGAGCTACGGGGGTTGCTTGTCCGCAAACTATAGTTGTTCCGCTGCCTTGCCAGGTCCAGTAACACCAATCATTGGCCGGCGCCCATATATCCGGAACCGGAGTGTTGGCATAAACATATTTCCATAAACAAGGCGTCGGTTCCGTTGCTGACGGATTCGGGTGGACCCAGCCTGTATCGCAAGAGTATACTTTGGCCCGGGCGATTCCACTTACCCTGGCTGATCTGATATTCTGTCCGGCGAGCTGTGTTCCGGTGAAATTACTTAAACCAGCGCAGTTAAATGTCTGACAGGTTCCAGTCAGGTTTGTTCCGGTGCAAAGCTGCATTGCCGCCCCGGGCTGAACGACACATTGAGGAAGTCCGCCCGAACCATATATACTAACAGTTACTCTGTTCAATCTTCCGCCGACAGCATTTGAAGGATCGGTAACGGTGTAAGTATGAGTGCCGACCGAAGGATTACTGTCGGTTGCGGTTCCGGTACAAGGATTACCTGCGCATGGAATTAATCGCCAGTTCGCCCCGTCTTTTGTGATAACTGCTGAATTCGGGGCGACGCCCGAAACATTTATACTTATCGAAATATTGCAGTTTGTATTTGCCGGAATCAAACCCTTGGTACAGGAACCGAATCCTGCCCCGATCGTTCCTTGGGCAGATATATAAGAATTGGCTTGAGCTATTACCGTACCGTTTTGAAGAGTTAAATTATAAGCATGAGTACCCGAATTAGGATTGTTATCGGCTACAGTTCCATTACAGGTCGAATTACAGTTTATCGTTTGTAAGGGATTGGAGTCTTTTATCAGAACAATGGGACCGGTTACGTTATTGGCGGTGTAAGTGATAGCCGTATTGCAGTTCGGGTTTGCTGGAAGAACGCCTTTAGTGCAAGAAACTGGTGTTAAACTAAGCGTGCCTTTTTGACTGGAGGTTGGATTACCATTAACTGCATTGCCGGAAACTCTACCCCATCCGTAGAAAGGATCTTTTCCGGCTACTCCAAGGTCTACCGCTGTTGATTCTATAACTTGTTCGGTCTGGTCGGGAGTATAATTTGGGTGCGCATTCTTGATCAAAGCCACCAAACCGCTTACCATCGGTGCCGCGAAACTGGTTCCGCTGTCATTAGTATAGCCGCCGCCTAAATTAGGCATATATAAACTGACTCCTGGAGCAGAAACATCAACTCCGGCACCGCGGTCCGAAAAATTGGCGACAGTATTTGAACTGTCGACGGCTCCGACAGTAAATGCCTTATCTATACAGCCGGGCAAAGCGACTCCGACCGGAGCATTATTTCCCGCCGCAACGACAACCAAGCTCCCATTATCTCTGGCATATTGAATTGCTTTGGCCAGGTCTTGGGATTCTTTGCTTATATTGTCGCAAAGATTGGAATAATTTCCTCCGCCGATACTTATGTTTATCGCATCAGGGTTAGGGTCGTCGGCTGTTCCGTGTCGGCCGTCAGGACCATCGACTGCCCAGTATATTCCTTGGACGATATTGCTCCAGTTGCCGAATCCTTGATTATCTAAAACTTTTCCTGCAAGTAATCTTACTTGCGGTGCGACGCCTCTGGCTCTGGGGTCATTTCCTCTGGCTCCGATAATACCCGCGACGCGTGTCCCATGATGATAATCGTCCAACGGGTCGTTATCATGATTCACAAAATCATACCCGCCGATATAGTTCGCGGACAATTCAGGATGGTTGTAATCAATTCCTGAATCAAGAACAACAACCGTCCTGCCCTGGCCTTGATTACCGCCGTTAATTATCGGGGTAATGCCAGTTTGTTGGTTAGCTTGTTCATCTTGTGCCTGGAATACCGGGTCTGCGGGCAGACTAAGCGCGCTGGCGATGTCTCCCGGGCAATCAAGAGAGGTAAAATCAGGCCGGTCGATAACTACAGAGCATCCGGCCGAGATGGCGCTTGCAGCTCCGGCTTCATCATAAGCGATAACACGAGCACCGGCAGATGCGGCGTTATTTGGCGAGGTTATTCCAGGTAAATTCAACACTCCTCCAACAAGACCAGGATTAACCGTGTAAAGAATGACATAGGCAGAAAGAAGAAGGATAGCACCTAAGATAGCATTGAAGATCATACTCTTGGCTCTTGAGATATTACCCGGATTAGCGGCTGAAGTCAGCCAGAGGAAGCCTGCGAACAAGATCATGATAAATACCGCGATTCCTACAATATCAATGGCATAGGAGAAGACAGAACCTATCAGCTCTTCGAATCTGGTGGCAGGAGGATTGGAGGAGGCAGTAGGGGAGGAGGCAGACATAGGGCCGCCTTCGGTGGGCACATCTTTCGGCAAAGTTGTTATTATACTAAGGTTTTTCGAAGATTTTGCAGAACCGGTAATACTTACATCCTCAATGCTGTAATTTCCGGTCTGGATATTACTTGGCAGATTAAAGGTTACCAGCTCGTTGTTGTTACTTAAGGAACCTGTTAAGGGTGTGAGAGATCCTGATTCACTGTATAAATTTACATTCGGGCCGAGGTTTGCCCCCGACATTTCTATGGTTGCTCCCGGGGCGGCTACTGACGGCTCAAAATCACAGATAAGAGTAATGCCAAGATTAAGTTGGCTTTGATCGCAAGGTTGAGGACTTGAAGATGAACCGCCCGGAGGACTCACTGTCGAGTTAGGACTGTCGGGTAATATCTCGAACGGTAATTGGTTTGAATCAGGATTCGGCCCCACGGTTATGCTGTATTGTCCCGGCGAGAGAGTATTAGGAACTATTAGGTTTACGCCGGTAGCCCATGAGTCCATTCTTCCGGTAAAAGTTGTAATAGTACCGTTAGAATCGATAAACGAAACGTTTGGAGTCATATTTGATCCTTGGATAAAAATTGTTGTGCCGCGAGTAGCTCTGTTTAAGGTGACATTGTATATGAAACGTGGTGCCGGCGGTACAGGAGTGGGTGTAGCGGGAGAACACAATACGCGCATAGTTCCTCTCCAGGTGTCGCCCGGAGGAATTATATTTGAAACCCGGAGGGTAACAGCGGGGCCGACGATGTATGACCATACCATCCCGATGTCATTTTCGTTGGGATAATATAATGCGGCTACATCCGGGAATTGGCTATTCGCCTGATCAACGACAGTCTGGACCGCCGCCTGATAATTGGCCGGATAAGGAGGGTCTTGGAGTGGTTGGGTCGGCAGAAGCCCGATCATATAATTCATCGCATCCTGGGATTCTTGTATCTGTGCTTGAGTTGGTTGTGGTGGACACTCTTGGGCATGCGCCGCGTGCCCCAAAAATATATAGTTCTCGTTTTGAAGCGGTTGCTCAATACTCCCCATTATAAAGAATGAGGTTACAAGAGTGACAGAAACAAAAAATAACCAGTGAGCGTGCTGGTGACGTGGATGTTCATGCCAGGTTTGATACCATTCTATTTTCCTCATCTTCATATGTATAGCTAACATCTAAACCTCTTAATTCGCATCACA
>CAZENF010000004.1:0-58406 GCA_964513645.1 uncultured Candidatus Saccharibacteria bacterium
CGACGGTTTGAACCCAGCTCGCGTACCTTTTTAATTGGCGAACAGCCAAACCCTTGGGACCTTCTCCAGCCCCAGGATAAGTTGAGCCGACATCGAGGTGCCGAACACCACCGTCGCTATGGACGCTCGGGTGGTACTAGCCTGTTATCCCCGGAGTAGCTTTTATCTGGTGATCTTCTCCGCTCCTACGAGCGAAGAAATTGAAAGCAGAATTCTGACTTTCAATTTCTTTTTTAGAGTCGGTTCACTAACACATGCTTTCGCATCTGCGCGACACATCCGTCTTGCAGTTAAGCCGGCTTTTGCGTTTGCGCTATCGCTGCGATTTCCATCCGCAGCTAGCCGACCTTGATGTACGCCTCCATTACTCTTTGGGAGGCAAGTGCCCCACTTAAACTGCCCGCCAGGCACTGTCTCGATGCAACCCTAAAAAGATACAATTTTATAAAACCTAAAATAACTCCATTACCAGGAGCCTACTTTAGCTTTAATGTTATACCCTTTTAGGGTCACACCGGTTAGAGCTACAAATCGTTAAAATGGGTGTTTCATTGGCCGCTCCATCACATCCGAGAACGTGACTTCAAAGCGTACCCACTACGCTACGTATAACAACTCGTAGACCAATACCAAGCTACAGTGAAGCTTCCGGGGTCTTTCCGTCTTGGTGCGGGTAGTCAGCATCTTTACTGACATTGCATTTTCACCGGGCTATTGGTTGAGACAGTCCCCCAGTCGTTCCGCTATTCATGCGCGTGGGAACTTACCCCACAAGGTATTTCGCTACTTTTAGACAGTTATAGTTACTGCCGTCGTTCACCGGCGCTTCGGGCTTCCGCAATGACTTGCGCCATCACTTCAACCGTTAACGTTCCGGCACCGGACAAGCGTCACCCCGTATACAGCGCCTTTCGGCTTAGCACGGAGTTGTGTTTTTGATAAACAGTCGCCAGGGGCTCGTTTGTTGCAGCCACATTGCTGTGGCAGGCCTTATTCCGAAGGTACGGCCACTTTTTTGCCGAGTTCCTTAACCAATAATCACCCGTTCGCCTTGGTGTAATCACACCAGCCTACCTGTGTCGGTTTTGCGGTACGATCGCTTCTAAAGTGATCTTAGGGACTTTTCTTGGAGCACTCTTCAACCGAATTTAATCTTGCGATTATTTCTTCTGTCATTGAGTTTGCCTTGCGGCCGGAACCGGATTTGCCTGGTTCCAACTCTACCGACGAAAAACGTCAAATCCATAATGCGCTCGGTCTTATGTCACCCGTCATCCCTTCGACTTTAAAAGCGGGGCCGGAATATTAACCGGCTGTCCATCGGCTTCCCGTACTCTAAAATACGGTTATCCTTAGGATCGCCTAACCCTCCGATGATTGCCATCGCGGAGGAAACCTCAGACTTGCGGCGTTGTGAGTTTTCATCACAATTGCGGTTACTCATCCCAGCATTCTCCCTTCCCAACGCTCCAGTCGACTTCACAGCCGGCCTTCACAGCAGTTGGAAATGCTCTCCTACCACTCACCGCGACGAATCGCGATGAATCCACGCTTTCGGTACTATGCTTAGCCCCGTTACATCTTTGGCGCATCTTGCCTTGCCGATAAATCGGCATCGAGTAGTAAGCTATTACGCACTTTTTAAATGATGGCTGCTTCTAAGCCAACATCCTACCTGTCTAAGGCAAAACACTTCCTTTCACACTTAGCATAAATTTAGGGACCTTAAGCGGTGATCTGGGCTCTTTCCCTCGCGTACGTGAAGCTTTGCCCCCACGCACTCACTGGCTTATATTGCACAAAGGTATTCGGAGTTTGTTTGGTAAGTCTACCCATAAGGGCACGACAAACCACTCA
This sequence comes from uncultured Candidatus Saccharibacteria bacterium, assembly GCA_964513645.1. GTDB lineage: Bacteria > Patescibacteriota > Minisyncoccia > 2-02-FULL-40-12 > GWA2-44-9 > 2-01-FULL-39-28. The sequence continues at coordinate 1,858 of CAZENF010000004.1, forward strand.
GTGCTCTACCCCCTTTGCTACTATAAACCGCTGCGCCAAAACGCATTTCGGAGAGAACCAGCTATTACCAGGCTCGATAAGCTTATCACTTCTAACCACAACTCATCCGGTGGTATTGCGCTACCAATTGGTTCGGACCTCCACTTCGATTTCTCGAAGCTTCATCCTGGTCATGGTTAGCTCGCTCTGGCTTCGGGTCTTATTCAAACGACATAAGAACTAAAATAATTAGCTGCGAAAATTTCACAACCAATTATTTAGTTCTAAACGCGCTTTTAACACTTGGTTTCCCTATCCTTCCGCTCTTTTGGAGCTTAAAGTGTCGTTTAAATAAACTCGCTGGGTCATTCTTCAATAGGCACACCGTTACTCTGTTCATAGCAAGCTATGAACTTAAAGCTTCGGCTCTTTGTAGGCATATGGTTTCAGTTACTATTTCACTCCCCTCTCCGGGGTACTTTTCACCTTTCCCTCACGGTACTGGTTCACTATCGGTCACATAAAGTATTTAGCCTTACCCAGTAGTATGGGCAAATTCACTCGGGACATTCTTATCCCGAGCTACTCAGGAAACAAAACAGAAGTTGGAGTTGTTTTCGCTTACAGGACTTTCACCTTCTTTGGTCGGCCGTTCCAGGGCCGTTCTGCTAACAATCCAATTTGTAACTTCTTATGAGTTTTTAATACGACGCACAAACGGAGCCGTATTAAAAATTCAAATGTTCTATCCCTATTACCCTCATCATCAATCAGTAAACTGACTAAAAACAAGTTTAGGCTGTTCCGCTTTCGCTCGCCGCTACACACGGAATCTCTTCGTTTTCTCTTCCTCTGGCTACTAGAATGTTTTACTTCGCCAGGTGCACTCCCGCTTGTATTGCTACAAGCGAGTAACATAGGTTTGCTATGTTGGGTTTCCCCATTCGGTCATCTCCGGATCAAAGCCCGCTAGACGGCTCCCCGAAGCTTATCGCAGTCACGCCACGACCTTCGTCGCCTTTATGTGCCAAGGCATCCTCCATACGCCCTTAATGAGATCTTGCGATCTCTGAGTAATGTCCACGCAATTTCTTATTGTTGATTATTTTAATTTAATTACCCGCTAACATATGAGGCTTCTTTTAAGACAATTCTTTCTGCTGCAATTTTCATATTTGGGCTACGACTTTGATAAAATTTTTCGACATAGCACCGCTATGCCTCAAAATTTTATCTTCGTCTCGCATCAAATCTGAAAATTTCGCTACGAAAGATTATCTTACAAGAAACCTATTTATAAATTTGCTTGCATTAACTGCCAGTGACTAACTTTATTAAATCAGTCATCGAAAGTCAATGTCTTAAAAATACCCTATAAAAACGAAAAACCGCTCTAAGCGGCTCTGATAATACGCCCACCCTCCTAATTTTTTTCAAAATTTAGGCGGGCAAGAAAAATGGACGTTTTCAGCCGCTTGTTTGTTTGGTTTTTATGTAAGTATTCATTTACTTTTGTAGCTGTATTATAGCAAATCAGGTATCCACAAGTCAAGAGGCTAAATTATAGGGCCGTCAGAACCTTTGGTCCTTTTTCTGTGATAGCAATTGTGTGTTCGAAATGGGCGGCAAGTGAACCGTCTTTGGTTTGAAAAACAAATCCATCCGGACCTTCTTTTGTCCGCCAGTTACCGGTCACAACCATCGGCTCAATCGCGATAACCATGCCGGGTTTAAGCGTTTCTCCTTCTCCGGCTTTGCCATAATTAGGAACCTGAGGAGATTCGTGAAGTTCTTTACCTATTCCATGGCCGACCAGTTCTCTCACAACACCGAAACCGTTTTTCTCGATATGTTTTTGGATTGATGAACCGATATCGCCCGTCTTCTTACCTGGTTTAGCTTCTTTTATTCCTATCTCGAGCGCCTCTCTCGTTATACGGATAAGTTTTTTCTTGAGCAAAGTTTTTTTATCTAATGATAACCCGCCTCCAACCAGAACTGTTACTGCGGAATCTGTGTTAAACCCCTTGAACAAAACTCCCATATCCAATTTTATAATGTCTCCTTTTTTTAATTCCCTCTCAGAAGGAACACCATGAACTATTTCGTCGTTAACTGAAGTACACAAGACTGCAGGGAAACCGTTATAATCTAAGAAAGCGGACCTTGCTCCAAATTTAAAAACAAGCTCTTTGGCGAGCTTTTCTAAATCGAGAGTGGTAATGCCCGGTTTGGCCTTAGCAGATAATTCTTTTAGAATTTCTGCCAAGATCTTTCCGCCCTCACGCATTACTTCTATTTCTTTTTCCGATTTTATTTTTATCATTCTTCGTTCAGTCCTTTTAATATATCTTCCTGAACCTCATCTATCGCCTGTTCACCTTCCACTTCAACTATCTTGTATCCTCTTTCTTCCAAAAATGAAAGTATCGGCTGGGTCCGTCTTAAATAAACTTCGTATCTGACTCCGATGGTTTCCGGAGTGTCGAGCTCGCGCTTCAAAAGCAGACTTCCATCCTTAGGACAGGTTGTAATATCTTTGAACATCGGGAAATCCGGTATTGTATGCCGGTTGGCCTGACAAATCCGGCGGCCTGAATTCCTTTTTATAGATTCTTCTTTGGTCAAATTTAAGTGAACAACTTTTACGTTATTTTTCCCGAAATATTCCTCAAAAGCCGGAACCTCTTGTTCCGCTTCATACATCGTCCTTGGGTTACCACTTAAAACAACGCCGATGCCCTTATCAGCCATGTTCTTGATCTTTTCGAGAGTCCACTGAACGATAACTTCAGGCGTCATCAATTCTCCCGACTGCCATATTTTTTTCTCTCTCTTGATTATCTCGTCGTTAGGATCTGAATTTTTAAATTTGTCTTCGATGACCTGGGATATCTCAAAATGGACCAAATTCAACTTCTCGGCCAACAATTCCGCCTGTGTCCCCTTTCCCGAACCCGGAGGCCCGATTAGAAGTATTGCCATTTTTTTGGTCAGTGCCATGGTTAGTTTATAATAACATTTTTAATTAAAACCAAAAAACCGCTTGGAAGCGGTTTTTCTATCCTCAAAATTAATACTCGTACATCGAAAGCTGGGCATCAACCTGTTTCATTATTTCTATCGCCACAGAGACAACGATTAGAATCGAAGTGCCGCCGATAGTAAAGGCCTGGATACCGGTATAACCTTTTACAATGTTGGGCAAGATAGCAATGACGCCTAAGAATATCGCTCCGACAAGAGTAACTCGGTTCAGCAAATGTGTCAGAAACTGGGCAGTCGAAGGACCGGGTCTGATGCCTGGAATATAACCTCCCTGTTTCTGGATATTTTCAGAAATAGAACCCGGGTCAAAAGTAACTGCGGTATAGAAATAGGTAAAGACAACCACCAAAATAAAGTAAAATATCGAATACCAAAGATTCGATTGTAAAAATTCGTTAACTTTTATAGAAATTGCCGAAATGTAAGGGATGTGATAGGCAGCCAAGAAATTAACGACCATTCCCGGAAAAAGTAAAATCGATAAAGCAAAGATTATCGGAATAACACCGGCATTATTGACCCTCATCGGAAGGTAGGTCGAAACTCCGCCGTAAACTTTTGAGCCCCTGATACGTCGGGCATAATTTATGGGAATATTTCTCTGGGCCTCGGAAATATAAATTACACCGACGATAACTGCCAGAGCAACAAGGATAAAAGCAACATAAGTGAAAAGTTGGTCGGCACTGTACGTGAAGGCGGCCTGCTTGATATTCGTCGGGAACCTCGCAACAATACCTGACAAGATAAGAAGCGAAACGCCATTGCCAAGATTTTTTTCAGTAATAAGCTCGCCAAGCCACATCAAAAACACGCTTCCGGCCGTAACCGTAGCAATCGTGGCTATCCAGTCGAGAGTGCTCAACTGCCCGATAACGCCCTGACGTGATAAGAGGGTTAAAAATCCAAAACTCTGAAGCATTGCCAACGGCACGGTGATAATTCTTGAATACTGATTGAATTTCGCCCTGCCAGCTTCGCCCTCATATTTATACATTTGTTCAAGCTGAGGAAATATCATGGTCAAAAGCTGCATAATAATAGATGAGGTGATATAAGGACCCAGGCCGAGCATTCCGATAGATAATGCGGTCAAAGAACCACCGGTGAAAGCGCTGACCAGACCGAAGAACTGGTTCTGGGCAAAAAATTCTCTTAAATGAGTAGCATCGACGGCCGGAATCGGAACATTGGAAATTATTCTGAAAACTAAAAGTAAAGACAGAATAAAAATAACTTTGTTCCTTAACTCGGGTCTTTTAAAAATTTGTAAGATCTTGTCCATTAATATTTTACTTAATACTTCCTCCGGCCTTTGAAACCTTCATCTTAGCCTTTTTTGAAAATTCCAAACCTTGAAAATTTATCTTTCCTTTTATCTCACCGTCGCCCAAAACTTTCACCCTGTCTTTGGGATCGGCTAAATAGCCCTTTTTATTTAACAATTCTGGATTAACAATTTCTTCTGTAGTGAATTGGTTAAAAAATCCCAAATTAAATACCGTCGGCTTTTCATGCCTCAACTGGTAATAGCGATGCTTTTTATGCGCTCCTTTTCCGCCTGGCTTTTTTGAAGCTCCTCTATTCTTCGGAAAGAGTTGCCAAATTCGATTATCGCCGCCACGAAATCCAGCCTTAACCCCGGCTCCAGCGCGTGACTTTTGGCCTTTGGTTCCACCGCCGGATGAAAAACCTCTTTTTCCTCCGCGACCAACACGCTTAATTGATTTCCGTAAAGTTTTTGGTTGTAATCTGCTTAAATCCATGTTTTAAGATTTAGGATTTTGATTATTAGTACTGACTTGGGGTTTAACTCTTATTTTTTTCAAAGCCTCAAGAGTAGCTCGGGCGATATTTATCTTGTTGTTGGTCCTTTCGATAAGCTTACCGGTCAAACCTTTTAACCCCGCTAATTTAGCAACGACACGTACCGGACCGCCGGCCTTAACCCCGCCTTGAGCTGGTTTTAACAAAACTACTGCGCTGTGGAATTTTGATTCTACCTGATAAGGAATAGTTCCGCTAACTATTGGTACGGTGATGAGATTCTTTTTTGCACGGTTAAAAGCTTTTTGCATCGACTGGGCAACATCTATCCCCTTGCCGATACCGAAACCGACTTTAGATTTGCCGTCGCCGATAACGATAGCTGTTCTGAAGCTAAAGCGTTTTCCGCCTTTAGTAACCCTGGTTACCCTGGCGATATCCAAAACTTTCTGATCGTATTCTGATTTGGCTTCCCGGGAACCGTCAAACTTGCGGCCGCCCCGCCTGTCTCCGCCCCCACGGCCACGTCTGAATCCGCCCTGTCCTTGTCCTCCGCCGAATGATCTCGCTCCAACTGAATTGTTTTGATTATTTTGTTCCATAATTAAAATTTAAGTCCACCAGCCCGTAAACCATCAGCTAATGACTTGACCCGGCCATGATATTTATAACCGCCGCGGTCAAAGATAACCTCGGTGATACCTGCTTCTTTTGCTCTTTTGGCCAAACCCTCGCCTATCTTCTGAGCAGATTCTGATTTTTTTGATTTTGAAGCAGATTTTTTTCCGGAATGAGCCTGACTGCTGACTATTGTTTTACCCGAAGAATCATCTACTAACTGGACAAAAAGGTATCTATTGCTTTTGAAGACGGAAACCCGGGGACGCTCTTTGGTGCCCAAAACTCTCGCCCGTACTCGCTTGTGACGCATTTTTCTGTTAAGTTTTTTCTTTTTGTTATTCATATCATTAATTCTATGCTCCGGCTGTTGCCGCTTTCTTTCCGGCCTTTCTTATCAGAACCTCACCCGAATATTTTATACCGCTGCCTTTGTAGGGTTCAGGTAATCTTTTTGATTTTATTTCAGCTGCAAAGTGGCCGATAAGTTCTTTGTCTATACCGCTTATCTTAATTACGCTTTTTTCGATCTTAACAGTTAATCCGGCCGGAATAGCGATTGATATCGGGTGTGAATATCCTAAATTAAGTTCCAAATTATCTCCCTTAACATTGGCCTTATAGCCGACCCCTTCAAATTCCAATGCTTTTTCAAAACCTTCGGTAACACCTTTGACCATATTCGATAGCAAAGCCCGGGTTAATCCCCAAAGTGATCTTTCTGCACCATCCTTCAAAGAGACGGATAATTTGTCGCCTTCAACTGAAACATTAACCGAACTGTTTAATTTGAACCTCAACTCCCCTTTTGGACCTTTGACTGAAACCAAACCACCGCTGACATCAACATCAACGCCTTTGGGAATTTGAATTATTTTTTTTCCGATTTTACTCATAATTGTTGATTATATTCGGCCTGCTGACCTAAGTACTTCCTACGTTCACTCTGCTGAGTTCAGTACTCCTTCGCCACAGCTCAGTCGTCGCTCACGCTCGGTCGCTACCAGATCTCAAACAACATTTCTCCGCCCAAACCTTGCTTCTTCGCATCCTTGGAACTCATCACGCCCTTGGAAGTAGAAATTATTCCTATCCCATACCCAGATCTGATGGACTTAAGCTCGCTCGCCTTTACATACATATGTCTCGACGGACGACTTATAAGTTTGAAACCGCTGATTGCCGGTGTCTTATCTTCGGCATATTTTAAGGAAACGAACAAATACTGTATCTCGCTTTTTTTGCCCTTTTTCGTCCTTTTTTCAATATCGCTTATCATACCGCTGTCTTTTAAAATTTTAGCGATGCTAAACTTCATATTAGAAGCCGGAACCGAAACATGCTCTTTGCCTACGGCTTGAGCATTCTTGATCTGTACTAACATGTCGCCTATTGGATAACTCATGATGATTTATTTGGTGATTTTGATTCAAAAAAACTTACCAGCTTGATTTCTTAACTCCCGGCAATAAACCCTGGCTAGCCAGCTCCCGGAAATGAATTCTGCACAAACCGAACCTTCTCATATATCCGCCTTTGCGGCCGCAAAGAAAACAGCGCCTAACAAGCCGGCTTGAGAATTTCGGCTTTTTATTTGAACGTGCAATTGTGCTTTTTTTCGCCATATCTTCGATGTTTTATTTTTTAAACGGGAAGCCCATTAATTTTAACAGCTCCATTCCTTGTTCTTTGTTTTTTGCAGTTGTGACAACCGTTATCTCCAAACCGAATATATCCTTCAAACTTTCGTAATGTATCTCAGGAAAAATACTGTGTTCTTTGACACCAAAGTTTAAATTCCCATATTTATCAAAATTCTTAGGATCAATACCCCTGAAATCCTTTGAACGCGGCAAGGCAACATGAATGAACCGGTCAAGAAAATCATACATTCTTTTACCTCGAAGTGTGGTCATAAGACCGATATTCATTCCCTGCCTCGACTTGAAACCTGAAATTGACTGCTTTGCTTTTCTAAAAATCGGCTTTTGGCCCGACAAAAGACCAATATCGCGAATTATCTTCTCGATAAATTTGTCTTCCTTCGCTACACGCCCGATACCGACATTTATTACAACCTTGGTTATCCTCGGTACGGCCATAACGTTCTCAATGCCAAACTTCTTCTGCATCGCAGGGAGGACATCTTTTCTGTATTTTGTTAATAAATTTACAGACATATATTATACTTCACTTTTACACTTTTTACAAATTCTTATTTTATTCTCGCTCTCGAACTTAAATCCGATCCTGGTCTGTTTTCCGCAAGCTTTGCAAACCAGAGCGACAGAAGAAACTGAAACAGCCCGTTCTTTTGAAACAACCTGGCCTTTCTGTCCCTGTTGTTTGGCCCGCAAATGTTTTTTGACCAAATTTAAACCTTCAACCACAACCTTGTCCTGGTCAAACAGAACCTTTGTTATCTTTCCCTTCTTGCCCCTGTCTTTACCGTTAAGCATTATTACATTGTCATTTTTCTTTAATTTCATAAATTTTAGACCAATTCTTCCGCTAAAGAAGCTATCGTATTAAAACCTTTTTCTTTAATTTCGCGCGGTATCGGACCGAATATTCTACCGCCTTTTGGTTCGGTACCACCTTCGAGAATAACGACGGCATTGTCGTCAAACCTAATGTAAGTACCGTCTTTGCGTCGATAAGGATTTCTCTGTCTGACAACCACAGCTTTTAGGACATCTTTCTTTTTAACTACTTTTCTCGGTTCGGCTACTTTTACCGAAACTACGACGATATCTCCAAGCTGGGCGTATCGCCGGCGCGAACCTCCAAGCACTTTGAAAACACCGACCTTTTTGGCTCCGGTATTGTCTGCCACGGTTACAATTGAACGAAGTTGAAGCATATTATTGTTTTATAATTAATCGGCCTTGCCGGTAATCTTCCATCTTTTACCTTTCGACATTGGCCTTGTTTCCTCGATAAAAACTTTGTCTCCGGTATGATAGTGGTTATCAGGATTTTCGGCTTTAAAACCTTTGCTGACTTTGAAATATTTTTTATACTTTCGGTGTTTCTTGAGCCTTAAAATTTCAACCACAGCAGTTTTCTGCATTTTATCGGAAACAACCACGCCCTTCAGAACTCTGGTTTTTTTATTATTTGATTCCATGTTATTTTTTTGTTGATTTAAGCTCGGTCAAAACCCGGGCAATGTCTTTTTTTAATTTTTTGAGCTGGCTTGTATCTTTAACCTTATTGTCAGCCATATCAAAATTAAGCTTCAAAAGTTTTGTCTTCATCTCGGTCAATAAGTGATTAAGATCATCTTTTGTTCTGTTGTGTAGATCTGCTGGTTTCATGGTCATCGAGGGACCCATTAGGTCGCCCGCGAGGGGCCCCATTGTCTAACTCCCTATCTTACTGGCTCCCTCCAGACCGAGCCCTAAGTCTTTATGGGCTCAGGTCTCGAGAGAGGGACAATGGGGACACGCGTAGGCGACCAAGAGGATCGATGTTAATGTCTTTTAATTACTCTGGTTTTAATTGGCAATTTATGTCCGGCCATTCTCAATGCTTCTTCAGCTGTACCTTCCGAAACACCATCTATTTCAAATATGACGCGGCCAAGTTCTATTGGAACCACGAAGTGAGAAAGTCCACCTTTTCCGCCGCCCATACCCACTTCGGCGCTCTTAGCTGTTCGAGGTTTATCCGGAAAAACGCGTATCCAAATTTTACCGCCGCGCTGAAAGTATCTGGCCAAAACCTTACGGGCAGATTCGAGCTGATTCGATTTAACCCATGAAGCTTCGGTGGCTTTAAGTCCGTAGCTGCCAAAGCTAAGCTCGGTGCCTCTCTTGGCCCGCGTTCTTAACCTTCCTTTATGAACCTTTGAATGTTGTATTCTTGCTGGTTGAAGCATATTAGTTTGAAAAATTATTCGAACTTTTCTCCTTTATATATCCAAACTTTAATTCCAATCGTACCATATGTCGTATGCGCCGTGGCTTTTGCGTAATCGATATCGGCCCGCAATGTTTGGAGCGGCAAGCTTCCCTCTTCCAAATGTTCCGACCTTGCTATTTCGGCTCCGTCGAGTCTTCCACCCATCATAAGTTTTGCGCCTTTAACTTGCTTATTAGATATTATTTTGGCCAAGGTTTGTTTTAATATTCTTCGGAAAGGGATCCTTTTCTCCACCTGTTCAGCCATTGATTCAGCCATTATCTTGGCCGAGGCTTCAGGATTTTTTATTTCTTGGATCTCAAGCCGAACACTGACCTTTTTCTTAAGAATATTCTGTATCTGAACTCTTAATTCTTCGACGCCGGTTCCGCCTTTACCTATGAGAAAGCCAGGTCTTGAAGTATAGATGATAACATTTAAAGCATTGGCGCCTCTTTCAAACTCTATCCTATCGATGCCCATATTTTTGAGTTTCTTGTCAAGAAAAGCTCTGGCCTTCAGGTCGTCTTTGAGGTAACTCTGGTATTTGCGGCCACCAAACCAACGGGATGCCCAATCCTTATTAATACCGGTTCGTAATGAAGTTGGTGATATTTTTTGTCCCATGGTTTTAAACCACTTTTCTTTGGAATAATTTTTTACCGAAATTGCCCAATATACCTTTCGAGCCGATCTCTCTTTTTACTTCGTGCCGCCCTTGGCGAGCCTCGCCGCTGGCGGGCTTCTTTGTCTCGTGGGTCTTTGTCTCGTGAACATGCTCTTCGGCAGCTTCTTTTTTAACTTTTTTCTTTTCCATTCTCAAACCCGGAGTTCTTTCATCCAAAACTAATTTGATATGGCTTGTTTTTTTCTGGACAGGTTCAGCTCTGCCAAAACCTTTGGCACGGAATCTTTTTAATTTAATTCCCTCATCAACGATAAGTTCTTTGATATAAAGATTATCTTTCACCATATTAAAGTTATTTTCCGCATTAGCAATAGCAGAATTTATAAGCTTTTTAAGCGGTTCTGACGGACGACGGACATAAAACTCAAGCTGGTTAAGAGCTTCGGTAACATTCTTGCCTTTAACCAAACCGGCCACAGCCCGAACTTTTCTCGGGGCAAGACGTAAGTTATTTAATTTTGCGGTTACTTCTGCCATAAAATTTATTTTTTAGCTTCACCTTCAGCCGGTACTGCTTTGGCGGCCTGGGCTACTTCTATTTCTTTTTGTTTTTGGGCTGCCTCAAGTTCTCTCTGCATTCTTCCACCATGTCTTACGAACTTACGAGTATGTGAAAATTCTCCTAACTTATGGCCGACCATATCTTCAGTGACTAAAACGGGAATATGCACCCGGCCGTTGTGAACACCAAAGGTATAACCGATCATTTCAGGAACTATCGTACACGCGCGTGACCATGTCTTAATAACAGTCTTATCTCCCGCTTTAAGCTTGGCTATCTTTTTCAAAAGCCTTTCATCTACGTATGGACCCTTTTTAAGTGATCTGCTCATGGTTTATTTTATTCTTCTTCTCATTATAAATTTACCCGATTTCTTTTTTCTGTTTCTTGTCTTATGACCTCCAGTAATTTTACCCTGGGCTGTCTTAGGCCTTCGGGTTCCTCTGCCTTGTCTGCCTTCTCCTCCGCCGTACGGATGGTCAACCGGGTTCTTAACGCTACCGCGAACTTTCGGTCTTCGGCCGAGCCAGCGCGAACGTCCAGCCTTACCCAAAATAACTGAACTATGTTCGCTATTTGAAACTTGTCCGATCGAAGCATAACAATCTTCGGAAACCATTCTTATTTCTGATGAAGGCATAACCAGCTGAACATGACCCCGATCTGAAGCCAATACTGTTGCGCCTGAACCGGCTGAACGGACTATTTTGCCGCCCTGTCCAGGGAATAATTCTATATTATGCACAATCATGCCTTGAGGTATGTTCTTGAGCTTCATTCTGTTCCCCGCTTTAAGCTGGCCTTTTTCTGAAGTGATTATCGTTTCCCCGGTCTTTAATTCTTGAGGAGCAATTATATATCTTTTTTCACCGTCGGCATAATGTAATCTCGCTATTCTTGAAGTTCGGTTCGGATCATATTCAAGAGCGGCAACATAAGCTGGAATATTGAATTTATCCTGCCTGAAATCTATCTCGCGGAATAATCTCTTGGCGCCGCCGCCGCGATAATGACTAGTAACCCGGCCTTTATTATTGCGGCCAAAAGCACGTTTATTAAAACGAGTCAGATTCTTCAAGGGTTCGGCTTTTGAAAGCTTAGAAAAATCATAGCCTGTCATTTCTCTCCTTGATGGTGTTGTTGGGTTATACGATTTCATAGTTTAAATTATGGCTTAGCTTGGCCAATAGCATATCCTTCCTTAAGAACAACGACGGCTTTTTTAAAACCTGATCTTTCTCCAGGGTGTCTTCCGAAATCTCTTCGCTTTTCCGGCATATTCAGGATCTTTACGGTCTTAACTTTAACATTAAAAAGCTTTGAAACTTCTTTTTTTATTTCTGATTTGTTGGCGTCCTTTTCGACACTAAAAGTGTAGTGGTTAAAAGAATTACCCAAAGAAGATTTTTCGCTGACATAAAACCCTTTCAGGATCTTGTGGGCACCGTGGCTTCCGACGCCGGAAAAAGAATCGCTACCTTGACCAGAAGATTTTTCTTCTGAAGTTTCCGAAGATGTTTCTTCCTTTTGAACATCCCTTAATTCTTTGCTATCAGTGTTTTTAGTTTTCTTGAACGGGTTTAATTTCATGATTATTGGTTAAACGTTCTGCTGATAACTTCAACAGCATCCTTCATTAATAAAAGATTTTTTCTGGCTATTACATCCAGTGCATTAAGGTTCCGAGCCTCCATTACATCCACTTTGGGCAAATTTCTCGTAACTCTTTCTACCGTATCCCCCATTTTATGGCCGGTTATGACAAGCAGGCTTCCATGTTTTGAAGGCAACAGGTCTGATAATTTATTTAAAACGCTGGACATTTGTTTTGTTTTCCAATTCTCGAGCTTTATCTCATCAAGAACTAAAAGTTCTTTGTCGCGAGACTTGGAAGACAAAGCAACAAACAAAGCTTTACGGGCCATTTTTTTATTTATATCTTTTTTGAAATTTCTTTCTTTGCGGGGACCAAAAGTTGTCCCGCCGCCCTTCCAAATAGGTGAACGAATAGAACCATGACGAGCACGTCCGGTACCTTTCTGGCGCCACGGTTTTTTACCGCCTCCTCTGACCTCTCCTCTGTCTTTGGTATGAGCAAGGTTTTGTCTTTTATTGGACATCTGAGAAGTAACAACCTGGTACAATAGATCCTTGTTCATCGGCACGTCAAAAACATCTTCAGGTAAGGTTACCTTGCCGACTTTTTCCGCCTCCTGATTGTACATTGGATATTCCATTATTGTGTTTGAATCAGAACCAGCCCTCCCTTGTTGCCGGGCACAGCTCCTTTTATCGCCAAGAGGTTATTTTCAGTATCAACAACGACTACCTTTAACCCACGGACGGTCAATTTATCGTTGCCCATCCTGCCAGGCATTCTTAAACCTTTCAAAGTATGTTGAGGGAAACGTTGGCCGATCGAACCGGCATGGCGCTGAACGGAACGATGACCATGGCTTCTGGGCATACCATGAAAACCATGTCTCTTAACTACTCCCTGAAAACCTTTACCCTTGGTCACGCCACTAACCTTAACGGCGTCACCGGGAGCAAAGGTTGAAACATCTATTTTATCACCAACTTTTTTATCACCAGCTTCTACTCTGAATTCTTTTAAGACCGTGAAATTGCCTAAGTTTTTAAAATGGCCTTTCTGGGCCTTAGCGATATTTTTTTCTTTTCTAACGCCGAAACCAACCTGAACTGATTCATATTTATCTTTTTCTTTATTTTTAACCTGAACAACCGTGTTTGGTTCCGCTTCAATAACTGTCACAGGAATGACATCGCCGTTTTCACCATAAACTTGGGACATACCTAATTTTTTTCCGATTATATATGCCATAATTACAAACAAAAAACCCAGATTAGCTGGGCTTAACCATGCTAAACTTATTATTTTCTAAACTATTTTGGTTTTGTATTTAAAACCAATATTTCTTAACAATTAAGATATATTCTCGAAGGTATTTTTAGAAACCGTTTTGCCAAATGTTCTCACTTCCGTGAACTTTTCTGGCAATTGCCGGATAAATACCTTTTCAAATTACTACCTTATTCCCCCGCACATAATAATTATATGCGAGGAGTAAAGTAATAAATTACATCTTAACCTCAATATCGACTCCCGCAGGTAAGTTCAGATTCATCAGGGAATCGATAATCTTCGGGGTTGGTGATGGAACATCAATTATTCTCTTATGTGTCCTCATCTCGAACTGTTCTCTGGAATTTTTATCAATGAAAGTCGAGCGATTCACAGTATATTTATGTATCTCTGTCGGCAACGGAATAGGTCCGGTCGGTTTCCCGCCGTAACGCTCTATCGTTTCAACTATCTGCTGGGCCGACTTATCGATTATCTTGTTATCATAGGCCCGCAGTTTGATACGAATCTTCTGGTTTAAATCTTTGTCTTTTTTCGTTGCCATGTTGCCAAAGAACAATTAAGCATCCTCCTCCAAGGATGCTTAATTTATTTATGCGTGGATCTTTGTTACGACTCCTGCGCCGACAGTTTTACCACCCTCACGGATAGCAAATCTCTGTTTTTCCTGCATAGCGATAGGAGCGATTAATTTAACTTTCAAATTAGCGGTATCACCCGGCATAACCATTTCAACATTGGCCGGAAGCATCACTTCACCGGTAACATCAGTGGTTCGGAAGTAAAATTGAGGTTTATATCCCTTGAAGAATGGGGTATGCCTGCCGCCTTCTTCTTTGGTCAAAACATAGATCTCTGCATCGAATTCCGTGTGGGGAGTGATTGAACCAGGTTTAGCAAGAACCTGTCCGCGTTCAATGTCTTCTTTCTTTACACCTCTCAAAAGTATACCGGCATTGTCTCCGGCCATGCCTTCGTCAAGTGATTTATTGAACATTTCAATACCGGTAACAACGGTTTTCGCAGTAGGTTTAATACCGACTATCTCAACTTCTTCGTTTACCTTAACAATTCCTCTTTCGATACGACCAGTAACAACCGTACCGCGGCCTTCGATTGAAAAGATATCTTCGATAGGCATCAGGAATGGCTTGTCGGTTTCACGAACCGGGTCCGGAACGTAATTGTCGAGCTGGTCAATAAGTTCTTTGACTTTTTTGGCCCATTCATCGTCTTTTGATTTGGCTTCGAGAGCTTTCAAGCCCGAACCGCGGATTATCGGAGTTTTGTCTCCGGGAAACTGATATTTATTCAAAAGTTCGCGGATCTCGGTTTCAACGAGGTCAATCATTTCCGGGTCATCAACCTGGTCTACTTTGTTCAAGAAAACAAGAAGATAAGGCACGCCGACCTGGCGGGCAAGAAGAATATGTTCACGGGTTTGAGGCATTGGACCGTCCGAAGCGGCAACCACCAAAACAGCCGCATCCATTTGAGCGGCGCCAGTGATCATGTTCTTGATATAATCCTGGTGACCAGGAGCATCGACGTGAGCGTAGTGTCTCTTAGGTGTTTCATACTCCGAGTGGTGCAAAGCAATGGTAATACCACGTGCTCTTTCTTCTGGAGCATTGTCGATCTGATCGACGGCTTCAACACGGGCAGTATAACCTTCGTCTTTAAAAAGATTCAAAGTATGCAAAATTGCCGCGGTTAGAGTTGTTTTACCGTGGTCAACGTGACCGATTGTGCCGACATTCAAGTGCGGCTTAGATCTTTCGAATTTTCCTGCCATTTGGCTGTCTTGTAGCTTGTAGCATAGTAGATTTTAGGACAAACCTAAAAGGCTAAAGGGCTAAAAAGCTACACTATTTAGTTTAATAATACGTAAGTTCTATTTTAATCTAAAGCTCCCTATTCGTCAACCCCGAACCTTGATAACCCTTTCTCTTCCATTTCTATCTGGCTTTTAAGAGCGAGTATCTCTTTATTGAGTCTTTCTAAGATTTCAGTCTCACGCTCGAGATAATTTTGGTTAGTACCGGCAACGGAACCATTAGCCGATTGGTGTATTTTGACTGGTTTTTCCTCAATCTTATCCGCAACCATATCCTTATAAGCATTGTAGCCAAGGACCACAAAGGACGGTTCGCCATTTTCCATGACCAAAACCGCAGTTGAGGTTTTGATGAGTTTTTTTATCTCTGAAATATCCATAACTTGGTCATATTATTAAAAATTCCTAAAAAATGCAAACCATTCATTCCGCCTTCATCATTTCTCATCCCTTCGCCTCCTCAACAAATATCTCTCTATTTATTATGTTGTTATGCTCATACCGGAGCTGTAACAACTATTATTCCGACAAAAATTTAGCATCCGTTCTTCCTTTCAGGATTTTCCGGCTAAATTTTTGTGAATCGGAATAATTTAATAAATAGCTCCTATTTGTAGTGACTCGGCTCATTGGATTTGAAACGATGATAGCTGCGCTTTGATTTAAAATAGATAAAACGAAAGACCGCTGGGAAGCGGTCTGATGGGATAGTCGGCTCGACATTTGACGACAGCTGGCCATAGCTACGGGATCTCTACGCCTAATTCTGACAAAAGGTGATTCTTGAGGTCGGTGATCTTCCAGTTTGCTTTTGGTGGTTCAGGCAGAGGAAGTGTTTGGTCACGCTCCCATTTCATTACCACCAAAACACAGCACCTGGCAGTTTCGGCGACGGCTTCAGCATCATAATAAGTATGGTCCCATGTCGCCGAAGCCATGGTTCTCTTGGATTTTTCAACGACTCCCTTGAGATGTTCTTTCATCTGTTCGGTATTTCCGGTTGGTCCCTCATAGTCAAGCTTCTCCAGCCATTTCTTAAGGTCGTTAAATGATGCCATTTGCCACCTCCTATATTTATATTATATATTAAATTATACTCTTTTTAAATGATTTTGTCAAGATAGATAAGGCGAGATCGTATCTAATTTTTTATCTCTATCCGCAGGCAAAGAGATGGTTAAAGAACTATGCCAGATTTATCCGATAATGCACGAGGTCGAGCGCTCGCCGAAGGCGAGAGGCAAGCGAGGTTTACTTGTGATTATCGGTCAACAAATCCAGGTCTATATTCGAAGACATCGAAGTAGACGAGGACCGGAAAGAAATTAGGTATGGCTGAGTGCTATTTTTTACCTTCGATTATTTGCTGGGCAACGTTAGCCGGAACCGGCTCGTAATGATCAAATTCCATCGTAAATGTTCCCCGGCCTTCAGTCAGCGATCTTAGAGTCGTCGCATAGCCGAACATTTCAGACAAAGGAACTTTAGAATCAACGACCTTCAAACCGAGAGTGCCTCGGTCGCTTAGGTTGTTTATCTGTCCCCTGCGTGAAGCCAAGTCACCGGTTGTTTCACCCATGAATTTTTCAGGCGTGATTATATCAAGTTTCATTATCGGTTCAAGTAAGACCAATTTAGCCCGTTTTGAAGCTTCTTGCAATGCCATGGCACCGGCGATCTTGAAAGCAATTTCTGAAGAGTCGACTTCGTGGTAAGAACCGTCGTAAAGAGTAACCTTGATGTCCACTAACGGAAATCCGGCAAGAACACCTTTGTCCAAAGCCTCCCGGACGCCCTTTTCGGTCGGATTGATAAATTCTTCAGGAACCACGCCGCCTTTGATAGCATTAACAAATTCAAAACCCTTGCCCCTTTCGAGCGGCTCCACTCTCAACCAAACATGGCCATATTGACCACGACCGCCTGATTGACGAATATATTTGCCTTCGGCCTGGGCTTCCTGGGTAATTGTTTCTTTATAAGCAACCTGCGGCCGACCGACATTAACGTTTACACCAAATTCACGCCTCATACGGTCAACAATAATATCCAAATGTAACTCGCCCATTCCGGAGATTATGGTCTCGGCTGTTTCTTGATCAGTCTTTATTCTGAAGGTCGGATCCTCATCCGAAAGTTTCCTCAAAGCGATAGACATTTTTTCCTGGTCAGCTTTGGTCTTAGGTTCGATTCTCAATGAAATAACTGGTTCCGGAACATCAATACCCTCGAGAACTATCGGGTTGGCCGGATCACAAAGCGTGTCTCCAGTTTTAGTATCTTTCAAACCTACTGTCGCCGCGATATTACCAGCATAAATATCTTTTATCTCTTCACGCTGGTTGGCATGCAAACGGACTATACGGCTGATGCGTTCCTGATTACCAGTACGGGTATTCAAAACATAAGAACCAGACGAAAGTTTACCTGAATAAACCCTGAAAAAGGTGAGCGAACCGACAAAAGGATCGGTCGCAGTTTTGAAAGCCAAAGCGGCGAACGGAACATTGTCACTCGGCAAAACCTCTTTCTCCTGATTCGTTTTCTGGTCAATGCCTTTTGTCGGAGGGATATCGAGCGGTGAAGGCAAATAGTAAACTACAGCATCGAGCACAAGCTGGATGCCTTTGTTCTTCAGAGCCGAACCGCAAAAAACTGGAAAAAGTTTGTTTTCGATAGTTGCCTTGCGGATTATTTTTCTCAATCTTTCTGTTGAAATTTCTTTGCCGTCGAGATATTCAGCCATTGCATCATCATCTTGTTCAACGATTTTTTCGATTGCAGCAGTCCTTTCTTCTTTTGCTTTTTCGACCAAATGAGCAGGGAGCTCGCCTTTTACCACCTTTTCGCCTTTATCCCCCTCAAAGGTGTAATAGGTCATGGTCAAAAGGTCAACAATTCCCTTGTGCTGATCCTCATGACCGTCGGGTATTTGAAGCTTAACCGCGTTCGGGGATAATCTTTCAAGGATAGACTGGAAAGAGCGGTCAAAAGATGCACCCAAGCGGTCGAGTTTGTTAACAAAACAAATACGCGGAACCTGATAGTCATCGGCATAGCGCCAGTTTGTTTCTGACTGAGGCTCAACACCGGCCACACCGTCAAAAACAACAACTGCGCCGTCCAAAACCCTTAACGAGCGTTTAACTTCAATGGTGAAATCAATGTGCCCCGGAGTATCGATTATATTGAACTTAACCTTCTCGGTATTTTTATCCTTAGCATCGGTCGGAGACCAATAAGCAGTCGTGGCGGCAGCAGTAATGGTAATTCCTCTCTCACGTTCCTGTTCCATCCAATCCATAACCGTATCTCCTTCGTGAACTTCTCCTATCTTATGTGAAATTCCGGTATAAAAAAGGATCCTCTCCGAGGTTGTTGTTTTTCCGGCATCAATATGAGCAATAACACCGATATTCCTAATTTTCTCGATTGGATAATCTGCCATGTGAAATTTGTCTATGAGCGTAGCGAGTAGCTACAAATGAGCTATCCCGTACGAAGTAGCCTCGCCGAGGTCCCCTTAAGGACTCGTGCCAAAGGCACGAGCGAGACTTCGTACGGGATTACTTTTTTATAATCAATTACTTCGTTCTTGAATAAAAACTACCACGCAAAATGAGCAAAGGCCTTGTTGGCCTCAGCCATACGATGAACATCATTTCTTTTCTTAACGGCATTTCCGGTATTGTTCGAGGCATTAATTAATTCTTCGGCTAACTTTTCGCTCATTGGTTTGCCTTTTTGAGAACGGGCCGCTTCAATTATCCAACGCAAGGCGAGGGCAGTCTTTCTTTCAGGCCTGACTTCGACTGGGACCTGGTAGTTTGCACCGCCGATCCGGCGGGAACGCAGCTCCATCTGAGGAGTGACATTGTTCATGGCTTTTTCAAAAATTTCTAAAGCCGGCTTTTCAGTTTTCTTTTCAATGATGTCAAAAGCATCGTAAGTAACTCTCAAGGCCACGGCCTTTTTGCCGCTTTGCATAATGTAATTGATAAGTTTGGCGATCAAAAGATTCGAATATTTAATATCCGGTTCGATTTGGGCTCTTTTTTTGACTGGACGACGCATAGTTTAAAGTATTTAAAATTATTTAGGCCTTTTGGCTCCGTATTTAGAACGTTCCTGTCTTCTTCCTTCAACACCGGTAGAATCCAATACACCTCTAACTATATGATATCTTATACCAGGCAAATCTTTAACCCTGCCTCCGCGGAGCATAACCACGGAGTGTTCTTGTAAATTATGCCCGACACCGGGAATATAAGCAGTTACTTCCATACCGTTGGTTAAACGGACCCTGGCAACTTTTCTCAAGGCCGAGTTAGGTTTCTTAGGAGTCATCGTTTTTACCTGAAGACAAACTCCCCTCTTAAACGAAGAAGGATAATATTTCGGGCGGTTCTGCAAAGTATTGAAACCGAACTCCAAAGCCGGCGACTTTGTTTTCGCTCTGGTAACTTTCCGAGGCTTCTTTAGTAATTGTCTGAATGTAGGCATATAAAAAGACCTTGAAGGTCGTGGTCAGTATATCAGATGAATGTATAAATTGTCAATTTAACCGGTGAGGCCAGTAACGAGGTGGAATATCCAAAATATAAGCGGGGAAGCGAAGAACATAAAGACTATCAAAAACACCGGAAATATGAATAAGGTATTTTTATATAAAAAAGTTTTGAAGGAGTCGAACTTGGGAGGCAAAAGAGTCATCAACAGCCAGTGCCCATCAAGCGGCGGAACTGGAAACATATTAAATACCGCCAAGGAAAGATTTAAAAGAACTATCCTTGAAAAAAGGTCAACAACAGAAGCGGAGCCGATAAAGCCTTCGGCAAAACGCAAGGTAAACCCGAAAAGAAGCGCTAAAACGAGATTTGAAGCAGGGCCGGCAAGGGCAACCTTAACAGGACCATACTTTCTGTCATCGAGATTGTTAGGATTATAAGGAACCGGTTTGGCATAACCAAAAGCAAAACCTGTGGCCATATAAAGAATGAACGGCAAAATTATCGAACCAAAAAGATCCAGGTGTTTTAAGGGATTCAAGCTCAAACGGCCAAGGTCTTTGGCCGTTGTATCACCTAAAGAATTTGCCATTAGGCCGTGAGAAACCTCGTGTATTGTAACAGAATATAGAATGACTATTATGTAGAAAATAGGTAGTATTAAAGTCTCCATCCTGTACGAAGTAGCCTCCGCCGAGGTCTCTAAAGAGACTCGCGACTTCGTCGCGAGCGAGACTTCGTACGGGACCAGTACTTGAAATGTTAGCAAGTTTGATGTAGAATGTAAAACACAAATTAAATACGTATTGACTAACATCGACCCCAAATATTTCTAACAGATAATCTTATCGGCTACGGTCGTTACGGCGACCGGCCGATTATCTGTTACCGATGAATTCTGGTAAAGAAGCAAATCTCTACAGAGAGCAATCTCGGCTAAAGCTCAAGATGCACTACGAGACGGAAGCAACAAGGCAGGGACTTCTTTACCAAAATTCATCTGAAATATGTTGTGGCCCCTCGACGTAAATGGCTACACGTTGTCCAAATTGCGGCAAAAAACCGACGATGGTCACAACTCGCAAGCTTTTGCGTGGTCATTATAATCCGACCTCACGCTCAAGGCGCTACCCCAATCTCCAATGGGCTAAAATAGGCGGTGAAAGGATAAAGATTTGCACTGATTGCATCAAGACTCTACATAAGGCACAATAGGAGAATGGAAAAGACTCCTTCTCTCGAGATATACAACCTCGAAACCCTCAGCGCCCAGAGCAAAATGAGATATATTTTGGAAATTTTTGATTTGGGGAAAGACAAAGAGAAGAATAATGAAAGAAAAGAAAAATTCATGGACCTAATAAGACAGTATCGCGAGTTAGCAACCCAAAAAAATAAAAAAACCAAAGAAATGATATACGGTTCAGACACGGAAAGGAAAAAAGTACACGACAAGATAATGGATATTATAATCAAAATGTCCATGTCTGTAGGACTTTCAGAAGACCAGAGAAGGTTAACAGAATACCTCGCTAACAACCGTGATGAGGTAGAAATGATGATAAAAGGATACTTTATGGTTAGCGCCCCGGTTACAGTTAACTCAAGTGAGTATTTAAAAATGAAAGAGCAATTAAATGCTCTCGGCAGCAATACAGGACCCGAAGAAGAATAGATTAGGTTAATTCTCGGACCGTCGGATAATGGTAGTCCGTACCCTTGGGGTGGGTATAGCCCGAGTTCGATTCTCGGCGGTCCGACATTCATCACCTAAAAACCGCTTTCAAGCGGTTTTTAGGTGATCCCTCTGATATTCGCTAAGGCTTTAGCAATTTACCAAAGATGGATGTTCGCAATGTAATCTGTCAGAATCCGAGAGGTTTCATCAAAATTACAAGATTTAGAACTTCCGGGTATAATTATTTGTCCTAAAGCTTGGGCAAAAACAGAAGGACTAATTTGATTATAGCATTAAATCTCGTCCTCAGCGTAGTAGAAGTGGATATCCGGTCTGGAATAATTAAAAAGTTCTTTACTGCTAAAAAATATAGCTATTTCCCTCTTGGCGGCCTTCAAATCTTCAGACGAATGGATGATGTTGTTGGAAACGGACATACCGAAATCCCCTCTTATTGTCCCGGCCGAAGCATTTTTACCGTCGGTCGGTCCGCAAATCGCCCGCACAACCTTAACAACTTCCAGACCTTCCAGGACAACGAGTATCACCGGCAATGATTTCATAAACTTCTTGAGCTTGGGCAAAAAATGCTTACCTTTGTGTTGAGCGTAATGCCTGTCCAGCAATAAATCCGACATTTTTATCATTTTCACACCCACTGGCCGGATACCTTTTCTCTCGAACCGATGTAAAATTTCACCGACCAATCCGCGGTGGACCGCATCGGGTTTTAAAATCACAAGCGTACGTTCTTTAATTTTTGCCATATTATTGTTTTAAAATTTTATAATTAATCCCGTCACTTATCAGCTTGATCTCGCCCCCGGAAACATTCTGATAATACTTTATACCATAATCATCGAGTAATTTCAAAACATCTCCCGACTCACCAGATATTATTGCAGTTCGCGGATTTACTGCAGAAATAAATTCTTCGGGCATTTTTGAACCTGAAAAATATATAACATCGGATTTTATATCCGTGCCGTTCATGATCATCGAGCGTTCTGACAAAGGGCTCATGTTCCCGCTTATCATTAGTCTTAGAGATTTATAAAACAGCATCAGGCCGATATTCGCATTGCCTTTTTTATCAGTTCCTGCATCAAAAGAACCAGAAGAATAAACAACCTTAAGAGAGAGGTCACCGACATCTATTGTTTTGCCGGCGAGGGCTTCTGTCGTTCTTATTTTATTTTTAGTAATCAGGTCCTGCCAAGATTTGGATTGAGGTGAATCATCGGAATTCTTGGCTTCAAGAATATCGCCTGCTCGATACCGATTAAGAACACTAATCAAACCTCCCAGGTGAATATGGTCGGTAACCACAACCAAGTCGATAGTTTTGTCATAAAAGGGCATTAATTCACCTAATTTTTGTAATATCGTATTGTCATTCCCGCCGTCTATAAGAATGTGGGTTCCTTTGGGAGTTTCGATAAAAACACTCCCTTGCCCAAGACTAATGAAATATATTTTAAGCAGTCCGTCTTTTTGACTGAAAACGCTGTTCAAAGAATAAGAAAAAACCACTAAGCAAAGAACTGCTATCAAATGCTTCATTGAAAGATTTTTTGGCTGCATTGAGCTTAAATAACATAAATTCATGAAAAAATAAAAGCCGCTTTTGGCGGCTGGTTATTTACAGGTCTGAGAAATTTCCGGAAAACTTTCAAACTCTCCCGTAAAATGATTAAAGACAAATGAACTGTTCCATTCAAAACAATGTAAAGGCCTGGCAAAATCTGTTTTTTCATAGCTCACAGATTTAGGAACATCTTTGGTTCTATAAATACAGGTCCGGAACTGCAAAGAAATATTGTGCCCAATACCCTGTTCGTAAAAAGCACTGCCCGGATGATCAACGATATAAAGCTGGGGATATTTGGGTTTTTTCTGTCCGTATAAGAGTTCAGTATCAGTAGCAAATGAACCACGTACTTTATTCCAACGGTAACCGTAAAACCTGGACCTGCCCGGGACAGTCGAATAAACCGGGTCCGGATCATAAGAATCGAGTGTCCATTCCGGAAAATTAAATGGTACGTTGTCGTATGTTCTCGGATAAACTACGTCATAATAAAATCGAACATCTCCGTCGACAAGTTGCGACGAAAAATCACAACCCTTGATGAATTGGACAAATACATATTTTTCAAGCTCGGTTGTTGAATTAGTTGTATATCTGGCAAAAAAACGCGTTCCATAATTATCTCCTTCACTGATATTTATTTTGTAATTTTCTACAATATATTCGACCGTCTTCAAACTACAAGTCCGAGTAATATGGCAATTGGTATTCGTAAATACCGAAATTTTGTGATCGAGAATTGTCAGGAGACTTTCCTGTGCTTTAATACAAAAACTTAAAAGCAAGACAAAAATCAGAGCAGAGATTATTACCCTCACCTGATCCTCTTTTCCCAATCACCGGGAATATATTTTTTTACTTTCTGACCTTCGATCCCCATTACCGGTCCGTTCAGTTCAAAAACCGTTTTACGTCCGACTTTTACTTTCACCCACTGGCTACCGTTAGAGTATCCCGATTCCTGACGACGAAATTGAATAGAAAAATTTTCACTCTGATATTGCATCTGAAGCCAGCGTGAGAAGGGATGGCTGCCGCGGTCAATTATCTTAGAATCAGGGTTCTTGTCCACGAATTGCATACATTTCAAAGCAAGACCGGACATTTTAAATTGCTGTTGGTCGAATTCTTCTTTTTCGGCCTCCACTTTTTTAAGTTCTGTCCAAGTTTTTTCTCTTTCGGCCAATATGGCTAAATATTTTTGGTTGAGCTTTTTCAGTTCTTCTTCCGAGATACCAACTTCTTTTAGTTTGCTCAGTCTGACATTAATTGATGCTTTAATAACCTCCGGATCAGATATTTTAGCAAGTATTTTACCTATATAATCGTTGGAGACTAAAAGAGTGGCAGACCGGATGAGACAAAAAGCTGAAGCGTCACGGCCGGATATAGTTCCCAAAATTCACCTGTTTTTTTATGAACTGGACACAAGTTATCAAAATGTGGCTAAATATTCAACTATGTTTAGTTGGTAGGTTGTTATCGCCCAGGCAACGTATCCGAATATTTGTCCGGCCGATCGGGACAAAAGGCCGGCTAAACCGGTAACAAATCCGGCCAGCATTGCCGCCGGAACAAAAGGCAGTATAAGGATATTCGCCGGTAAAGCTACGGCCGAGAACTGGTTAAAATAATATATAAGCAAAGGCAGTACAACAATCTGGGCGGAAACGGTCATTAAAACAAGTTCTTTCAGACCACCTATATCCGGAACTTTATTTAATTTTGATTCAAGTTGAGGATAAATATAAATCAAACCCAGGACCGCGGCGAATGAGAGCTGGAAGCCGACGTCAAAAACCAAAACATAAGGATTGAACCAGACCATCAATCCTCCGGCAAGAATTATTGAATTTTTCTGGTCATAAAGACGCCCATAGGCGTTGGCTGACAATAATATGAGTCCCATAACCGACGCTCTGACCACCGAAGCTGATGCGCCGGTCAAGATGGTAAACAAAATTATCATCAGAACTGTGATCCAGAAAGCTGTCCGCCGCCGGAAGAGCCAAACCAGGCCTAAAAGCAAAAACTCTGACAAAATTGTAATATTATAACCCGAGATGGCAAGAACATGGGTCGTACTCGTTTTATTAAAATCATTCTGCAGGTCTTTCGGGATATTCTGCCTCGAACCCAGTAAAATCCCGTTAACAAACGAGGCATTCGGTTCGGGTAGCGAATTATCTATCGATGCTTCGAAGCTTTGTTTAATTTCGAAAATCTTTCGGTAAACGTGGATTTTATACTTATCACTCAAACCAGGATTAAATTCACTTCCGCTGATACCAGGATAGGACATTATGGTCCTTACACCTTCCTTTTTTAAATAAGTTATATAATCAAAATTATCAAAATTTTTAGGCAACTGGATCTTCCCTTCAAGTCTAAGAAGGTCGCCAAACTGACGTTCAGGATAAGCTCCAGTGGTCACTAAGATGTTATCTCCTTCGTCAGTCCGGAGGATAAATTTCATTTTATTGCCGTCGGACTCGGGTTCATTGTTAATATAGCCATTAACAACAATGTTCCGGCCGGCCATATTTTCCAACCCGCTCCGATACGAACTGACTTGATCGAAACGGGCAATTCCGACAGCAAATGAAAGTAAAATAAACCCTGATAAGATAAAATATTTATTCTTAGCCGAAATTACGAACAGAGATATCCCTGCCAGAGTTAAAAACAAAACAACCGATAATGAGATTGGGAACAGTGAAGTAACAAAAACCCCGCCAAGAAACGAGGCTATTAAGTAAAAGAATATCTGGGATTTATGCACGCGGGAACCTTAGCAGAATTTAATAAATTTAAAAAGGCCTTTTAGGCCTTTCGTAATTCGACTAAACCTTTCAAATCAAGACGAACCACCTAAAAGATACTTTATAGATTATAATTTTTTATTCGATTAAAGCAACCTAAACAGAAAGGCGGGATCACCCGCCTTTCTGTTTATTAAATTGACCATAATTTAAGCTATATCCTATCTCCCATAAATTAGCCGTGCGTTTAGTCAAGTTCGAGGCGCAGCCGAGGAGCGAACTGAGTCATAGTAAAACTATGATGAAGGAGCACTGCAGGCCGCAACGAAGAAATTGACTAAACCCTTGTGGCTTGCTGTGAGCTTCATTCTTTAAGAAGCCCGGCAAGCGCACAGCTAATTACACACTCCGGTTGTGGTAAAGCAATTCGGACACGAATAACACGAGCCAGCGCGAATCATCAGCGAACCGCAATTGACACAAGCTGGGGCGCTCGCCTCGCCCGCCTCGCTGAAGACGCGAGTCGAGGTTGGGCTGTAGCTATGGCGAAGCGGGTCAGCATTGGTCACTACGGTCGTTTCAACATATTGATGTTGATTAGCAGATGCCAGAACTGGTTCATTTTTTTCAGACTGAACAGAAATATCGCCATTTGAGTTATAAGCACCCACTTGAGTAGCTGGCCCGAAGATTTCCTCACGGTCTTTTTCATTGAGATATCTCATACCGACATAGCGGAAAATATAATCCATTATTGACTTAGCTGTCGGAATATCTGGGTTGTTAGTGAATCCAGCCGGTTCAAAACGAACATCTTTAAATTTCCTGACCAAGGTTTTAAGCGGCACACCAGATTGCAAACACATCGAAACCAAAGTTGCGATCGTATCAAAAAGTCCGGAGATAGTACTTCCTTCTTTGGCAGTAGTGATAAATGTTTCACCAGGCTGTTTACTGTCCGGATAAAACCCGACAGTAAGATAGCTCTCGAAACCACCTACCGAAAACTTGTGGGTTATCGAGGGCCGTTCGTCCGGAAGTTTAACCCTTGTATAGCCATTGGTCTTTTCAACTAATTTTTCGTCCTTTGAAGTATTAAGCGGTTGAATAGATTTGCACCCATCTCGGTAAACAGCGATTGCCTTAAGGCCTAACTTCCAGCCCTGAACAAAAACATCCTTAATGTCTTCACGGGTAGCGTCATTCGGCAGATTAACCGTTTTGGAGATCGCACCTGAAATGAACGGCTGAGCGGCAGCCATCATTTTAACATGGCCCATGTAATGGATACTGCGTATTCCGTTAGCAGCTTTGAAAGAACAATCAAATATCGGCAGATCTTCTTCGAGTAAATGGGGGGCGCCTTCAATGGTTTCATTTTCTAAAAGGTATTCGGAAATATTTCCGATCTGTTCCTCGGAATAACCCAATTTTTGAAGTGCTTTCTTAACTTGGTTATTTACTAATTTAAGAGTGCCGCCGCCGACAAGTTTTTTGTATTTAACTAAGGCCAATTCGGGTTCTACTCCGGTAGTATCACAATCCATAAGAAAAGCGATTGTTCCGGTCGGAGCCAAGACCGTCACCTGTGAATTCCGAATCCCGTATTTCTTGCCTAAAGTAAGAGCATCGTTCCAAACTATTCTTGAATAATTTAATAACTCATCATCTTCGGTCGAAAGTTTAACCGACTTGCGGTAAAGTCTTTCAGCTTCTTCGGTATGCTTTTCTATTACGCCCAGCATCGGTTCCTTGTTAAGCTGATAACCATTAAACGGCCCTTTTATATCGGCGATAAGAGCCGACATCCGATAAGCCTCTCCGCACATAAGTGAGGTCAGTTGCCCCGCAACCGCCCTGCCCTTTTCCGAATCATAAGGCAAACCCAGAACCATCAACAAGGAACCGAGGTTGGCATAACCAAGCCCTAATTCCCTGAAATTATGTGCATTAGTACCGATCTTTTCTGTCGGATAAGAAGAATTATCAACAACAATATCTTGAGCCAAGATCATAGTGTCAACCGCTTTACGGTAAAGATCGGCATCGATTCGGCCGTCTTCATTCAAAAATTTTAGTAAATTAAGCGAAGCTAAATTACAGGCGCTGTTGTCGAGATGCATGTATTCTGAACATGGATTAGAGGCATTGATACGGCCGGTATTAGGACAGGTATGCCAGTCATTGATAGTCGTATCGTATTGAACTCCCGGATCGGCGCTTTCCCAGGCAGCATCCGCCATCCAATCCATAACTTCCCGAGCTCTCACCCTTTCCATCGCTTCTCCACTGGTGACAGCTTTAAGATTCCAAAGAGAGTCATTTTCAACCGCACGCATAAAGTCATTGGTTACCCTGACCGAATTATTGGCATTCTGGTAAGGAAGCAAGGTATAGGGGTCAAAAATATCCGCTTCAATAGAATCTTTTATTCCCGACTGAGCCAAAGCTTTGGTCATGTCTTCGATTATTTTTTTACAGTAAATAAAATTCTTAACATCCGGATGGTCGACATTCAGAACCACCATCTTGGCTGCCCGCCTGGTTGTGCCACCTGAACGAATAGAATTAGCAACACCGTCAGCGCCCTTCATGAACGAGACCGGCCCTGAAGAATAGCCACCTTTAGATAAGGGTTCGCGCGATGATCTTAATTTTGAAAGATTTGTTCCTGAACCTGAACCGTATTTGAATATCCAGCCCTCATCCCGATACCAATCAAGAATAGACTGCATATTGTCTTCAACGGCAAGAATGAAACAGGCGCTACATTGGGGTTTGGCATGAACCCCGACATTGAACCAAACCGGGCTGTTGAACGCGGCATACTGGTTTATAAGTATCCATTTCAGATCGAGGGAGAAATTTTCAGCATCCTCGGCAGAAGCAAAATATCCGTCTTTCAATCCCCATTTAGTGATAGTGTTCGAAACCCTGTCTACCATTTCCCGGGCGCTATACTCTCTGTCCGATGAATTAAGCTGGCCGCGGAAATACTTCGAAGCAACTATATCTGTTGCGGTCTGGGTCCAAAATGCCGGAACCTCAACACCGTTCTGTTCAAAAACAACAGTCCCGTCGCCCTTAGTTATCCTGGCACTTCTTTTTTCCCATTCGATCTCGTCATAAGGATGTCCGGTACCGAACAGTCTCGGCCAGACAAAACCTGTTTTATGTAATCCGTTACCGGGAACAGCATCTTCTATCGTACTCTCGTAATCCATCGGTTCATATTCGACCGTCTGAAGTTGCTTGCGCTGGTAGTTCTGTTCCATAAATATTAATTTAATTTATTAATGTATAATTAAAAATAATTTTTGACAATAGACCCCGCTAAGGCGGGTAAAATTGCCTTCTAAAGAAGTTTTAAGCCCGCTTAAAAGCGGACTTTATTCAGCTTGAGTGTCTTATTGTTAAACATACACTCATTAATTTTATTCTAACTCCACTACAAACTTTTTCAAGACTAAAAAAAGTGGATAAGTAGAAAAATTTAATAAAATAACCGCATTTTGCGGTTATTTTATTAATAGTTTATTTCATTTTCCTACGTATGAATGCTGGGATGTCAAAATCCTCTTCCATTGCGGTCGGGTCAACGAATTCCTTGACCGAACCGTTGCCGTTTCCATTGTTCTGATGCTGGTGAGATACTACGGGATTAATTACGGGTGCTCTTTTTTCCGGTTGGTTATCAAAAAGATTGGGTCTTTGCTGGAGAATAGCCGGCCTTGGTTGAACAGCATGGCCGTTGTTAAATCCAGTGGCTACGACGGTAATTTTTATTTCCCCTCTTTTAAGTTTATCGTCCAAAACAGCGCCGAATATGACTTTGGCATCTGGGTCAATATGTTCTGTGATTATCCGTGCCGCTTCATTTATTTCCGCCATTGCCAGGTCTGTTCCGCCGGATACATTGAACAAAACACCTTTAGCACCGTCGATCGAAACTTCAAGCAACGGAGAATTAATAGCCATCTTGGCCGCTTCTATCGCCCTATCTTCTCCGGTTGCACGACCGATACCCATCAAGGCAGAACCCGAATTCGCCATCACTGCCTTAACATCGGCAAAGTCAACGTTAATTATTCCGGGAATAGTTATAAGGTCAGAAATTCCTTGAACACCTTGTCTCAAAACATCATCAACGATCGCAAAAGATTCAAGTAACGGAGTTTTACGGTCAATTATAGAAAGAAGTCTGTCGTTGGGAATTGTTATCAAAGCGTCGACTTTTTCACGTAAAGCATGCCATCCGTCTTCGGCAATTCTCATTCTTTGAGCGCCCTCGAACATAAACGGCTTAGTGACGACACCGACAGTAAGAGCGCCGACGTCTTTGGCAATTTCAGCGACTATCGGTGCGGCACCTGTACCGGTACCTCCGCCAAGACCGCAGGTTATAAAAACCATATCCGAACCTTTGAGAGCGGTGCTTATTTCTTCTTTGGTATCTATCGCCGCCTGTTTGCCGATATCAGGATTCATCCCCGCCCCTAATCCTTTTGTTAAACTTTTACCGATATGAATCTTGGTCGGAGCATTAGTGTTGTGCAAAGATTGGGCATCCGTATTAACCGCAATAAACTCAACGCCATGTATCCTGGCCTCGATCATTCTTGCCAGAGCGTTTCCGCCGCCGCCGCCACAACCGACAACTTTTATCCTGGCAAATGTTTCAAATAGTGGTTTTATCTGAGCCATAATTTATCTTGTATTTATCACAAAAAAAATTAACTAGCAAATTTTTACGCTAATTATGTGGATAACTTGTTTATAAAGAGATTCGGCCTAATAGACCCCTTGATATTAAGGCATAAAATTCTTAAGCCAATCGGTCATTTTTTTGAAAGATTCATTCGAATTTCCTCCGCCCGAACCCTTAGTATTGTAACCTCCATCTTCCTGTTCCATTCCCCACATAACCGCACCCATGGCCACAGAAAATGCTGGATCATCAACAACTTCGGCCATGCCCTCAAAGTGAACTGACCTTGCTATTTTGACGGGTAAACGGAGCTTTTCTTTCGCCAGTAGCGCCAGGCCTGGCAAATTTACCCCGCCGCCCGAAAGAACCACACCAGCCGGCAGAATCCCAACCTTAGAAATTTTCTTCAGCTCATTATTAACAATATCAAATAATTCATGGGCTCTGGCATCGATAACCCGGATTATCTGTTTCTTGGGTATTATATATTCCTGTTCTCCAACTAACTCTGAAAGATCAACATCCCCTCTCTTACGCTTATCATCGGCCTCGGAAGTAGAGCCATGTTCGAGTTTTATTCTTTCCGCAACATCCAAGGATGTCCGGAGTAAAACCGCGAGATCATTCGTAATGTGGCGTGAACCTATCGGCAATATCGAACTCCGAAGAAGATCAGCTTCTTCAAAAACAGTCATACTCGAAGTTCCTCCGCCGAAATCAATATTAATTACACCGTACTCTTTCTGGTTCTTATCGAGGACGGACAAAGAAGAAGCTATAGGAGCATAAACCCGGCCAATCACTTCAATATTATTTTCTTCAACGCATTTAACAATATTCCTTAGATAAGGAGAGAGTCCGTCTACTATCAAAACATCGGCTTCGAGTCGGACGCCTTTCATGCCTAACGGGTTTTTAACATATTCGGTGCCGTCTACGATAAAATTCCTTGGGATGACATGGATTATTTCTCTGTTCGGCGGCAGACTGACCACGGAAGCGGCTTTGATAACTCGATCGATATCGCTTTGGGTAATTTCATTATCCGGTCTTGAAACAGCGATCACACCCCGCGACATCTGAGTATTAATATGCAGGCCGCTGATGGCAAGATAAGCTTTTTTTATCGGGAAGCTAGCCATGGCTTCGGCCCTTTGTGAAGCTGAGCGCACATTATCTATTGTTTCCTCCATATCAACCACGATACCGCGCCGCAAACCATTAGACGGGCCGCTTCCCCAGCCGATTATTTGAGGTCTTGAATTATCACCCTCCACCTTGGCGACAACTATCTTAACTTGAGAATTGCCTATATCAATTCCTGTAATTATATGGGGTCTGGGCATTAAAATTTTATTTATTCAATGAGGTTAATATTTTGTCTTCTAATTCAAGCATTTTCTTTTCTTCGGCCTTTGATGTTTCATGGTCATATCCTATCAAATGCAAAAAACCATGCGCAGTCAGGCGTGCAAGTTTTCTTTCTATATCTATATTTTCCCTCTTTGCCTCTTTTTTTGCAAATGGCAGACAGATGAACACATCGCCCAAGTCACCAACTTTGGTCTTGGGATCATGAATTTCTTTTTTTTCTGCCATCGGAAAGGATAAAACGTCGGTGACCCTATCTTTGTGCCGGTATTTATTGTTCAAACTTCTTATCTTCCGTCCTTCTACTAAGCTGACGCTGACCTGTATATTTTTATTACGAAGTCCGGTCGTTTTTACAACGGAATTTAAAACTTTCTCAAAAAACCTTGAAGAATATTTTTTGTCAGAGGTCGAATTTTGAAAAACTATCTCCATATTGTGCATTGATTTTATCATAGAAATAAAAAAACTACCATTTAGGTAGCTTCGTCACGAAAAGCGTTGTGATGAAGAGTGAGAATATTTTTCTTTAAAGATGGGTCTCCGGAAAATAGTCTATTCACAACCTCGGTTCTTAACTTAAGTTCCGCAATAGGCGCTAAAAATTCTTTATTATTAAGAGCTCTTGTCAGGTCTTTTTTATCCAGCCCGATCAACTCAGCCGCTTCAGATTTATTTATCCCGATATGCCTCATTAAAAGAGCTATTTCTTCACCTTTTAAGTGGCGATTAAGTATCAGCATCTCGGAAAGGCCGATCCGGCTCTCGTGATGTTTTGTGTCTGTCATTTACCCCCTCTTCAATTCCGGTTAATAATAAAGTATTTTTAAAGAATTGTCAAAATAACCGGGTTTAACCCGGTTATTTTGACAATTCTTCTTTAACTAATTTACTTACAAGTTGGCCGTCCGCTTTACCTTTAACTTTGGCCATTACAGCACCTATGACCTTACCCATATCTTTGGGACTGGAGGCTCCGGTCTGAGAAATCGCTTTTCTAACCTCTGCCCTTATATCATCTTCGGACATCTGTTCCGGCATGTACGTCATTAATATATCTATCTCGGCTTTTTCCTTGGCCGCCAGTTCCGGCCGGCCGCCTTTCTCGTATTGTTCTATTGAATCTCGTCTTTTTTTCATTTCAGAACTTAGAACTTCGATAATCTCTTCGTCGTTTATTTTACTTTCTTCTTCAAGCTTAGTCGCATCCGGTTGAGACTTGCTAAGCTTTGTCCTTTTCTCAAGTTCTCTTGTTTTAATTGCGCTTAAAACCAAACTCAAAACCATCCGCTTTTCGGAATTACCCGACTTGAGAGCTTCTTTAACGTCACTACTAAGTTTTTCTTTTAACATTATCGGATTATACTACAGATTAAGTTCCTGTTTAAGTTTGCGCTTCTCTTCTTCGAAAGTATCATCATCATATTTGCCGAGCTTCTCAAGCTTCTTGCGCAGATGACTTAAATGCATGCCCATAATTGCGGCGTTCTTCTCTTTTCTCTCGGTTACATTCTTGGCCCGGTATTGTGATTTTTTTGCCTTAACCAAAACCCCGCTTTGCTGGACAAAACGGTTGAACCGGCGCATTAAGCTACCGATAGATTCATTTGGTTTTCTTTTTACTTCAACCATAAATAACCTCCTTTCAAATTTGTCCGCGAGGATTTGCAATCCTTGCAGACGAGCGGGTACAAATTTGAGGACCCCGCACCATCTGGGCTCAAAGTATGTGCTATCACATTACTTTAGCCGTAAGGCGGCTATCGCCTTTTTACCTTCTGAAATATATAACCTTGATTCCAGATGGTGCGGGGTAAGGTGCCGTAGCGAATCGCTACGCTCTTCGACGGCTACCTTACTATCTTCGGTCCCAGTCTCCTGCCTCCCAATAAATGAATATGTAAATGAGGGACTAATTTGCCACCGTACTCTCCTTCGTTGATTATCAAACGATAACCCTTTTCGGCCATATTCATCTGATGAGCAACTTTGTGGGCAACGATCAACGCCCGGCCTAACAGCCCGTCATTATCACCCTCCATAAAATCTTCAAGGGAGGTAAAATGTTTGACCGGTACTATCAGTAAATGAATAGGAGCCTGGGGATTAATGTCTTTAAGAACTATAAACTCCTTGTCTTTGTAGACCGTGTCGCTTTTAATCTCGCCTGCTACGATTTTACAAAATACATCGTCAATCATTCTCATCGAGAGTTATTTCTTCAACCTCTTCTTAATTTCGTCTACAACTTTTGTCAAAAGTACTGTTTCTTGTATTCCTGTATCCATCTCTCGAATTATTATTGTACTCTCGAGGGCTTCTTTCTGACCGAATATCAAAGTGTATTTTACCCCTAACCGGTGTGCAATACGAAGCTGGGATTTAATACTGTCGCGTCCAAAAGATGATTTAACCTCGACTCCGGCCTTGCGCAAGTTTTCGAATAGAACCAGACTTTTCCTCTTGGCGGCATCTCCAAGTTGGGCGAGAAAAACTTTGGGCTTAATTCCGATTTCCGGAACCGAAGCATTCTTTTCTTTCAAAGCCAGGATAACCCTCTCCAATCCCATCGCCCATCCGGCGGCAGGAGTTTTAGGTCCGCCCAAAAAATCTATCAGCCGATCATAGCGGCCGCCCGAAAGAATAGCCGTCTGTGCCCCTGAACCTTCTTCAGGTAAGAATTCAAAAACCGTCCTGGTGTAATAATCCAATCCCCTGATGAGGTGAGGATTCAAGATATAAGGCGTCTTGGTCTCATCAAGGAATTCAAGAACTTTCTTGAAATGGTTTTTACACTCATCGTCGAGAAAATCTACGATCGGCGGAGCATCTTTAGCCACTTCTTTGCAGCCTTCCTCTTTGCAATCAAGCATTTTTAGAACATTTTTCTTATACCTTACCTTACACTGGGGACAAACTTTTTTAAGACGATTCTTGTAAAAATCCTTCAGCGCTCTAAGATAAGCCGGCCGACAGGAAGCGTCACCCATACTGTTTATATGAACGTTGTAATTATCCAAACCGACAGAATCAAGTATCCGGCAAGCAAGAAATATCAATTCAGCATCAACAACTTCGGTTGCATCTCCTATCGTTTCAAGTCCCAATTGGTGGAACTGCCGGTAGCGGCCCTGCTGGGGCTGGTCATGGCGGAACATAGGCGCAACGTAATAAAGTTTGACGGGATGAGGCCGAACATTCATCCCATTCTCAAGATAAGCTCTGACAACTGGAGCGGTGCCTTCAGGACGCAAGGCCAGATCGTCCCCGCCACGAGTTTTAAAGGCATACATTTCTTTATCGATAATATCCGTACCTTCTCCGACCGAACGCATAAAAAGCTCGGAAGATTCAACTATCGGTGTTTCTATTTTTTCGAAACTATAATCCTGGATCAATGATTCGGCTTTCTTTAAAAGATAATGCCAATATTTCTGGTCTTCCGGCAGAATATCGTGCATTCCTTTTGGCGCTTGTAGTTGTTTTGATTTTGACATTTTAATAATTAACTCTTGGGATAACTTTTAAATCTTGGAAGGGCCATAATCTGACAAAAGCCCGGCCGGTTATATTGCCTGACGGGACAGGACCCCAGCGGCGTGAATCGGAACTTTGAAGCCGATTGTCACCCATTACGAAAAACTCATTCCCGCCAAGTTTTAATTTCATATCGCCGAGGGTTTGTTGACCATTGGAAAGATATTTTTCATCAAGCAAGAGACCCTTAGAGTCTTGACCGTTAAAAACAGTTACTTTGTTATCCTTGACCTCGACCGTCTCATTGGGCAGGCCGATTATTCTTTTTATATAGAACTGGCTTGGATTCTCGGGATACCGAAAAACGATCACATCCCCTCTTTCCGGCTGTTCAAACCTATAGGTTATCTCGTCGATAAGGATGTAATCCCCATCCTGAAAATTGTTCTCCATTGATGCCCCTTTGACGAAGAACGGCTGGACAAGATAATACCTTACCGGAACAATTATGACAAGACATATCGCAACGAGCTTAATCGTCTCCCAGATGAAAAGCCAAACTTCGCTTTTTCTTGACCTATCGTGTCCGTCGTTCGGATTTGCTTGCTGTTCTTGAACCGCATTCGGACTGGTATTTATTGAATTCAGCACATCCTGTTCTTTAAGCATTCAGATATGATAGCATGGTTTTTCGGTTAATTCAACAAAATAAAAAGACCGTTCTTCAGCGGTCTTTTTTAAGATTTCTTATTAATCTCATTACCCTATTGCCTAAGATATATTTTTCACCACCCGCAATATTCATAGCAGCTGAATATAAAACTGCGAATGACAGGAGGCCGAACATAAGCTTCATTTTATTGTCACATTGAAAAAGAAAGAAACTAGATATAGAATGACAGAATGAATACAAAAATCAAACTAATTATCGGCATCGGCAATCCTGATGAAGAATATCAAGGAACGCGGCATAATGTCGGATTTATGTTCGTTGACCATATCGCCAAAAAGAACGACTGCGATGATTTCGAATTTAACAAAAAACTGAACACTCTGACCGCTAAAGGCAAGATCGAAGGTTCGAGTTTGGTCCTCGCCAAACCTCAGACATATGTGAACAAAACTGGTGAAGCAGCAGCTAAGTTAAAAAATTTCTATAAAGTTAAGCCAGAACAGATACTGGTCATCCAGGATGACCTTGATGTGCCGTTCGGTAATACCAAAATTTCATTCGACAAGAACTCGGGTGGCCACAAAGGCGTTGAATCAATAATGAAGGCTCTGAAAACTAAAAAGTTCTACCGCCTTCGGATAGGTCTTGCCAAACCGGCTCTTCAAAAAGCCCGCCAACAGTCGGATAAAAAACGTGATGAATTTGTGGTAAAAATGGTCCTCTCAAAGTTCTCCCCCGCCGAGCAGGATGAACTTAAGAAGATATTCAAAGAAGGGTACGAAAAAATACTACATTTAATATAAATGACCGGCTGTTAGCCGGCCATTTTCTTTAAGACCTTGAAAAAGCTTTTTGGAGAATCCGCCAGATCGTCCATCTCTTGGGCTTCTTCTTTGTTGATTATGTGAATTATTTTGTTGCATTTCATCAATTCACAAAGAAAAAATAGCGCGCCCAAATCAAACTTTGAACCGACACTTTTTTCGTCATACCAGACATGGACCTCATCGGCTTCGAACATTGCCCGCAAATTCGTTTTGCAAATATTGTATCCGCTAGTCGGATCAGCCTGCTTCGTATCTCTCGGCGGCCAGTGAACTTTATATCCCCTACCCTCGAGAACAGAAACATAAGCTGATAGGCCGAACATTACAGAAGAATCGGCATTTCTGACGGGACAGATAATAAAAACTCTTTTAGCCGTAATTCACCTGAATGGTAAAAGACCTGAAGGGATTATGCCAAAATGATCTTATCAAATCAATTCCTTGCCCATAGAAACTTTTGTGTTAAACTGTGTCCACGCAGCTTGATAACTTAATAAACCGATGAATTCAGGTAAAACCAAGTCCCCATTTCACCACATAACAAACTGCCTGAACCCCAAGTATCATCCGGCTGAACCAAATTTTGAGTCCATGGTCATGCTCCAGGATTGGTTTAAAAATAATGGGTATAGTCATCACGAATATGAGTCAAATAAACTTATTCGTGTCGCCCAGCTTTGCGAATTTGGCGGTGTAATGTGGAAAACTCCGTTCGGATATGGTGATACTGAAAAAGCCTGCGGCACATGGGCCTTATGCCCGGTTTGCCACGAAGTTATGATGTGCGGATATAATGATAACACGGGTCTTGGACCAAAACGTTGTGATAAATGCCGATGCCTGCTTCGCCTGCAGGACTATTTTCAACCCATATATAAAGGCGGCTTTGGCTGCCCAGAAGAAAATTACTGCCGTGAACACAAAATGATCCACCACCCTGAAACAATGGTCAAGATTAGAAATGCCGCTATGCTCGCCTTAGCCAGAGAAAAATCAATGAATGTAGATGTCTTAGTTAAAGAATTACAAAGAGCACTTCCAAATGTATTAAAAGATAACTTACTTTCAATGATCTGGTCAGAAAGAGACCGTTGGGGATTAGATTTTGATAAAGATTGGAAAATATTTAAATTAGATAACTAAAACCCCGCAGATGCGGGGTTTTTAATTTTATTATTTTTAGAATTTTACTTGACCAGAAATTTTGCGATAAGGAGAGCGACAATGTTAGCTACCTTGATCATGGGATTGATAGCAGGTCCGGCGGTGTCCTTGTAAGGATCCCCTACCGTGTCTCCTGTCACTGCTGCTTTATGGGCGTCGGAACCTTTGCCGCCATAATTACCCTCTTCGATATATTTCTTGGCATTGTCCCAAGCCGCACCACCAGAAGTCATCGAAATAGCTACGAATAATCCGGTAATTATCACTCCCACCAAAAGTCCGCCCAACGCCTGTGGTCCGAGCAGAAATCCGATAGCTATCGGGAATACGATCGGAATAAGCGCCGGCAGTATCATTTCTTTTATCGCAGCCCGGGTAACAATATCAACCGCGTTGCCGTAATCCGGCTTTTCCATGCCCTGCATAATGCCAGGCATTTCTTTGAACTGTCTCCTGACCTCATCCACAACCGCCGCACCGGTCCGGGCAACCGCTTCCATCGCCATTGAACCGAAAAGATACGGCATCATTCCGCCCACAAACAATCCTATCAAAACTCGAGGATCCTGAAGTTCAAAAAATAACTGACTACCCAAGCTTGAAAGTTCTTGAATATAAGCGCTAAACAAAACCATCGCCGCAAGTCCGGCTGAAGCGATAGCGTAACCTTTGGTCACCGCTTTGGTCGTATTACCAACCGCATCCAAAGCATCGGTCACCTCTCTGACAGAGTCAGGCAAGTGTGACATTTCAGCGATCCCGCCCGCGTTATCAGTTATCGGACCGAAGGCATCGATGGCAACAACAATTCCGGCCAGTGAAAGCATGCTCATCGTCGCTAAAGCAATTCCATAAAGACCGATGACATAAAAAGCAAGATAAATACCCAGACAAATGACAACAATCGGCAAAGCAGTGGCCTGCATCGAGACGGCCAAACCGGCAATAATATTTGTGCCATGGCCGGTGGTAGAAGCTTTGGCGATAGTCTGGACCGGACGGAATTTTTTAGAAGTATAAAAATCAGTTATCAGAACCATTAGCGCGGTTACACCGATACCGATCATCATCGCCCAGAAAACATCCATCCGGTTAACTAAGCCGTTAGATAATTTATCGAGGTCACGGATATAGGTGAGCTTGTTTACCATGTAATAGAAAATGCCGGCCAGAACAACGGCTGTCACGGCCAGACCTTTATAAAGAGCGTTCATTATTCCGCCCATAATACCCTCGCCCAGACGAACAAACAAAGAACCGATTATCGAAGCGACCACGGCCGAAGCGCCGATTATCAAAGGCAAAATGGTATAGCCCGGTTCGGAAGGAATAAGTAAACTGCCGAGCAGCATAACAGAAACAGCAGAAACAACATAAGTTTCAAAAAGATCGGCCGCCATACCCGCATCATCACCAACTTCATCCCCAACCAAATCAGCAATGACTGCGGGATTTCTCGGATCATCTTCAGGAATTCCGGCTTCAATCTTACCAACAAGATCCGCTCCGACATCGGCACCCTTGGTGAAAATTCCACCGCCCAAACGGGCAAAAACAGAAATAAGAGAAGAACCAAAACCCAAACCAATGAGGGCTTTGACATCTTTGGTTACCCAGTAGAAGAATGTGACCGAGATGAGGGCGAGACCGACGACGAAGAAACCTGTCACCGCGCCGCCTTTATAAGCCAGGCCAAAAGCTTCAGCGAGACCTTTTTTAGCTTCCTCGGCAACTCGGACGTTCGCCCGAACCGCAACCATCATTCCGACATAACCGGCTGCAGCTGAAGCGATCGCACCCAATAAAAATCCAATGGCAATGGTTTTGCCAAGCCCGACAAACAATATTGCCGCAACCACAATACCAACGGCAAAAACGGTCGTGTTCTGACGTTTAAGATATGCTTCGGCGCCTTCCTGTATCGCCTTCTGTATCGACTGCATTTTTTCATCGCCGGTCGATTTATTTAATATCTGCCAGATCAGGAAAGCTCCGTAGGCAAGTGATGCCACGCCCGCTCCGATCGGCAACCAGAGAATATTCATCCCGTACGAACTCATATGCTACGCATATTATGGTCAAACGTTTGACAATAATATAACCAGCGATGAGCTAAATTAATATTATTTTTGCAAACCCGTCAGGGTGAGTTCGTACGGGATTCACCCCATTCGAACCACATCAGCTCACAGGCAGCTTCCTTTCATCAGATCTGCTAATTAGATTGGTAACTTAAAAACAACAAAATAAAGGATACTATAATTATCCCGGGGATTCAACTGTTAAGCCCTGTGGGGTCTTTGTTAATCTTTGTCTTCTGAATGTGGACCCTCGACTAAATGCGTGTCTATTTCTAGAGATTGCCCCGTAATTTTAAATACGTCTTTATCTACCTTTTTAAACTCTTTGGCTGCATTATTGTAAAAATTTACAGTTGTACCAAGGTGTCCTCCTAGTTTTTTAAAATAATCATCATAACTTTGGAGGTGTTTACCTAAGGATTCTACATTTTTTCGTATTTCTTTTGCAGACTCTTCAATTTGCAATGCTCGCAAGCCCTGAAGTACGGTTTGCAAATATGCCAGAAAGGAGGTTGGTGAAACTATTATTACATGTTTTTTAAATGCATAATCGACAAGATTCTCCTTAGCGGCTCCTGTTTGAGTTGTCAATAAATCATAATAAATTGCTTCGTGCGGAATAAACATGAAGGCGAAATCCATAGTCCCCTCGTCAGTTTTTACATACTTTGATGTTTCATCGATTCTCTTTTTGAGATCTTCTCTGAATACTTTTTCAAGACGTTCCCTCTCCAACGGATCAGTTTCATCACTTGCTCGATTATAATTTTCGAGAGAATACTTTGAATCTATAGGAATAATCTTGTCTTTAACAAATACAACCGCATCAACAATAGTTCCATCTTTGAAAGAATACTGCATCTGATAGTTTTCCGGCGGAAGAACGTTGTCTAGAATAGTTTTCAAATAGTATTCGCCGAGAATACCTCTCCGCTTGGGGTTCTCAAGCATTTTTTGAAATCCTTGTATCTGGTTTGCAAAACCAGACATCTGTTTTCCTGCTTCTTCAACCCGTGTCACCTTTTCTGTAATGTTGGTTAATTCCCTAATAAATTGATCGCCGAGCTTTTTAGATTCCGAGAGTTGGTTGCGAATGGAATCAGTAGAAACTCGGTTTGCTTCACTAAGCTTTAAATCTAATACCTTTGCCATATCAGACAGCCTCTGATCAAACAGCAGTATCGATTGATCGGGTTCTTGTTTGGGCTTTGGTTTTAATTGAATCCAAATAATCAAAAAAATACCCGCTAAAACTAGGATTCCAAATATAGAAATTAAAATTATCGGCAATTCCATAACTATTTTTTATTATTTTCGGAGTTTAAATATTCCGAAACAAGCTGAGATAGTTTTTCGTGATGTTCCTTCTGGCTTTTAATTGTTGTAGCCATTTCATCTAAACGCTTATGTAGTGCCAAGTAATCATTGTTACCATTCTGCATATGCCGGCGGGATTTAAGCATCAGATAAATATTGATGCCGAGCATGCTCAAAACCGCCAAACTAACCAATGATATTAGAACATAAAAAGGATTCATCCCGTACGAAGTAGCCCTTGCAGGGTCCGAAGGTCAAATGATTGACATTCATATCCGGGCAAGAACCCCATTATTATCCCGACTGAAGTTTTTACTACTTCGTACGGGATTTACTTCCATTAGAGTAAATCTATCATTAAAAAAACATGTTTTCAATTAAAAACGGCTTATGCCGTTTTTTAATTTGTGGACCCTACTGAGCTCGAACCGGTTACCTCCACATTGTCCCGATAAATCATGATGGGCCGCAAGTGGACCGTAGGAGACTCGAACTCCTGACCTCCTCATTGCAAATGAGGCGCTCTACCAACTGAGCTAACGGCCCATCATGATTTATCAAGGATCCTCGACTTCATTACCCTAATTTTAAATTGTAAGTCGGGACAAATGTGGCGCTCCTCGCCCGACTGAACAATGTCAGTCGTTCGGGCGGGTACCAACTAAGCTAAGAGCCACCAGAATTATGGAACCCCTTCATTTTATTCTTATTTTCTGTTATATTTTACCACAGATTTTTAACATTAGAAAGAGGCTCGAATGATAACGGTGACCGAGAAAGCGGCTGAAAACATACGTGAAATAATGAAAAATGAAGACAAAGAACCCGAAAAAGTTCACTTGCGAATATTTGTACAGGGTGGCGGATGTTCCGGTTTTCAATATGGATTAATGATTGATGAAAATGGCAAGAATGCTGCAGACCAAGAATTTGAATCGACGGGTATCCGATTACTTGTTGATCCTATCAGTATCCGTTATGTCGACGGAGCAGAAATTTATTTTAACGAAACTCACAACGGGATTGCGATTAAAAACCCCAATGCCACTTCGACCTGCGGCTGCGGACAATCTTTCAACAATGATGATCCGCCAAAAGATGACTGTCACTGAAAAAGCGGCAGTCCGCTTAAAACAAATACTGGCCCGAAACCAGCCCAATAATCCTGAAGCGGGAATACGCATCTCCGTCAGGGCCGGCGGCTGTTCCGGTTTCATATACTCTCCCCTTTCCTCTGAATCCAAGCCAAGCAAATATGACAAAGTATTTGAATCCAAAGGAGTCAGGATATTCGTTGATCCTAAAACCCTGGTCATCGTCAAAGGCACGGAAATTGATCACGGCGACAATCTTCTCGAAAGTTTTATTTTCAACAACCCTAATGCAAAGAATTCTTGCGGTTGTGGAACCTCGTTTGAGTTAAAGTAAAATCCCCTTTATGGGGGATTTTTTTGTTTAAAAAACTTTAAATCATAGCCGTCTAATGAGGTAGGCCAGGCAAAGAAGAAGGACTCGGCGAAGGTGACTTAATATAACTATTAGGATTCAACCTGCCCGGTCCTAGCGGATTATATCCGTTCTGAACCTCTTCTCCGTCCAAAAAACCGTCACCGTCGGTATCTTTATTATTCGGATCGGTGCCATATCTTAATTCCTCCACATCCGGCAAACCATCGTTATCACTGTCTTTTAAAGGTTGAGCTATATCAGTCGGAATAGATTTGATCTTAAACAATCCTGGCAAACCGATCTTAACCGCCAGTGGTTCAAAAGCCGGTTCAATGTAAGGAGAAACATACTTTACGTATTGAGGGAAATAATTAACGATAACAAAATAGCCGCCGATAATGGCAAGAAACAGTACAAACAGAGCCATGAATATTGTTCCGAATATCTTGAAAAACTTGGAAGATGCGCCAGGAGGATTATCTCTTTTTGAGATCAATTCAAAAGCTTTTTCAATATTTTTAACCGAATAGCCGGCGTTAAGCAAAACCTGTCTTACCGTGGCTTCATCTATGGCCATATCCCTTGAGTGCGTTATATAATCTGCTATTTGCTGAGTAGAAACATACATAAACACATTATACATCCGATATCATTCTTTTATTATCCACTACTCAAAATAAAGAAAAAATAAAATTGATAAAT
Source organism: uncultured Candidatus Saccharibacteria bacterium (assembly GCA_964513645.1). Lineage (GTDB taxonomy): Bacteria > Patescibacteriota > Minisyncoccia > 2-02-FULL-40-12 > GWA2-44-9 > 2-01-FULL-39-28. Next base: position 45,398 of record CAZENF010000004.1, read on the forward strand.
ATCAGAAAAAGTGCTATCTTATATGAGTAATTTGGGTGCGTAGTTCAGTGGTAGAACGCGTTCCTGATAAGAACGAGGCCGTAGGTCCGATTCCTACCGCACCCACAAAAAAGGAGCTTTTTCAGCTCCTTAGCAGATCTTCAGCTATCTTATCCGAGATACTTTCAATATTCTCTGGCGTAAATTTAAGAAAGCGCCGGACCATAGCCAAGGCTGTCTTGTTGGTATCACCTTCGGAAGACATGGAAATGACCCGACGGACAGTTTTCTCTATCTCAAAAAGTGAATCGTCAAAAATAAGCCGAGTCAGAAGTTCATTCAACTTGGTTCGGTTCTTCTTCAAAGCCGCCAGACAGCTCTCCATCGCGTAAATTTCCATCATACAGTCGCTCAAGCCGAGCAGGACCACTTGGTGTTTTTCGAGGCCGAAATTAAATTTCTCGTAGGCCAGGCCAGCCGACAACAGCACTACATTCTTGACGCTGTTCAGGCGGTTAAACAGCTTATCAATAAGCTCTTCGGGTTCAGCTTGAATCGAGACCGACATTGCCGCGTTGCTTATTTTCTTGATCTCGGAAAGGAGCGGAAGAGAACCTCCCATTGCCTTCTTTAAGAGCATCCCAACGACCAAAAGTCGGTTTATCTCGTTAGTACCCTCAAATATTCGATTTATCCTTGAGTCGCGGTAGTGTCTTTCCGGTGCACCTTCACAAAAACCTGAACCGCCATGAACCTGGACATTCTCGTCGACAATATAGTCCAAAGATTCGCTACAAAAAACCTTGACCAATGAACATTCGATGGCAAATTCTTCGATCGCTTTCAGAACCGCCTTGGAATCATTGGTATCGACGGCATGAGCCGCATCCTGAAGGTAGCCAGCAGTCCGATAGACAACCGACTCCATCGCGTAGTTCTTAGCCGCCATTTTGGCAAGTTTGAGCCTGATGGCTCCGAAACTTGAAATAGAATGGCCGAACTGTTTCCTATATTGCGAATATTGGACCGACTCTTGAAGCGCAGCTCGGCCTCCGCCCAAACAGGCTGCACCAAGCTTGAACCGGCCAAGATTCAAAATATTGACCGCAATCTTGAAACCTTTACCAAGCTCGCCTAAAACATTTTGTTCCGGAACTACGACGTTATCAAAAGATACTGGAGCAGTAGAAGATCCACGGATGCCCATTTTATGTTCTTCGGCACCGACATTAACTGCCAGCCAATTTCTTTCGACCAAAAACGCGGTTAAACCATAGTCTTTAACTTGAGCAAAGACCGTAAACAAGTCGGCAAAGCCGCCATTAGTAACGAATATCTTGCTGCCGTTCAAGATATAAAAATCATCATGTTTTGTAGCAACGGTTTTGACCGAATTGGCATCCGAGCCGGCGCCGGTTTCAGTCAGACAGTAAGCGGCAACCCACTCCCCATTCGTAAGTTTGGGTAAATATCTTTTTTTCTGTTCTTCCGTGCCGAAAAATCTTAAAGGCAATGTTCCGATACCGGTATGGGCTAAGAAAGTGCAAGCAAAGGAACCTTGCTTAGAAATTTCTTCAGCCACAATAGCTGCCGCTACCGGCCCAAGATTAGCACCACCATAATCTTCAGGTATCTCTACACCCAAAAAGCCTAATTCGGCAAGGTTTTTAAGCAGACTTCTCTGGAAGCACAGATCCTTTGATTCAATAAGCTTAACCGCCTCGTCAGTAGTGATAGTTTTAGCGACGACCTCTCGGATGGTATCCCTTATCATCCTTTGCTCTTCGGTCAGATCATTGACCGTGAAAATATCAGCCAATTGAACTGCCGGAAGTATAAATTCTCCGCCCTTTGAAGCCATTTCTTTCACCTTGTTAAGGTCCGTGTATCCGATACTTAACAATATATAAATTCATACGTCAAGCTTGTCAAGATTTAATTCCTATGTTAAACTACAGCATTGGTTTAATCTTGAAATATGGCCAACGAGCTTCAACAAGTTAATAAGGGGCTCAAGAAAAAATTCTCAACTAAAAAGCTGATCTTCGGCCAGGGTTTTGACGGAGCAAAAGTTGTCTTTGTGACCGACCCGCCGACCAGTAAAGAAGAAGAAGCCAACAAACCGATCACCGGCAGCTCGGAAAAAATACTCAACAAACTTCTCAAAAATATCGGCATTAACAAAAGCCGGATATATATAACCAATGTCGTAAAATACACCGTTCCAGGCCGGGTCCACACCCTTAAAGAGATCAAATCTTCTGTCCCGTTCCTGAAAGAAGAGATAAAAAGCATCCAGCCCCAGATCGTTGTAACCCTCGGCACAACGGCTCTAAATGGCATCGGATTGCGCCAGCCTCTGGTCAATATCCGCGGCCGAGTCTTCAACTTCGGAAGCTACGAACTCCTGCCTACCTACCACCCTGATAATGTATTAAAAGACCCAAGCTTGCAGATGTATCTCGAAGCTGATTTTCTCAAATTAAAACAGCTTCTAAAAACCAAAAGAGAAGAGGTCGCCAACTAAAAATAATCCCGCCAGCCGGCGGGATTATTTTTTTCTCTTAAATACTTTCCTGACCGCTTCTTTGATAGAGTTGACTCCCATCCCGAAATGTTCGAGAAGCTCATTCATTTCACCGGATTCACCAAAACGGTCGTGAACTCCGATGAATTCCTGGGGCACGGGATGATTGCGCGAGAGACATTCAGCCACGACCGAGCCCAATCCCCCGTTGACCTGATGTTCCTCGACAGAAACAACCGCATTGCATTTCTTAGCCGCTTCGGAGATAGTTTTTTCATCTAAGGGTTTAATGGTGTGAGAATTTACAACCATGCAGTCTATTTTTTCATCACGGTAAAGTTCCTCGGCTGCAACTAAAGCATTATATAAAAGTATTCCGCAGCCGATTATAGCGACATCCGAACCGTCACGGAAAACTTCCGCCCGGCCGACCTCAAACGGCGTCTGAGGGGTGGTGAAGACCCAAGACTTTTCACGGCCGACGCGAAGATATGACGGCTTGCCGTTGAAGGCGATGGCAATCGTTGCTTTTTGAGCTTCAACCGCATCACACGGCACGATAACATTCATCCGAGGCTGAACTCTCATTAAGGCGACATCTTCGAGTTGCTGATGGGTCGCACCGTCAGGCCCGACAGAAATTCCGGCATGACAGCCAATAACTTTGACCGGAACATTGTTAAGAGAGATAGTGGTACGTATCTGCTCATTGTTCCGTCCAGGACTAAACGCGGCATAGGAAGTGATAAAAGGAATTTTGCCGCAATTGGCCATACCTGAGGCGACGGTTGCTAAGTTCTGTTCTGCCACGCCCATCTGGATAAACCGAGCCGGGAATTTTTCCGCAAACCAATGAGTTCTTGTTGATTCGGTCAGGTCGGCGCACAAAGCCACGACCCGTTCGTCCTTCTCTCCCGCTTCAACCAAACCCTTCCCGTAACCATCACGGGTCGGAACCATTTGGATATTCTTTTTATCTATCAGATTGTCGACTAAATTAGCGTCTTTATTGAGCATTATTTTTTACTAATTTTTGGCCACCAGTTTCCTGATAGCCAATTTTAATAAATAATTAAGCGCGCATAGTTATTATTTGCACATCCCACAGCCGCCGCACTTGCAATCATCACCGTGACCGCAGCCGCACATCTCACAACAACCGCAGAATTTAGTCATATACATCAAAACTCCGAGGATAACTACATCTTTAAAGAAGTGTTCGCTATCCATCCATAAAAATGTCTGCTTAAAAGCCGATGCCCACCAGAATCCTACAGCTGAAACCCAGAGTAAAACAAGCATGACCTTAATGGCTGTGTGGTGAGGACATTTACATTTTCCCTCCATCATATCTTCATACCCCCTTTCTTTTAAATTTTTAAAAAATAAACCTATCTCTTCATCTATTTTTCGTTAAATCTGCCTAATCTCTGAAGGATACCGTGGTGGCCCGCTTCTTCCAGGGTCTTTATCAGATACTTTCTGTCAAAAAATCTTAAGATATCGAACCGGCTGACCACCCCGATGAGTTTTTTGTTCTCATCTATTACCAATATCGGATTGACGCGGTGGTGCTGGATGAATTCCTTGGCCAGGTCATCAAGCCTGACCTCCGGTCCGACCACAAGCGGGTCTTCATTCATAATGTCCCTGACCCTTATCATCTCCACTCTTTCGAATTGTTCTTTTAAAATATTCTCGTCGGCTTTTTTGCTGTAAATATCCTCGAGAATATTTAAGAGCGCCGGCAAATGCGTAGCATAACTCTGGCTGACCATATCGTAAGCCGTAACCAGTCCCAAAAGCATCCCGTCGTCATTCACTACCGGAAAACCATCAAAATTATGCTGTTCAAAAAGATCAGTTACTTTGTCCAAAACATCGTCCGGATGAAGGACAGAGACCTTTTTGGTCATTATGTCTTTTACTTTTACAAGTTCGCTCATGTTCTATTTATTATACCACATCTATCCCACTATTCGTGTTCAGACCTTATCTTCCCGCCTAAAGTCCTAAGTCGGGCAAGCATTTCCTTGCCTTGAGTGGCTTTGTCTTTAAAAACATCGGTCGGGCCGGAACCGGGCGGATTGCCATGCCAACGGTAATCGAACTCTATTTCAGGTATCCCCTTTCCTGGAATTGTGTGAGCAAGGATAAGCGTCGGTTTTTCATATATTGTCCGCGCTTCTTCGGTCGCATCCACGAATTGTTCCAGATTGTGGCCGTCTATTTCCAAAACATGCCAGTTAAAGGCCTCGTATTTTGCTTTAAGAGATTCGAGGGGCATAATGTTTTCGGTCATGCCGTCTATCTGGATATTGTTCCGGTCGAGAATTCCGACAAGATTGTTGAGTTTGTATTTTCCGGCAAAAAGAACCGACTCCCAGATATTTCCGGCATCATGTTCGCCATCCGACATTATGCAGTAGACTCGGTTTTTCTTTCCGTCCATCATATGCGCATAGGCGATGCCGCAGGCCTGGCCCAGACCCGAACCCAAAGGCCCGGAGGTTGTTTCAACTCCCGGCAGACGTTCACGTTCAGGATGCCCCTGAAGACGTGAACCAAATTTTCTCAAAGTTTTAAGTTCTTCTATCGGAAAATAGCCGGCTTGAGCCATCGACACATATCTTATCGGCGTAATATGGCCATTGGAAAGTATCAGCCAGTCGCGCTCCGGCCATGAAGTGTTCTTAGGGTCGTGTTTTAAAACATGGAAATAAAGCGCCGTAAAAATATCAGCCATCCCTAACGGCCCGGCCGTGTGGCCTGAACCGGCAGCCATTAATTCCTCTATCAAAAGTTGTCTGGCCTCATTGGCCTTTATTTCGAGTTCTTTAATTTTATCATCATGTATATACTGTGACATTGTTTTAATTTTGTCATCGCCTGCCCCGTACCAAGCCCGCCCCTTTTCTTAATGGCGGCCAGCGGAAAAGCTTGGTGTGGGGTGGATGTGTTGGCTCATAAAAATACCAGTGCCGCAAGCGATATCACTCCGGCCACAAATCCCAATCCTGCCGCCATCATGTAGCCACGGAAATGCTTCATCTCGTCAGTTTCAGCAACAACATTTCTCTGTATCTTGGTCGTCAGGATTCCAGCAATCAGGAATATCTGCATAAAGAATAACGAGAAGGAAGCTACTATCGTAAAGGTTATTATCGGCTGAAAAATTATCCTTATAAATCCCACTTTTTAAATTATAAAAGTTTCGAAACCTTGATCACATGTTCAACCAGAGTATTCGTATAACCAAACTCATTGTCATACCAGGAAAAAACTGCGCACATATCGCCGTCAACGACCCGGGTCAAACTGAGGTCTATCACGGCCGCATGTGGATCACCGACAATATCGGATGAAACAATCTGGTCTGAAGTGGTCTTGAGTATCCCCTTCCAACGCTCTTCAGTTTCTGATTCTTTAAAAATATTATTTATTTCTTCAACGCTTAAAGATTTTTCTAAAAGCATGACCAGACATGACAAGGAACCGGTTATGACCGGAACGCGCATTGAAGCCCCATCGAATTTGCCGGCCAAAGGTTTGACCGCTCTCGTTGTCGCAATAGCTGCACCCGTCCAGGATGGAGAAATATTCGCAGCTGCCGAACGGCCCCGACGCATGTCCTTACCCTTAACCGGCCCGTCGATAAGATTCTGGGTGGCAGTATAGCCATGAGTGGTCGAAAGGAATGCCTTTTTAACCCCGACTTTTTCTGAAAGTATTTGCATGACCGGTGAAACAGAATTAGTGGTGCAGGAACCGTTGGAGGATATAGAACAAGTTTTGAGATCATCTTCGTTCACGCCCATTAAGACAGTCTTAGCATCCGGACCGTCCTCGTCTTTGGCCGGAGCGGTAATGACTACACGCTTCGCACCGGCGGTTTTATGAACCTGGGCTTTTTCATAACTGTCAAAAATTCCCGTCGCTTCAACGACTATTTCAACGCCTAAAGCTCCCCAGGGCAACATTGTCGGTTCTTTTTCTTGAATAAATAAAATATCATGGCCGTCAACGATAAGGTGCTTTTTACCTTCGATGTCTTTGGTCTCTATCGTTTTGTCGTAACGGCCGTAAGCTGAATCGTATTTAAGCAAATAAGCCAAGTTCTCTATGTCCCCCAGATCATTTATGGCAACTACTTCGAGTTCTTTTTTTGTCAGAGCTAATTTAAGGAAAGCTCGTCCTATCCGGCCAAAGCCATTAATGGCGACTTTTGTTTTTTTCATACCTTGTTCGCCCTCCACTTCCGCCAGCTGGCGGATTGAGTGGTACGGGCCTTTCAGGTTTGGCCAATATTTTCGTTAAAAATTCCGTTCCTCCCTCATCATAGTTATACTATGACTCAGTCCGGTACTCATTTTTGCCTCAATCTTGGCTCAAACGACCTAAGTTCTGACTATACTTATGTATTTTATCAAAAACAAAAGCCCTGAAGCAAAGAGCTTATAAACACTTGCGGAAAGGATATTTCTATTTTTCCAACAAATCCAGAAGATATGTCAGTTCGAGATTAGACATTGAATCAATTTTAGAATACAGCTCTTTTATATATTCGTCGTCTTGGGGGTATTTTTTCATCTCTTCTCTGATCTTTGCCAAATAGCTATCCTGCCCGATGACAAACCCTTCTCTTCTTAAAGAAGCGGCAAATACGGACAAAAACCCAGGATCATCATTTTTGATGACTTTGTCCTGCCAAGTTCTGACCTCATCCTTACCTTCTCCCGTGATCTGCTGTTCCTTGAATTTAACCCCATTTTTAAGAGCTCCTTCGTATAATTCCTTGAGGTTTGACCTTAACCCAATTTCGGTAAAATTAAGGAAATTTTTTTCAGTATCAACGACTGCCAGCAATTCTCTTTTTTTATTTTTAATTTCAACCTTCATATCATTTATTTAAATTATCTGTCCAAATATCACCCACTATGCTTAGTCGTTTATTCAAATTATCCATCAAATCATAATTCGGATCATTCTTGTGAACTACCCCGTCAACGAGCTGAAAGTCTTTAATATTTAGGGTTGTTGGATCGGTAAAATAGGCCGAGCAAACTTCGGCCCAATATTCGTGATCAATCGTAACTCCATTGACATGCTTCGCTATCAAGGATTCGATATAAGGCGATAAATACCTGTCAGATGAACGAACCCTTTCTCTCAAATCCATAAAGAGCTTATCTTTATCCGACTGTTTTAGCTCGTTATCGGTTGAAAAATCATTCCCATGACCGATCTCGTGGGCTAAAATGCCTAAAACTTCTTCCCGTCCGATATTTTTTAAGTTTTCCGCATTGAATTCTATTTTCCCTGAAAACGGACGATATTCCGCATCTGCCTGTTCGTCCAAACTTGGCACCACCTCTATGGCGCTGACCTGGCCGGTAGCCCAATTAGCAGGTAGACTTTCAAGATATTTCCTTATAACGTCAGCTTTCAAAGTCCCGTCCTTGCATTCCATATCTTCCACTTTTTCTAATTTGAATTTTTCTTTTTCAATATACCCGGCGGCTTTTGCGCCCTCGAGAGCTCCGAAACCAGCCGATAATATCATTCCTGTCAGGACAAATTCTTTCATTAATTCTTTTATCTTTTTCAATTTATCCTGTTTTTCTGTTTCAGGATTAAAATGAACCTTTTCATTTTCAGGTTCTTGGACAGGTAATTTTTCTTCTGATATTTCGAATCCCATAGTTAATATTTTAATCTAAATGATTTCCTATGTATATCACATGGTCCCAGAGCAGTAAGACGAACTTGATGGAATTTGGTCCCATAACCTTTATGTTTTTCAAATCCATAGCCGGGATATTTACAAGCATACCGAGCCATAATTCTATCCCGGTAAACTTTGGCGATTATCGAAGCGCAGGCAATCGCAAAGACCTTCCTGTCCCCTTTTACAATTGCCTGTTGTTCTAATTTAAGGCCATTAATTTTGGTCTTGCCGTCAACCAACACAATGCTTTTTAAATTTAAATTCGGTTTTAATTTCTCTACAGATCTCTTCATTGCCATCCGAGCGGCATTGTAGATATTGAGCTTATCGATAGTTTTGGGCTGCGCCAAGGCCAGAGCATAAACAAGGTCTTTCTCTTTCAGAAGTTCGGCTGAAAATATTTCTCTTTGCTTGGCTTGTAAAAGTTTTGAATCTCTGACCTTTCTAAGCTTCTGGTGAACTTTTTTATAGAATTGATTCGTCATCGCTACTGCGCAAACCACTACCGGTCCAGCCAGACAGCCCATCCCGACCTCATCTACAGCATAAATCAACCGGTAATCATCGGCGAATAATTTTTTTTCTAAAGTTTTGTTAGGTAATTTCATTTAATTAATTCGTATAAAGCAATGCCGGTTGCTACTGAAACGTTTAAGGATTCCTTCTTACCATACATCGGTATAAAAATTTTACTATCACAATATTTTAAAATTTTAGGACTTATACCCTTAACTTCGTTCCCTACCACAAGTGCCATAGAAAAATCTGGTTTGAATTTAAAAATATCTTTAGCGTCTTTGACTTGTTCCAATCCGATAATCTTAATTTTTGTCTGCCGACTGATGGATTGATTTTTAATTTGAATCAAACATTTCCATGTTTGTTTATAATACTCCCACACAACATAATTTTCAGCTCCGAGGGAAGTTTTGGCGATTTTGGAGTGAGGAGGAATCGGAGTAATGCCGCACAAATAAATTTTCGATACCCCGGCCGAATCAGCGGTACGGAAAATAGAGCCGACATTTTCACGACTGCGGATATTATCCAGGACCAAATATATTTTCCTATTTTTCATTAACTAAATCTATCTTGAACCTGAATATTTATCAAATTTAGAGATTAGGGCCACCGGCTTGATTTTTGTCTAAATATTAGGTAATATATTTGACAATAAGTCCAGTGGAGAAGATCTTTCAAAATGAGGCCGAAACTCCTGCTATTGAGCTTTTTGGCGCTATTCGTGTCTGTGATGCCGGCAATAGCCCAACATGAAATTCCTTTACCAAACGAGGGTTCAGAAAGAAAATTTGAGTTCGGTTTTTCGGAAAACCTGATTGGTTCAAGTTTCAAAGCTCCGGAGAATGTTACACCGTCCGGCCACCCTACGCTTTACACAGGTTTTTCGTTAAGAAAAATTCCGGGAGATATTAAACTTAATTTTGAATCCAGTTATGCCGATTACAGGAATATGCTCATCTCTTCAAGTGGTCATTATCAGTTATTCAAAAAAGGTATGACGTCTACCCGGCTCGGATTTAATTACTTTTATTCCGGAAACAGAGAAAAGCTTTTCTCTCAATCCTCTCCCCCGATTGAGGCCTGGGGTTACAATCACAGGCACAGTTTGCTGTTTGAAACTTCAGAAAAAATATCTTTCAATTTCATCAATTTCGGATTTTCATTTCTGACAGGAGAAACTTTGTTAATAGAAAAAGAGAAACTTTACAGTAACGGCCGTCAGCTAAATATCGAATTCGATGATGTTTATACTACCCAAGTTTTTCCCAATGAAATGCGACCCCTTGTCGGACTTGGAAGTTCTGTTGACCTGAAGTTTAGGAACATTAAAGCATCCGCCCAGTACCAAAGAATGACCGTTATTCGTAATTCTACCCGACTGATGCCTGACAATCCTTATCTTCTGGAAGCAGAGACGGAATATTTTCCGTCAAAACACTACGGTTTTGGAGTGAAATACACAAATAGTAATGCTTACAAGGGTGCGCCGGTTCATCCCGAAGGATTGGCTGTTAAATTTTTATTCAGGTTTTAAAATTAAAACCCCGCATGTGCGGGGTTTTTAGTTCATTCGATGGCTAAAATGGTGTTGACCAAACCCATCATCGTCGAAGAACTTGTTTCAGGCAAGTTATTGGGATAAAGACGCTGATTAAAATCACCTTTGTAATCAAGCCAGCTTTGAACCAGAATGAACTCCTGATTCCGGAGACCGAGGATATTTTGGACCCGCTGGGCCTCGATCAACGCTCCGTTAACAGCCGACTGGCTTGAATCGCCATGTCCGCCGATCAGAATAACTCCGAAAGGTATGCCGTGGTTACGGCAAAAATTTCTCAATTCCCGGATATCTCCACTAAAATCGATGTTTGTGTATCCGGGGTCAAAATCAAGATGGAAAAACGGCAAATGGACACCCTTGGACTCGAGAGTATCTATTGAATTCTCTATCAGACCAGCGCTTAGGTAAGGATAGGGTTCGATCAATCCGACCTGTACCGCCGGATCATATGCATGAACCTGGTCAATGTAATATTTTACAAATTCAGCCGCCATGTCCATCGTGTAATCACAATGTTTGCTCGTATCGAATCCCTGTTGATTGGGTAAACCGGAAGCAAAGGGCTCATCCATTCCGATAAAACTCAATTCCCCACCGGATGACCTGACACTACTGATAGCGCCGAGTGCCGCCGAAACCGCATCATCGGGTGGCCGGCCGCAATTAAAAGACTTGACCGCTCCCGCCTCCATTCCTATCCTGATTCCCTTGTTGTTCAACCAGCGGAACGCCCCCTCGGGAACAATTTGGTTAAAATTACCCAAAGTATTCAGTCCGCAAATAGTACATTGCCCTGGCCGAAGCATATAATCGTAGAACTTGAACGCTGTGATCTTAGAACGGGCCTGTGACCATTGGTCAGGCTTGGTGAAGAGATCAAGAAAATCTCCGGAAGTCACATTGGGAGTAACCCAGACCTCCTGATTTGATCTACCCGGACCCAATCCGCTCGGTGAGGTCGTAGAAGCGACGGATTTAACGAAATTGCACCCGCAAAACATAAACAGAACAATACATGCAATTAAGCCAAAAAGGACTGTCTTAAGCATCTTTACCCTTTCAAAGAACATTTGTTTCACATAATATAATATATTTTTACAAATTTGTCAATTTTAGAAAAACTTAAGAAGTATTATAATAAGATCTATATGAACAACAATTATAAATATCTTGTCTGGTCGGCGAATGCGGTCTTAGTGGCATTGTTTATTTACATCATTGCCATTACTAATCAGACCTTAAATACCGCGACAACAACCAACACCATTTCTTTCAACGGTGAAGGTAAGGTCAGCGCCATTCCGAATATCGCAGAGGTCGGCTTTTCAATAGTTACCGAGGCAGCCACCTCCAAAGCCGCGCAGGATTCTAACTCGGCTAAATCCCAGAAGATAGTTAACTTTCTCAAACAACAAAGCGTGTCCGACAAAGATGTTAAGACTTCCGGCTATAATGTTTACCCTCAATACAGCAACACATATAAGCCCTGTCCCGTTATTGAAAATAGCGGCGTCCAGACCATGATGGCGCCTGCTTATCCGTGCGACACCGGTACTCAAAAAATAACCGGTTATCAGGTTACGCAGTCGTTTGATATTAAGGTCCGCGACCTGAATAATGTCGGAAGTATTCTCGATGGCTTGGTTGCCCAAGGCGCAAACCAAGTTAATAATCTCGGTTTTCAAATCGAGAACCAGGAGCAATTAAAAGACCGGGCCAGACAAATGGCAATTCAAGATGCTGATCAAAAAGCTAAAACCCTTCAGAGTCAATTAAATATCCGCTTGGGCAAGGTTATTAATTTTTCAGAATCCGGCAACGGTTATCCCTATCCTTACATGCTTGAAGCTAAGACTATGGGGAGCAGAGATTCAACCGCACCTTCTGTTCCGACCGGAGAGAACGAGATAACAGTAGACGTAACGGTAACATACCAAATCAGATAAGAAGTAGCGTCTAAACAAAAGGCGCTATTATAGCGCCCGGACACTTCCCAAACTTAAAATCCCGCTTAGCGGGATTTTAAGTTTCTCAACTTTATATAGCTTCCCAGTATTGCCTTTTGACAGAAATTTTTATTCGAGCTGTCATAGAATTCCGATTTAGCCTTCGGATCAGGCATCAGAATTAATTCCGATATCGACTTCATTTTTTTGAAAGTGTTTAGAGTATAGACGTGAAAAAGTAGAAAATACTTCTTCCCGTTTTTCGCCTCCACACTTTAAATCCTTTCGTGCATCCAAGAAAAATCTTGAATAGAAAGGAGGTGATCCAAGAGCAGCTTCCGCTACCCTTGCCTTGTTACGACTTAGTTCCTGTCATCGAGCTTACCGTGTCCCTACATATAAAATAGGTCTTCAGGTATTCCCGACTCCCTTAACTTGACGGGCAGTGAGTCCAAAATTCGAGAACGTATTCACCGCTGCGTTCTGATCAGCGATTACTAGCAATTCCGGCTTCAAGAAGGCAAGTTGCAGCCTTCTATCCGAACTGAGGGTGCTTTTGATGGGATTAGCTCCACCTCGCGGTTTGGCAACCCATTGTGACACCCATTGTATCATGTGTGTAGCCCAGGACATCAAAGGGCCACGCTGACTTGACGTCATCCCCACCTTCCTCCTTCTTACGAAGGCAGTCTCGTCTGACACGTATAACAGACGATAGGGGTTGCGCTCGTTAATCCACTTAAGGA
>CAZENF010000005.1:0-26554 GCA_964513645.1 uncultured Candidatus Saccharibacteria bacterium
GTTGTATTTAGTGGATTCGGGTTTTATCAAATATATAGATTCACCTACACCTATTCAATAAGTCTGGTATATTTAACGATCTTAGACGCTCTTGTGATTGTTCTCACTTGGCATGAGTATGTTGTAATAAGAAGAGAGGGGAAAATTTAAACTATCCGCATGTTTAATTGTTACCATTCAGATAGAACTGATATACTACTTCTTTATTTGACCCGGCCAAATGATAGGATAGACATCTCTTTAAATTCCATGCTAAATTAAAATAACTAAAAAATTTAAGTTAACCATTGATCATAAGTGAAATATATATGGTGACTGAATTTTATCAATTTTTACCCCGCCCCGCTACCTACTATAATCCTAAAAAGTTCTAACTCCACAATAGATCCCTCTTACACATTAGGTTATTTTAGTTGCTTAATAGGCCTGAGGCGATTTAAACCATAACTAGTTAGTGAATATAATGCCAAGATTTTGCCGTATTTTTAATTCTAAGTCGATAAAAGAAACATTAATATAACTAAAACGTCCCAAATGGGACATTTTAGTTATATTTTCTGCCTTATTAATAAATTTTTAGTTGCTGCTATTCCAAGTAACACTGAAGGCTGAACCATCTGTCGAGAGAGCTGAAGGAGTGGCTTTCGGATTGCCAGAAGAATTAGTCATAGTGATCGGATCAATCTGCCACATCGGATCACTTATAGTACCGGTATGGCCGTTTAAGGTTGCGCTATCACCGGAGAAATTAACAGTACCGAAGTTGGCTAAGGGCAGAGTACCGCCTGACCATGGGGCTTCCATTACCCACTCGGCCGATTGTCGATTAGCATTGGAGTTCTGAACGGTTAAGAAATATCTGCCGGTAGTAACATCGGTGAGGATAAGTTGGAATTTATTTCTCTGCAAGAATTTAACTTCGGCTTTCATGACGTCACCAACATTAATGCTTAGATTAACCAAATAACTTGGCTTGGGATACATTTCATACCAAGCATAATAACGAGGTAAACCGTTAATGCAATCTTGTTCTGTGCCGGTTTGTTCAACTGAATTGTCACTATAGCCATCAATACCAACCCAGGCAGAAGAATAGGTATTAGTGTTTGTACAAGTTACTGTCGGAACAACCCAACTGCCGACAACATCGGTAACGGCATTATTGCGAGGATTAATTAGGCTGGTTTCTATGGCATAGCCGGACCAGTTAGTGCTGGTTCCGTCTTTATTCCTTATTCTTGGACCGTAAGTCGGGGCTGAAGCCGTGATCGAAGGAGCTACTAAAACTAACAAGACTGACACCTGCAATAGTTTTTTAAACATGGTATTAAAATTAAATTTTAGCTTAATTATACTGCCATTTACTGACATTGTCCAGAGTTTTGTCAGTTGCCAGAGATTGTAGGTACCTAGATAAGATCAGAGAGTTTTATTTATCTTAATATTATCTTATGCTATAATTGGTTTCATAAGAAGTAGAGGTCGATATACTTCCCATAATATATTTTATTAGCTTTATTAATCAGAGATGAATACGTAAGATCTTTGGTCAAATAAAATATGAGAAAAACAATTTCAACAGCTTTAGCGATTGGTCTGACTCTTTCTGCCTTTGTCGCCTTAGCAGCCGATCCTTCAGTAACCCCCCATCCTTCAAGAAGTCCTCGTCCTCACCTAACGCCTAATGTAGAAAAGCAACAGAGAATGGCTGAAATGAAAGCCTGTAATAGTACATTTAAGACAGCTAGAAAGGATTACCAAGCTGCAGTTAAAAAAGCTCGCCAAGATTTCAATACTGCTATGAAAGCAGCCCGAGATGCTTGGAAAGCTTCTGATAAAGGTTCAGCGGCTAAGACAGCTTATCAGGCTGCCAAAAAAGCAGCTCAAGATGCTTTGAGTGCCGCCAAGCAAGCAGCCAAGGTGGTTTGGGGTTCTGCTTTGGATACTCACAATGCTTGTGTTAGAAATAACGAATAAGAAAGTCCAAGTCCAAGTGTGAGTTCTACTCCCTCCGCCACTCCTTAAAAGACAACCTATGCAAAGAAGGACACCCGAGTAGGGTGTTTTTCTTTTGCATTTGAATAAATTATAAAATCACTTGGATTTATTTTCCATACTACTGATGAAAAACGGCAAATACTTATACATCTAAAAAATAGGATTGTTCTCAAGAATAAACAGCTAACAATCGAATAACCAAAAAACCACCCGGAGGTGATTTTTTTGGTTTGAATACTGCGCTCAGCAGGTATGCAATGTAACGGCATAGCATCAGCGGTTCGAATTCCAGGAAAGGTATGGGTTTCGGATACCTAGAACTATTTTTAAAATTCTAGGAAAAACCTATGCTCTCCGGTCGCTCGATAACTCGCTGACTGGTGCTGCGGGGCTAGGACTCGAACCTAGATTCCATGATTCAGAGTCATGTATCCTACCATTAGATGACCCCGCAACTCAGCTAAGAAACCTCATTTCCCTTACATTTTACAACAAAAAAGACGTTTTTACAACGTCTTTACATCTTGCCTTACGAGTGTCCGTGAATCTTTGTTAGTCATGAAATTCATCAACTCCACCTTGGCCAGAACCCAGCCCATCCAACGTGCGGCCTTGGTAGCATCCGCGGCGGACATTTCCTCTATACGTTCGAGCATCCAGAGCAGATAAGAAGCCATTTTCTTCTTGACCGGTTCAAACATCAGAAGTGCGTAATTGTTTATGTTGTCCGGGTCGGTTTCCACCGCAGTACATCCGGGGTATTTTGTATCAATGAGCTGTCTTAAAGCGTAGGTGGTTTTAGGATAATGAGACATCCAAATCCCCTGCCTGATGACCCTAGGGAGTATAAGACAAAATAATGTTTTAGCCAATAGAGATTAAATCCTGAGGAACCTCCGGATAGCGATAAAACTTGAGACTACGCCAAGCAAAGTTCCTGCACCGAGAATCAAACCGACATAGAGCAGCGAATGGCCGGTAAAATATCCCATCAAAGCCGCCTGCGGCATGACCGAGTCGACTTTGGGCGAAGCAAGATAGACCATCGGGTAAAAAATTACGAGTGTAACCAACGCGGCAAAAATACCGTAAAGTGCTCCTTCCACCATATACGGCGCACGGATGTGCCAGTTCGAACCGCCGACCAAACGCATTATCTCTATCTCCTGTTTCTGGTTATATATCGTCAGACGGATAGTATTAAAAGTTATAAAAATCGCGATCATCGCCAAAGCCAAGGTCAGAATAGAGCCCCAGTTCTGGATGCTTGATGAAATTTTCTCTACCCGTCCGATGACAGATTCATTCTCGTAAAAATTTATCTTGTCGATGACGGAACGGAATTTGTTGCCTTCAAGAAAAGTAACGATCGAAGCGTATTCGGAAGGATCGGTGGCCTTGATATTCAGCGAGGCCTGGAGAGGATTCTGGTCAAGTTCGGCGAGTGAATCCTGGATGAGGACATCGCCCGAATGCCGGTTTTTAAAATCATCTAATGCCTGGTCGCGTGATGTATAATCAACGCTTTTAACGTTCGTAAGATTGTGGAGATCATTCTGGATCTTAAGTATCTCATCTTCGGTCGCATCGGTTTTAAAATACGCAGTAACATCAACTTTTTCTTGAAGTGAAGCGACCACCCGAAGAGACAAGTAGTTCAGGGCCAGCAAAGCCGAAAAAAGCAAAAGGACCAGGACCATTATCCCGGTCGTACCGGCGCTTAAATAGCTGTTGCGCCTGAAATTATTCCAACCCGAGCGCCAAATTCTTTTGAGAGATTCATTCATCCCGTACGAAGTCACTGCTGCGCAGCTCCATGGTCAAACGTTATTGCGCAAGAGTGACATTATTTTTTTTAAATAAATTCTGAATCATGAACCCGTACGGGTGACTTCATACGGGATTCATTTTTTAAATTATATATTTTCCTTCCTCAAGTTGGTCACGGACAACTTTGCCTTTTTCCATTGAAATGACCCGCCGTCCAATTGAATTAACTATCTCCCGGTTATGGGTCGCCAGAATTACGGTCGTACCGAGTTCGTTTATCTTTAACAGTAATGATACCACGTCGTGGCTGTTGACCAAATCGAGATTGCCGGTCGGCTCGTCCGCCAAAATTATCTTGGGCCGGTGAATGAGCGCCCGGGCGATGGCCAGACGCTGTTTCTCGCCGCCCGACATCTGATGTGGGAAACTTTCCATCTTCTGGCTTAAACCCACTATCTTTAAGACCTTCGGTACATCGACTTTTATCTCTTCAGCCGGCGCACCGCAGACCTCAAGCGCAAACGCAACATTCTCAAATGCATTTTTATTCGAAAGAAGTTTGAAATCCTGAAAAATAGTTCCTATCTTGCGCCTCAACATTGAAACCTCATTCCCCCGCAAGTCGGCCAGATTAACGCCGTCAACCATTATCTCGCCGTGATTCGGCAGCAATTCCCGGGTCAGAAGGCGGAGCAAAGTGGACTTGCCGGCGCCGGAAGGCCCGACCAGAGAAACAAATTCGCTCGGTTTGATATGCAAACTCACTCCGTCGAGAGCGACGAAATCATTATCGTAAATTGTTGAAACGTTCTTATATTGGATCATTCTATTTTTTAGATTTTGCTTCCTGTTCCAAAAAAACCTCTAAGTCTCCGTCCAAAACTCTGTCCGGCTGGGTTGATTTAACCCCCGTCCGGTGGTCTTTGACCATCTGATATGGATTCAGGACGTAGGAACGTATCTGACTTCCCCATTCTATTGAACCTGATTTAAGTTCGGCTTTCAACTCTGAAATTTCTTTGACCTTGGCTTCTTCCATTTTTTTTATCAGACGCGAGGTCAAAAGCTGCATCGCCTTTTCTTTGTTCTGGGCCTGTGAACGTTCGGACTGGACCGAGACAGCGATGCCAGAGGGCAAATGCGTTACTCGAACCGCAGTTTCAAGTTTGTTCACGTTTTGGCCGCCCGGGCCTGAAGAACGGAATGTGTCTATTCTGATATCACTCGGGTTTATTTTAAGCTGATGACTTACTATCTCCGGTAGGATTTCTACCAAGGCAAATGACGTGTGTCGGAGGCTTTTGGCTGAAAAAGGAGATATCCTTACAAGACGATGAACACCAGACTCCCCTTTCATTATATTATATGCATCCGATCCCGTCATTTCGGCCACCGCGTTTTTGATGCCTTTTTGCTCGCCGAAAGACTGGTGAAGGACCTTAAAACCCCAGCCCTGTTTCAGGCAGTAACGCTGATACATCCTTAGCAGCATTGACGCCCAATCCTGGGCATCAAC
This sequence comes from uncultured Candidatus Saccharibacteria bacterium, assembly GCA_964513645.1. Lineage (GTDB taxonomy): Bacteria > Patescibacteriota > Minisyncoccia > 2-02-FULL-40-12 > GWA2-44-9 > 2-01-FULL-39-28. The sequence goes on from CAZENF010000005.1 coordinate 5,285, forward strand.
TCCTCCTGCTCCTGAATAAATGTATAAGAGGGCCTTGTTCTTCTCATGTTCGAACACATTGTTAATTATATCCGCCGGATGAGATTTTTCAATCCCGGCCGGGCTTGAATTGACGAGGTTATATTTTTATTGTACTCTTGGGCATTCCTAAAGGGCTCTTTGAAAACCTATGCCTCAACAGCAGCAGAACCCGTTGAATATTTTAAGGCCGCTCCTGGCAGGATTTGTCCTTGTGATACTTTTTCAGATGTGGAATCCTTTCCCCGACAAAAGCATTCTCGATATGGATTACTACGATCTTATCAAGCAGGCATCTGTTGGGAATATCAAAGAGATAAATATCCAGGAAAACGGTTATATCAACGGAAGTTTTAATGACAAACTCCAAGGCAAGACTGAATTCAAAAGCCGAATCCATCCTTCGCTAATAAACGAACTTGCGAACAAACTTGAAAATTCATCCAAACCGGCAAGGATACGCTTCCCCGAAACCGTCAGCTATTTCGGAGCTATTTATGGCCTCCTCCCGCTTATCTTAATGATAATGATGGGAATATCGTTCTATGTTTTCTTCACCAGAATGGGCGGTGGTAGCGGTCCCGGCAGTTTTCTGACATCAAAGGCAAAGCTTTTCAGAAAAGAGTCGAACAAAACAACTTTCAAAGACGTGGCCGGTATTGACGAGGCCACAGAAGAACTTCAGGAAGTTATTGAGTTCCTCAAAAATCCCGAGAAATTTTCAAAGCTCGGCGGTAAAATACCCAGAGGGATTTTACTTATCGGCCCACCTGGTTCAGGCAAAACCCTTCTTGCCAGAGCTACAGCCGGTGAAGCAAATGTTCCTTTCTTTTCCATCGGCGGTTCGGAGTTTGTAGAACTATTCGTCGGCGTCGGTGCCGGCAGGGTCAGGAATCTTTTTGAACAAGGTAACAAGAATGCGCCCTGTATAATTTTTATCGACGAATTAGATGCCATCGGCAAGAAGCGCGGAATAGCTGTAATGGGAGGCCACACCGAGCAGGAACAAACTCTTGATCAGATACTTATTGAAATGGATGGATTTACCCAGAACAGCGGCGTTATTGTTATCGCCGCCACTAACCGGCCGGATATTCTTGATAGCGCGCTTTTAAGGCCCGGAAGATTTGACCGGCAAGTCACAGTCAGTCTGCCTGACATGAAAGGCCGTCTCGCAATTCTCGAGGTCCATGCGAGGAAATATAAGTTATCAGACCCAAAATATCTCGAAACCATCGCCAAGGGCACGGTCGGATTTTCAGGAGCTGATCTCGCCAATCTTCTGAATGAAGCGGCGCTTTTTGCCAGCCGCTATGACAAAGAAAGCATTGACCGGGAACACCTCGAAAAAGCCAAAGACAAAGTCATGATGGGTTCGGAACGCAAATCGCTTGTTCTAAGTGATTCGGAAAAAATACTTACCGCCTATCACGAGACTGGCCACACGCTGGTTGCGATGAAAATGCCCGGTTCAGATCCAATACATAAAGTTACTATCATTCCCCGCGGGATGAGCATGGGCTCGACCTGGCAGCTGCCTTCGGAAGACAAGCACGGTTATTCCAAATCCTATCTAATGACCCGGCTGGCGATCCTGATGGCCGGCCGTGCCGCAGAAGAATTTAAATTCGGTCCTGAAGAAATTACCACCGGCGCAGCAAAAGATTTTGAGCAGGCAACCCAGATAGCCCAACGGATGATCTGCGAATGGGGCATGTCCCAACTTGGTCCGATGCAGTTCGGTGCTTTTGACGGAAAATATTTCTCCGAAGAATTCGGAGAAATAGACCATACCTATTCTCAAGATACTGCAATAAAAATAGACAAAGAAAAATCCAGGATAATCACGTCATCTTACAACAAAGCAATCCAGATATTGAAAGACCATAACTTACAATTCGAAAAGCTCGCTAAAGAGCTTCTTGAAAAAGAAACGCTGTCCAGCGAGCAGATACAGGAACTGTTAGCATAAAGAGCCCCAGGGCTCTTTTTTATTTGAGCCACCTCCGAGATTCGAACTCGGGACCTCCACTTTACGAAAGTGTTGCTCTACCAACTGAGCTAAGGTGGCATAATCCTCACTAAATCTAACAGAAAAACCGGTTTTTTCCAAGTTAGTTTGACAATTATACTATTTTCATATATAATATAATCGTACTTTAACATCTTTCCCCCTCTCAAAAGCGCTTAGGAGGCGCACAACGATGGAACGAAGAATTTATCTGATCTGTCCGACAATGCTCGCGATGAGTTTCGTTGCGGCCTGCTCGGGTTCATCATCGAATCCGAATGGGCCTACGATTCCGACGATCTCAACGTCTCCCTCACAGACGAACAATCCGGCTCCAACAGGTCCGTCAGTTCCACCGACACCCGGCACACCGAGTGCCAACTCTCCGGTCCCTGTTTACAAAGTGACTGGCGGGCTCATCGGCTGCGTTACCGGCGATCTCGCCGTCGCGGAAATCGTCTGGACCCTCAACATGAACGATGCCGGAGCCGGTTCGCTCCGCTTCACCGGGATGGCCCAGCACGATGACACGCCAGGATGCGACGCTACGGTCTCAAACCCGAGACAACACGTCGTCACCGGCGGAGTAGTAAACTACACTCCTCACTCTTCAGGTCAGACCACTTTCAGCTACGACCCGAAGGAATTCGACTGCGGACGGGCCCAGATTGACGTTTCAATGATCGACACAAGCGGCAAAGAGACGTTGCTCTTCGCCCTGGTCATCAACTACGGCAAGCAGTGCCTTCCCACCTCGCCCCCGCCGTCCTGTACGGCTGATACGCCGACTGCAAAAGCCGGCAATAGTATCGGTTTTACGGGTTTCGGCGGAGACGGAAATTTCCAATGGTCCACGCCCGGCGGAATACCCCAGACGGACACAGGAAAACGCTTCGTGACCGCATACAAGGAAGTCGGAGAAAAAACCGTCACCGTAACAAGCGGGGATAAATCCGCAACCTGCGGTGTCGTCATTGAAAAACCGACAACACCGGTCGTTTGCTCACCGGATGTTCAGACGGTCGCCGTCGGCAAGCCGGCGAGCATGAAGGCAAACGGCGGAACTGGCCAGTATTTCTGGTCAGCCACTGGAGGCATTCCTGATTCAGGTTCAGGTGGCGCCTTTTCAACCACCTATAAGAGATCGGGTACTTACCAAGTATCGGTTCGGTCAGGAGACCAGAAGGACTCTTGTGAAGTCCGGGCCAAAAACATCTGCAAACATCCCGAGCATCACTGCCCCGGTCCGGAGCAGTGCCAGAAAGATGAGTGCAAGAAGAGCCATTGCCACGATGACGACTAAATAGCCGTGTCGCGGCAGTCGGGTCCGCCAACGCGAAAGCGCTAGCGGACCCTTTTTTATTTTTGAGCGGGATACCAGAATCGAACTGGCGCCTTAACCTTGGGAAGGTCACGTACTGCCACTATACGAATCCCGCATATCAGCGCATAAGATAGTATATCCATTTAACCGGATTGGGAACTTGATCCATTGTGACAACAGGAAGAGCCACCGAACCAGAAGCGGTCTTGGCGTCATCCGCTGAATAAACAAAAACTGCCTGCTCGCCTTCGGCCTCATAGTTGAACATTATTCTGGCCTGTTTCTGAATAAAATCGGGCTTGGTCATCATATTTATCATTTTCGAGAGAGCATCGTTATCTTTTTGAAGCCCATCGGCCTTGGCTGAAAGACTGTTAACTTCGTTATTGACTATATCGTTGTGTAGTTTAATCTTAATAAAAGATATACCAAGCCAAACAGCCAGGATACAAGATCCGGCTAAAAGCCATTTTGACTTTAATACTTTCATCATATGTTTTTCAATAATAAAAAACTTTTAAAGGTCACGACCATCACCGTCGCTATTGTTACCATTGTCGGCATGGTCGCCTTCCTGCTTATTCCTCTCTTCTCCTGATATTATACTAAAAATGGCCGGAAACATAACGTTTCCGGCCATTGTCATTTGAAAGTAACCGAGAGCCCGATCAAATCTACATCGGCTCTGAAATTAGCTCCTGACTGGGAATTGCTACTGATTATGACCCAGGCCTTGGCCACATTGAGATAGTACTTGTTCGGGCCGTAATCAAAAATATGGAATCCGACACCGAAATCATAAGCCGGCGTCCAGGTTTTCTGGCCTATCCCGGCCCGGTCATGAGCAATGCTGGGCACCCGCAACATCGTAAACCCTGGCGCAATAAAAAGATTGAGCCTGTCTTTGACCGGAATCGCGATATGCATCCCGGCGCCGTAAAGCCAGACTCGGGACTGACCCGTCATCCAACTGTCGAAGTTTATGTATTTAAGGAAGGATGAGCGGGTTTCTTTTTCTTTTTTGACCGCATCTATCTTTGTTCCTTCCTTCACTTTCCAGGTGATAAGGTTGTACTCGTAATCTCTCAAGGTCGTACACGCTTTCAGGAAAATACTATCCGAATTTTCCATTAAATTTTCACAATCTTCCTTGAGCCAACCTGGCGGGTCAGGCCTCGACAATCTCTTGCCGCCGCACGGACTCATCAGCCCGGGCCGGCACCTGTTCAACCATTCATCGGCCCACTCGCGCCATTTGTCGTAATCGCGGAGCCATTTCGTTAATTCTTCCTGTTTCCTTTCGAGAACATAAGGCGAATCAACAAACTCTACCAGCGAACCGGTACTCCCGACGGTAAGACGGGCTTCGAGACTCTCACCGGCATTTGTGCTTAAGCTAAGTACTAAAGCGACGAGAAAACCCAAATATATCCCCCTTTCAAGGTTCTAGTTTATGATTCTAACATATTTTTTTATAATTGCAAGTATGCTACCGCTTCAACATTTTGAGAAAAACATCTTGAGGTAAATTAACCTTGCCGACCTCTTCCATTTTCTTCTTACCCTTTTTCTGTTTCTCGAGAAGTTTCTTTTTACGGGTCACATCGCCACCGTAAAGATATCCGGTCACGTCCTTGCGCCGGGCTTTAATGGTTTCCCGGGCAATTATTTTTCCGCCTATTGCGGCCTGTATCGCCACCTGGAACCACTGGGGCGGGACAATGTCCTTAAGCTTCGCGGCCATTTCACGTCCTTCATAAAACGCTTTTTCGCGAGGAACTATTCTGGAAAACGGTTCGACAATATCTCCGGCCAGAAGTATATCCAGCCTGACCAGGTCGCCAATCCGGGTTCCGGCCAGTTCATAGCTCATTGAAGCGTAACCCGAGGAAACGCTTTTTAATTTGTCATAAAAATCAACGATTATTTCGGCCAATGGAACTTTGTATTTCAGGATGACCGTATCTTTGCCGAGATAATCAGTGGAGATGTACATATTCCGGAAATGCGAAACCAAGTCCATGATACTGCCCAGGTAATTTGCTGGGCTGATTATCTCAAGATTTATTATCGGTTCGGCAATGCTTTCGATGCCGGAAGGGTCGGGTAAAAATGCGGCTGAACGTATCTTTATCTCTTTTTGGCTTTTTAATTTAACCGCATATTCAACCGAAGGAGTCGAAACAATTAAATTAAGGCCGAATTCTCTTTTAAGACGTTCGGAAATTATCTCGACATGAAGCATACCCAAAAAACCGAGACGGAAACCACGGCCTAGCCCGGCCGATGCTTCCGGTTCATAGGTTAAAGATGCGTCGGTCAGTTTTAATTTTGACAAAGCATCTCTCAATTCATCATAATTATCGGCATTCTCCGGAAAAAAACTGGCGAAGACCATCGGCTTAGGTTCCTTATAGCCGGCTAAAGGGGTAAATCCCGAATCCCAAGCATCAAATCCCAAATTTTCAGAATTTGAGATTTGAGATTTATTTGGAATTTGGAATTTGGAATTTGGAATTTTTGTTATTGTATCTCCCACTCTTATCTGCCCTGGGTCTTTGATGCCGGTTGCGATATATCCTATCTCCCCCGAAAAAATTTGAGCCGCTTGTTTCAGAGCGGGAGAGAAATAACCTACCTCGATGACATCCGCTTTCGCTCCAGTGGCAAAGGCGATTATTTTTTCTTCACGCTTCAAAGAACCGCCGAATACTCTGACGTAAGCGATAACACCTTTATAAGCATCAAAGGTCGAATCAAAAATAAGACATTTGAGGTCGTTACCCTTGGCAGACGGCGGCGGAATATCTTTGACCACCCGTTCAAGAACTTTTTCCACGTTCGTGCCATCCTTGGCTGAAATACCGATTATCTCTTCGGTTTCCACGGTCAGAAGAAGGGAAAGTTCTTCTTTTATCTGTTCGGTTCTGGCATTAGCAAGGTCTATTTTATTTATAACTGGAATTATCTTTAGGCCTTGAGCTTGAGCAAGATGGAGGTTTGCCAAAGTTTGGGCTTGAATGCCTTTTGAAGCATCGACCAGAAGTATTGCTCCCTCGACCGCTGCTAAAGAACGTGAAACCTCATACGAAAAATCGACGTGGCCGGGAGTATCAATCAAATTGAGTATATAGGGGTTAGAATTTAACATATAAGACATTCTGACCGGTTGAAGTTTAATAGTGATTCCCCTTTCCCGTTCAAGTTCCATTTGGTCGAGATATTGTTCCTGCATCTTTCTTTTTTCAACCGTTCCGGTCAATTCCAAAAAACGATCCGCAAGGGTCGATTTTCCGTGATCTATGTGAGCAATGATGCAGAAATTACGTATGTTTTCCATGTCTTTATATTTCACATTATCATGACTTCGAGTAAAACCAAAATAAAAATTCCGGCCAAGAGACCGGAATTTTGAGATAAGACCAGACTTTATTTTTCAAGCGGCAGAAAAGAATCTTTTTTGTTACGACACTTTTCGCAAACATTGAAATGCTTCTCCCCTTCTTCTATAAGTTCGGGTTCTATTGTTTCGGGTGTCAAAACAAAATTCCCGATAAAACCTTCGCTTAAATGCAGGCCTTCATATATTTTGAGGGTATCGACGACACCTGCTTTTTCTTTGGCTGACATTCCCATACTATTTGAACTTAACTTTAAATTCGACGTCCTTGTTAACCACATCTTCGAAGGTATATAAATTACCGACATGATTCAAGTTTGAACTCGAATCAATCACATTAAGATTTTCCGGCAGGGTCAGATTGAAATTAACATCCTTCCAGGTAACACCCGGCTGTTTCTGAAAATAGAAACCGTAGAAACCGGATTGGTTATCAAGTGGGGTTGAATATTCAAGCTCAACCGTTTTTGCCGTCCCGGCCTGGGTCAGCATCCAAAAACCGATCCCCTTTTTACCAGATTCCTGGAACATATCGACGCCTCTGAACGGCGATTCATAAAAACTTGATTCTAACTTCGTCAGATCGGCGTCTTTCTCAAAATTTCCGACCAGACCGTAATTTGTCAGTGGCCGGTAATTCGGCGTATCGTATCCTGAAACATTCAAAATCTGGGCATCGTCTGGAACCAGAACCCTGACATAGGTTGAATTTTCGCGGTTATAGAATCCGTGCTGTTTGTCTCCGCCACGATGGTTCCGGGTCAGGGTCAGGTGATGAACAACCTGGCCGTTCTCAAATTTTGAATCAATGACCGCGGTCGCGTCGGTCACCGCATCGGTCTTGGAACCCCTGATATTGGAAAAATTAACCGTCAGGTAATCGCTACCTGGATCTTTTACTTCTCCTGCAAATCCCTGACTTGTCGCAAATTTTTCAAGATCCCGGTCGTTAAAATACAAAAGAATATCTTTCTGGGCCAAGCCGTCCATCATCACGCTGAATATTTTCATCCATTGTTCCGAACTGGCCGAATATAATTTGTGAAGAAAAAGCGGCGCAAAATCAACGACCACGGTTTTGGGCTGGGTCCGGTTCTTGCCGTATTCAACTTCCTCCTGGAGATTGGCCAGAAAATTATCCCCGGTCAGTTTCATATTATACTGCGGCATGTCTATCGGCCCAACAATATCGAGTATCTTTGAGACGATCGCCGGGTTCAAGGTTATTATCCCATCAACATTATAACCCGCTTCGGTAGAAAAAAATGACATTACTTTTCTGGCCGAGGCCGGAAAATCAATGAACCAGGCCGCATCCCGCATGCCCCAGGTAGGAGTTATGTGCTGAAGCTGTTTCGGCGGAATAATGTTCTCGGTCAGCTGGCCGTCGAGATTGTAAACGTCATCAACATGAAAATCCGACAGACCGCCGCCGGTAAAAGAAACGACCCCGTAGGTCCCGGGGAATCCGCCGGTCGGGCGGAGTTCGCTCGAATTTTCAAAAAGTAAAAGATATTTTTTGTTCTGGTCTATCCCGACAATGCCCTGGAAAAAATCTGCAAAATTCTTGGCCTGGCCCAGATATTCTTCCAGAAGTGGAAGTTTGCTTTTGAAATCTTCCAGTTTTTTCTGCTGGTCCGCTGGAATTACCGAGGTATCAATGTCGGCCAGAAGGGTTTTGGCCTGTTCAAAATTTTTATTGGACAGCTCGAGAGCGTCTTTTATTTTCCTGATTATTTCGGCCGGCTGTATCTTGTTACTGGTCGCGCCGTCGGCCAAAGTCGCCGAAGGGTCAAGTATCGAACCGGTCTTGGCAAGATAGCTTATCGCTTCGGACATTGCTTTACCCGACTGGGCGATAAGTTTCCCCGCTTCGACCGCATCGCCGGCTGAACGAAGTTTTCCCGCTCCAGGCAAATTTGAGAATATCCCTGACAGTCCGGCGCTCATTAAATTCATTGTCTGTCCGATCTGGGAAAAATCACGGTAAGATTCGTCGAAATTCCGGGCCGCACCCGAAAAATTAAAATTTTTCAGATTTGCTTCGGCCTTTTCAAGATTATTAAAAGCGGTTGTGCCCCCGCTTAGAACCTCATTTTTTAAAGTTATACCGTAAGCAAAAGCTCCGACGGCCAGAACTGCCAGAAACCAGAGACCGGTCCGGCGTTTTTTCGAAGGTGTGTGAAAATTAAGCGGCCTGGGCTTAAGGTCAATGACCGCGGTTCTGACCGGTCTTAATTCGCGTTTTACTTCCGGACGGTAAAAATCAACAACTTTCTCTTCTCTTATCCTGTCATCTTTGCGGGACACGACCGGCAGAGGTTTAAATACCGGCGCCGAAGCCAAGATAGGTTCCGGCAAATCGTAGTTAACCTTAGCCGGGACAACCGCGGGCCTTACATTATAATATGTAGAGGCGTTAACGGCCTTTTTCGGCGATACCGGCTCCCTGATAATTGCCAAGACATTCTCGTAAAAATCATCCTGGAGTTCAGGTTTGCCAAGTTCGAGGCCATGGTACTTTATCTTCGGTTCTTTTTTTACGATTTTTTTACTCCGTCCGTCGAGACGATAAACCTTGGCCCCGGCACTCTTCAGCTCCCACATCGGGTCATGATTGGTGTTCATTAGAACCTCCATCACATCCTTATCCGTCATTGGCTCGGAAGTAATATCACTGACGAGAGTTTCTATCCCGCTTACCGGAACTGGATGATTCTCTTCTACTGGAACGTCTACTTTATTTCCAACAAAGATCTGCACATCTCTGTCGTCTTCAGCCGAAAGTTCTTTGTTTCGAAGATCTATTTCCTCAACACTAACATCGCCCTCCCGCACGGGCCTGATATCCAACATCACGAGAATAGGTTGTAGGTCGGACATTCTTAGTATTTCTTACCTATTTAATTATAAACGAGATTTAAGATTTTAACATTGAATATCATTTTCCATACTCCATACTACTTGCCCATTTGATACAATTTCTGTATCTCCTCTATTCCAAGTATCCGGTTATATACCCTGACATCATCTATTACTCCGGTGAAGGAATCCACGTTGTTGTCGGAAATATACATAGTATCCGAGGCCACCGGTGAACCAGAAGATTGATTGGCCGTACCGCTCCGGACACCGTTTATATAAAAGTTCGTGGTACCACCACTGGTTCGGGTAACAAGAGCGTGGTACCACTGGTGGAGCTTGATACTGCCGTTGGCGGAAGTAGAATTTGTCGCATCGTTATCATCGGACAAAGACAGCGCATTAATACCGCCAACAGAATCTACCGCATAATGAACTTTATCATTGCCGCCGGAAGTGGACATAATAATATAATCCGCACCATTGCCATTATACGCATCTAATTTTATCCATGCACTCATCGTAAGATTACCTGTACCGATGATAGTTGAACTTGTCTGCACATTTATGTTATTCCCGCCTTTGAAATTAAGTCCTTGACCTATCCTGCCCTCAACGATGCTCGGACTGTTGTTCAATGTCCCGGCCTTATTGGTTCCCGATCTATCATCTGTTTTGTTGTTAGAGCTATGGATATCCGCTCCGTCCAAGGTCCAATAGCCGACGAGACCGTTCAAAAGTGTGTTGTTAGACTTTGAGGCATTGAATTTTGTCTGGGTTTGCTGGTACAAGCGGTATATTTCGGCCGAAGATAAACCTCTATTATACATCCTGACATCGTCTATCAAGCCGTCAAATGTGGCATTTCCATTGCCATTAGACCCTATCAAAACATTATCTCCGCTATCTTGACTGCATAGCGTCGACCCGCCCGGAGTCCGGGTCTGGGTAGTAATTAAAAGATTCCCATTATAATAGATGTTGGGAGTATTACCGACTACAGTACAATCAAATGAAATTGCGATGTGTTGCCATTGATTGAACTTTATCGTGTTGGCCGGCGCTCTCCATTCACCAACCGCGCCTGTTGCCAGGTCCGCATACCATACAAAAGTATTTACCGCTCCGCTGCATTCAGTTCCGTCATTAGAGCACATTTGTATATACCAATGATTGGTGCCTCCGGTAACTGATAAGATAACCGTACCAAAATTACTTCCGCCTAAAGAACGTGGATATATCCAGGCCGAAATAGTTCTGACGTTCAAGTTATGTAGCGCGGATGGAGTACCGAGATCAACTTCCTGATTTGTAACATTACTATTAAAATTTAAGGCCTGGCCGATCTTGCCTTCAGCGATGGTCGGACTGTTGGTCAGGGTTCCGACTATGCCATTACCTGATTTGTCGTCGGTCTTATTTGAATTTTTGTGTATATCCACTCCGTCGAACGTCCAGTAACCAATAATGCCATTTAAAAACAAATCGCCTGACGATACAGAATTTCCCGAAGAATGGTTTAATCTCGAACCCACGCCAATGTTATAGAGGCGCTGTATCTCGGTAACAGAAAGGGCGCGGTTATAAATACGGACATCATCTATCTTGCCGGCCATACTGTTGCTGGTGCCGTTACTGCTATCATTGCCCAATACTAGCTGAGCAGTAGAATTAAATATAGTTCCTGAAGGAGTACCTGCCCCTGTCGTAATTTCTGACCCATTTTGATAAAGCTTTAAGGAGCTTCCCGATTTAAGGCAAGTAACAAACGTCCAGGTTCCAAGAGGTACGGTCTGGGTCGAAGATACTGTGAACAAAGTCGGAGTGGTATTGTACCAGTTCATACCTATTTTATTACCGGTATCTATCTCGCAATCATATGATTCAAATGGAGATGAGGCGTGCGATTTATACACGATCATAGCTGCAGCACTTCTAACAGATGGGAGCTGGTCAAGATAAACCCAAGCGGTAACGGTCATATCGGTGCTTGGCAGTAAAATGGAATTATTAGGTACAGTGACTGAGTTGTTGAAAAAATCCAAAGACTGCCCGATTTTGCCTTCAGCAATAATCGGTCCACTATTCAAAGTTCCGACCAAACCGTTGCCCGACTTGTCATCGGTCTTACTCGAACTCTTGTGTGTATCTGCTCCGTCGAATGTCCAGTAACCCACCAGGCCATTTGAGAGACCCAGATAGACCGGAGCTTTGATGATGGTACCTGCATGCGCCGAAGGCGCTAAGATGAGATATAGGGTGAAAGTAGGGAGTAGGAAGGATAATGAAAAAGATTTTAAGAATTTGGTTCTTTTTGGAGGTTTATTTATGTTTTTTATTTGAATTATCATGATCCTTGCTACTTACTACATCTTATCACTTGCCCATTTGATATAACTTGTTTTATAAATATTATTTGAGATTAAGCGGAGCGATTTGAACAACTTTTTTTACTATTGGGTCATAGAGGATCGCTTCTTTGGATTTGACATAAATTATGACCTTGTCGCCTATCTTGGCTTTATCAAAAAACGGTACACTTTTTAAGAATTCCGGATTGCTGACAGTGGCAATGGTAGGTTGTTCATTGTCAGGCAAGACCATCAATTTTCCCAGGTCGGCCAATATCTGGTCTGAAGAATTTTTATTTACCGAAACATTGGGGTTGTTTGAACCGGATCTCTGCCAAAAATATATCGCGGTCGCCGAAGACAAAACAGCGACCATGGTCAGGCCTAATATCAAAAATTTCCGGCTTTTAAACTCAACCGGAGCTAGCATCGCCCGGGCCAGTCTGGCCTCTTCCTGTTGTTTGTATTTTTCTAAAAAATTCATTTTAAAACTGCTTATCTATTTCGTTATAAACAAGTTTTGACATATCCGCTATGAAATCGGCTGATTTTTCAAAATCATTCCCGCGGGTCATGACGCATAGCAAATAAGGATGATTAGGGAAATATACTATCCCGCAATCGTGCAGCTGTTTATATGAGTCCTCGGCCGCTAATTTTTCACCAAATTTATCGGCCACAACCATTCCCGAAGGAACTCCTTCTATCAATCCTCTGTGAAAATCGTCCTGAGTTAGGATATTCAGGGCTTTTTCCGACATTTCTCTGCTTAAATACGAAGCATTGAAAAGTATCCTAAAAAAAGAAGCATAGTTCCTGACCGTGACCAAAAAATCTTTCGTCGAAAAATCATTTCCAGCCAAAATAAAAACATCATCTAATTCTTTGGGTCCGCCTAAATTCATAATCACCAAGTCTCTGGCATTATTATCCGAGTAAATTATCATCCTTTCGATAAGTTCTTCGATAGTGTATTTGTTACCGGGGATTATTTCTTTGCCCGGTTTAAAATACGGGGTCGGAACATTGTTAAGAGGTTTTTCATAATAAACTAATTTGTTCAAAAAACCCGGATCAGATTCCGCTTTTTTAAAGGCCGCCATCATGACCGGGACTTTTATTAAACTTGCCGGAATGAATTTTTCTTTTTCGTTTATTCCTATCCAGGGGCCGTTGTTGAGGTCACGGAAATAAACCGAGGCATAATCTATCTGACCCTGGGCTATTCTCTGGTTTATAAAAGATTCGATATCGTTTTTAAAAGGTATCAAAGCTTTGAACAATTCTCCGCCATATTCACAATCGAGCAAAGGGTTGGTGAGCTTGTATCCGGCCTCTCTTTGTTCCTGGATCTGGGGACTCGCTGTTTCAATCTGCCCGTCTCGAATGGAACTTAAAACCTGGCTCTTGGTATTTCCAGCTGGATTTTTTATATACCAAGCCAGACCGAAACCGGACCCGAAAATAATTAAAGCCGCAAGTATTTTAAATTTATAATTACTCATTTCTTTCGCTACACGCTACATGCTACTTACTACATCCTACATCTTAAGGCAACGGTGTTTCTGTTGGTGAAGGTGTCGGAGTATCGGTCGGTGCTGGGGTTGCTGAAGGTGCTGGCGTATCTGTTGGTGCGGGAGTGGCGGAAACTTCAGGCGTTGTCGAAGGAGTCGGGGTTACCGGCGGAGACAACTGGGGTGATGCTTCGGGTGAAGGAGTTATCGTGGGATTCGGCGTAGCCGAGGGAGTTGAGCTCGGCGAAGGAGATGTCTGCGGAGTGGGTGATGCTAAAACCTGGTCGACCGGAAGTGATCTGAATATCTTCGGATTCTTGATGGCCAGAGCGGTCCAGCTGAATTCTATATCAACCGGCGCCGGTTTGTTAAGTTTGACGCTGAATCCTTTGGTCGATCTGTTGGTCACAAGATACTGGATGCCGTTGTTGAATATCGCCTCTTCTGTCGCTGATTGCGAAGCCAAAGTTGCGAAAGAACCGCTGGCCAAGGCCTCGCTTCCAGAAGCAACCGAGTTCAAAGTTATCCCGACATTTACGACCGGCTGTTCGAGATATTCGTTCTCAAATGAAACACTGGCCCGGGTCGCGCCCTTTTGTATGACCAGGAATCCGCCGGTATCTGAATTGAAGTACGGCCGCCCGATGAAGTTAACATCGTTCAGCATTGAAATAGTATCCCCTATCGAACCGATGGAATCAACTTTTAATCCGCCGTTCAAGACCGACAGACCTTCGACCGACAAACCTTGTTTGATGCCAAGTATTCCGTCTATATCCAATCCGAACCGGCTGGCAATACTGCCGAATTGCGCTTCCAAGTTATATGTCTGACTGGCAATCGTTCCGAAACCGGCGGACAAAGACGCAAGCTGCGGATTTTCTATCTGCTGGGCGATCAGCTTACCGACCGTAACATCGCCGGTAAACGACGCGCTGCCGGCAACTGATAAGCTTCCTTCGACATCGAGGTCCATCATGAATTTACCGTTATCCTTCACGGTTATTCCCTGGCCGGAAAGTGAGTTGATATTATCGCCATAGAAATCCTGACCGTAAACCTTCGGTGAAAGTAATTCTGATCTTGCGATGACCCTGGAACCTATAACATCTGACAAACTGTCGCTTGAATAGACTCCGATAGAGTTATTCTGCGATATTAACTGATTTATCAAAGACTGCTGACTGTTGGTGTTCAAATTGAAATTATCCGCGATGTTGCTGGATGAACCGGCACCGCCATAGTAGCTTATGTTGACGAATACAATTATCGAGCCAACCTGTTCGGTATTAGAGTAGTTGTCCATGGCCACACCGATGGTCCGGCCGGAATTTATCGCTTTGGCCGCCGCACCCGGATAAAGTCTTGAAAGTGTTAAGTAATCTCCGGAATTTATTGCGCCGTTTTCAGCCGACACTCTCATCGGCACACGTCCGGCAAGAGCCACCGCCACATATCCGTTCCTGTCCTCTGTCGTGCCGGTACCGGATACGAATGAGTTGCCATTAATCAACGCACCGGGATTTGTCGAAACAACACCGATAACCGTTGCGCTTCCGCTCGCTCTCTTTACAAAAGTCGGGTTAGACGTATCGACGGATACTATTTCGCCAGGAATCAAAGTGTTGTCGTTTGTCTGATAGCTTTCCGCGTAGTCCAAACAACCGCTGCCTTGGCTGGCCGGCGCCGCAGTATGAGCGTTTACGCCGGTACAATCCGAGATCGCACCTCTGGATTTAATATATGACCTTAGACCAAATCTGCCGTACGCGCTCATGGAGGCCACGACATTTCCAAGTGTATCATTGACCCTTAATATACCTACACCCGTTGCCGCTCCGGAAGCAGAGGCCGGAACAACTATGCTAAACACTGTCCCACCGCTGGTAAGCGTTCCGGCTGAAATAGACA
The DNA here is from genome assembly GCA_964513645.1 of uncultured Candidatus Saccharibacteria bacterium. GTDB lineage: Bacteria > Patescibacteriota > Minisyncoccia > 2-02-FULL-40-12 > GWA2-44-9 > 2-01-FULL-39-28. The sequence goes on from CAZENF010000005.1 coordinate 20,676, forward strand.
CAACGTTGCCGGTCGAGATGTTGCCGACCAAGAGAGTGTTATAGATATCCTTGTTGTGGCTCCTGATATAGGCCGAAGAAGCTAAGATTTCTAAGTTCGCTCCGGCAGTGGTTAATCCTGAATTAGAGAATGAAGCCCCGCCGTTTAATTCGAACTTACCGGCTCCGGACAAGGAGGCCTTAACTACATAGCCGCCAGCATTTCGGGTGAAAAGTTTGAAAGCGCTTGAGTTTGACGGAATGGTCATCTGAAGTCCGGTACCGGTTGTCAAAGACATGTCTGATATTGAAGCGATCGCACCGATAGTATTTAACGACCTTATGGCAAAAGAGCCGGAAGAGATCGAACCCGGTTGGCCGTCATACAGGAAGAACGGTCCCTTCGGATTGGAAACTCCTATACCAATTCTCGGAACCCGGCCGATCGAGGAGTTTGAAGCAACGAGAATACTATTGTCCCAGCCGGAACCGATCGATAATGCAGTTTCCGTCGCGGCCGAGGAAGATGCGACAAGAGGGTCGATAAGGATACCGATAGTATTTGAGTTAATGTTAGTCCCGGCACCGGTCGCTACTATCCTTAAACCTCTGGCATCGCCGCCGGCAGCCGTATTTTTGTTGTTGATATTTATTCTGACCGCACCGTTGCCTAAACCTGTTCCAGGAGCCGAGTCAAAATTAAGCTGGAGTCCGTTGACACCATTGGCGGTTGCTTTCTGGCCGATATTGGATATCAAAAGCATATCTGTGGTCGAAGAACTGCTGGCCGGAATTATTGCGACCGGACCTTGTGACATCAGCCCACCCGAACCGACTGTCAAAGCATTGGTAACATTAAGCGAACCGCCGATATATCCATCGTCTCTTATTTGCAAAGTACCCCCAGCCAGAGAATGAGCCAAGACTGAGGTCGCTTCAACACCGGAGATATCATATACCTGCAATTCACAACCAGCACTGGTAGTTGTAGTACAAGTTCCGCTGTTACCGGCCTTTCCGGTATAAGCGTAGTGGCCGGCGACAAATAATCCAGTCGTATTATCTGGTGTACCGCCGTTATCAACTCCGCCCTTATAAGACGGGGAAGCCACTGAAATCACATCATAAACCTGAAGTTCGCAACCGGTCTTGACCGTGCTTGAACAAGTTCCAACATTACCGGCTTTTGCTGTATAAACATATCGACCGGCAATAAATATTGCCTTCTCATTGTCGGTCGTACCACCGTTATCCGAACCACCCTGATATGACGGTGATGATGGCTTGGAAACATCATATATCTGCAATTCACAACCGGTCTTAACAGTCGAAGTACAAGTTCCGCTGTTGCCGGCTTTTCCGAGGTAAGCATAGCGCCCGAGGATATCGATCGCCGTTTCATTATCAGTCGTACCGCCGTTATCCGAACCGCCGACATAAGACAAAGATGCTAAGTTTGAAATATCGTATATCTGGAATTCGCAACCTGACTTCACCAACGACGTACAAATTCCGGAGTTACCAACTTTTCCTTCATACAAATATCTGCCCAGAACAAACACGCTTGTTGCGTCGTCATTGGTTGCTGTTCCGCCCGAGTCAGAACCGGTCGTATAGGATGGCGAGGAAATGTTGGTAATATCGTAGACCTGCAACTCACAACCAACCTTTACCGTCGAAGTACACGTACCGCCATTTCCAACCTTGGTCAGATAAAGAAATCTTCCTGAAACGTATATGCTTGTAACCGAATCATTAGTGCTGTTACCGCCCGAATCAGCTCCACCGATATATGATGGTGATGATGGCTTGGAAACATCATATATCTGCAATTCACAACCGGTCTTGACGGTCTTGGTACATATTCCACCGTTGCCGGCCTTTCCAATATAGACATATCTTCCGGCCGCAAAGCTAACGCTGGCATTGTCTCCGATATCCGAACCGCCGACATATGAAGGCGAGGCCGGATTGGATGCATCGTAGATCTGGAATTCGCAACCGGTTTTAACTGTATTGGTACAAGTTCCGGTATTATTGTTCTTGCCTGTATAAATATATCTTCCCGTCACAAATACAGTCCCCGTGGCATCGGTCGTACCGCCATTATCCGAACCGCCGAAGTAAGTTGGATTAAGTGGCGTTTGAGTAAGGTTGTTGCCGTTGGTCAAAGCAACCTTTCCGTCTAAGGCAGTCGAACCGACAACTTCAAGACCGCCCGAGATCAAGAGATCTTTCGGTGTAGCAATCGTTCCGATATGAATCGGGGTCGAAGTTCCAAAACGGGAATAGGCCACAGACGAAGGAACTCCACTTGAACCGAATTGAACAGCGCCAGAAGCTAAGACTGCACCATTATCTTCGATCATAAACACCGAACTTGAAGCTCTCTTAAAATCTATGAACTCGCCGGTAAATCTGTCGCCTACCATAGTACCAACATTGGCTGTAATCAAATGGCCAGGATAAGAACCAGAGCTAACAGATATAGATAAAAATGGGTCAAATGACTTAGTTACAGTTGTATCCGTTCCAAAACCATTTATTGCAACAGGGCCATTTGATAATATGCCCCTTGATACATTCAACGCTCCGCCAAGATTCAAATTCTGATAAATATTCGCGTCTTCAGAAACATCAAGCTTATTCACCGCCAAAGCGCCAATATTTGCCACCGGTGAGTCTATACCGCCCAGGTCAAAAACATAGAATTCCGGCCCCGAGGCATTATTACCGGTCAATAAATAGGCATTTTTACCAACAACTGTTGAGAAAAACATATCTGAACCGTTTGGACTTACTCCGCCAACCCTGACCGGACGAAATTTATTACTGATATCGTAAATTTCAAAGGAATTAAATCCTGATACTGTTCCCCCGATATAGGCATATTTACCGGCAATGGTTAAACCGCCGGTCAAATCACCCCCATTATTGTCCACTCCGGACATAGGAACAGGATTAGTTATGTCGGACACATCATAAATCCTGAATTCACAACCGGTCAAGGTCGTACCAGAACATGTACCAGTGACGTTAAGAGTCGTAACATACAAATAATTACCGGAGATGTAGGTATAAGATGTATTAGCTCCAATCTCTATTCCGCTTACCAGGCGCATTGAAGACGGATTTGAGATATCGTATATCCTAAGTTCAGTACCCGAATTACCTGATTCTGATAAATATAAATACCGGCCATTGATAGAAAATTGGAAAGCATTCACCGTTCCAAGTTCCAAACCGCTTAGAAAGACAGGTGTTCTGGGGTCAGATATATCGTAAATATTAAATTCTGGCAATGAATCACCAGTTGAGTTGGCAGAAAAGTAAAGATATTTGCCCTTGACAGTTATTTGATTTATGGTTGCGCCTGAATTGAAGATGGAACTCATCAATATTGGGGCTTGCGGCCTTGATATGTCATAAATTCTTACTGTATTTTGACTAGCCCCACCGCCGCCCATATAAAGATATTTCCCACTAACATCCACTGCTGTTACTCCAGAATTATTTAGAGGATCAATGCCTCCGACAGCCGAAGGGCTCGCCGGATTCGAAACATCGTAAATACTTAATTCACAACCCGTCAGATTACGTCCCGAACAAGTCCCGGCATTGTTTCCTTTCACAATGTAAGCAAACTTACCATATACCTTGAGCCAGTTTCCGTTAGCGCCTAATTCCTCTGATGAAAGCTGAGTCGGTGTATAATTTGAACCATAAGTTTGATAGAAGCTGCCGCTTGAAACAGTAAGTCTCTGGGTCGGACTTGAAGAACCTATGCCGACAAATCCCTGGTTAGCACTGACCCACAAAGTCTTTGAGATGGAGGCGGTAATACCCGTCGTTCCGGTTATCTCAAACTTTGAAGCGCTTGCGCCGATTGAAAAATTATTAATACCGGACCAGGTTTGAAGAGCGGTCATACCACGGGAAGCAGGACCGGTAGTCCAGTTAAGACCGATGAAAGCGATCGATGATTGAGCACCCAGACCTTGGTGGACGGTGAACATGTTGTTATCAAAGGAGATAGAACCGTAGTGATTACCTAATTTAGCCGAACCGGAGGCGATTTCTACACCATTGAAAAGCGTACTTCCGCCGGCACTTGTCTGGTCAGTGTTACATCTAAAATGGCCGGTGGATATTTCCCAGTTAAGTTTTTGGGTCGAAGCGTTTGAACAATCTCCATCAGTAAAGGCAGTTCCGAGATAAGCAGAGCTTGAAGCAACACGAGCAGAAACAGAACCTACAATATATAGATCACCGGAGATGAGAAGGTCGTTGGATTGAGTTATCCAGTTAGAGCTGGGCAGGGTCACAGTTGAAGTGCCAAGTCGGTTGTAAGAAGTGGTGGCTACTCCGTTATTTATGCCGAAGTTGAAAGAACCAGAGGATATGACACTGCCTGAAGTGGTAATATAGAATTTCTTGGAACTGTTTTCTTGGAATTCTAAGAATCTACCTCCGGCTGTATCGTTTATCCAAATAGAATTGTTCGAGGACGAATCTGAATCAGGCGTTGATGGCGCTAAAGATACCGCTCCGGCAGCCGCTGATGTATTACAAGCAAACTTGCCAGTATTATTGTTCCATTGAAGCTTATCGCTTCCACCCGAACAGCCATTCGTACCATTGGTCGGGAAAGCATTTCCGAAGTAAGCAGATGCTGAGGCAAATTGACCAGAGATTGTACCTAAGGCATATAGATCGCCCGAAACCAGGACATCGTTGGCTTGGGTTATCCAGTTCCTTGAAGGGCCGGTTATCGTTGAAACTCCGAATCTCGAATATGAAACAGTTGAAACATCGCCGATGCCGACATTGATTGAGTTCCTGAATAAAGCGGAACCGGAAGCATAGACGGCGAAGATGTTCTTGCTGTTGAGGTCCTTTGAAGAGAATATCCTTCCGGTGAATGAGGTTGAGGCAGGAGTCAGGGTCTTAAAGACATTGCCTCTGGTCAGAGATGTGGCAGAAATTGAAGCGACCGAACCAAGGGTATTCGCAGATTGAAGTTCAAACGAGCTTGATACCGCACTGCCGGTTAAGGTATCAACTACATCTAAGACTGCAGTCGGGTTTAAATTCCTGATACCGACCCTCAGGTTACTCGCGTTGTTGCCGGAATCGGCGACACCATAGACGGTTAAGACAGGATTTGAATCTATCATCGCGGTATAACGCATCACCGTGCCTTGTGAGGCCGAAGTTATCTCCATGTTAGTCCAAGTAACGGCTCCCGCATTATCATCAAATGACATTGGGCCGGTTCTTAAGGTGTCGATGTCAACGAGACCGGTGGAAGCAACGGATAAGAGTTCAACTCCGGCTCCATTAAGTAAGGAGAGGCGGTCTGGGATGCCTGAACCGGTGTCATTAGATTGGAAGGTAAATCTTTTATCTGCAGTGTTATGGGAAAATATCTCAAATGAAGCGGTACCAGTTGAATTGTAGACTTCGAGTTTAGGAGAGACGGAGGCGTAGTTCTGGAAGCCGGCGGAGGCGGTGAAGATCCAGTTACCGGTGATGGTCTGTTTGGCTGATCTTGAGGCAGGACCATTGACCCAATCCAATGAGATGGAAGCGACTCCGGTCGTTGAGTTGAATTTAACATTGAAGTTACCGGGTTCAAAGGAAGCAGATGTCGCTCTGTTAAAGGTACCGGTGTTACCTTCTCTGATGCCGAAGGCGGTGATGGATGAGGTATTGGCATTGGCACATGAGAACTGACCGCCGGTGTATTGGAGGAATTGGGAACTGATACAAGGAGCAAGTCCTCCGCCCTGATAAGAGAGAGCGTTGAGGCCTTTGGAGATATTTAGAGAGCCGGAGAAGGAGTTGGAACCGGCACCGGAGAAGGTGCCATTACCTAAGACGGTGATATTACCGTTTGAA